>CAZSUK010000322.1:0-7555 GCA_964609355.1 uncultured Acidobacteriaceae bacterium | reverse complement strand
ATTGGCGGCCACGGAACGAGCCCTGCGATCGATCGCTTCAAGGGTTTTCGCAATGCACTCAGCGTCGCCGGAATGAAGCTCCCGAAGAGCTACGTCGTAACCCGCGAACGGTTTGAGGAGGGAGGCGACTCGGCCGGCTATCGCGCGATGCAGGAGCTGCTGGCGCAGAAGCATCTGCCAGACGCGGTTTTTTGCTACAACGATTTGTCGGCCATTGGCGCGATGGAGGCGGCGATGCAAGCTGGCCTCAGCATCCCGGGTGACGTTGCCTTCGCCGGCTGCGGGAACTTGCGCTACGCACAGTATTTGAAGGTGCCGCTCACCTCGGTCGACCAATCGATCGAGCGCATGGGCGAGGCCGCTGCCCGGCGAGTGCTTACGTTGTCGACCGAACCGGATGATCCACCGCGGACTTCTTTTGTAGAGCCGAGGCTGATCGTGCGCCAATCCACTGTTGCGTGATTCAAAGGCGGCAGATGCATCGGCTTGCCTGATCGCTTCTTCGTCCCAATCCTTATGCTGTAGCCCCGGACTTCAACCCAGGAGCAGATTTTCAAACCCGCGAGAACGTTCTGATGCATGCATTCAGGGCTTTATAGTTTGCATGAGAACTTTGGTTTGTATCCGGGCAAGACTTTAGTCGTGCCGAAAAAGGATTGAAAGACTGCGGATCTCAGCCTTCCAATCCTTTGGTGTAGCCCCGGACTTCAGTCCGGGGGAGCGGGTTTTCAAACCCGCTTAAAAGCCCGGCTAATAAAATTTGGGCTTTTAGCCCTGGCGGCACGGGCGCCCATGGGTGAAATATTTTTTCGGCGTTGAAAGTCCAAAGCCTATTGCCCGAGTTTGCATTGGAGCGAGTCCCGAAGGGACGCCACAGCCTGTAGCCCGGCACGGAAGTGCCGGGTAGGATAAGCCTATGAGGCGAGTCCCGAAGGGACGACACACTGCCGAGCTCGCCCGTCAGCAACCACCTCCATCTCGATCAGGCATTGCCTATGGATTCGGAGTTTCTACTGACGAGTGGGTAGCATTCAGCTTCGTGCAACGATCGAACTCCTTCTTGGCCTCTTCCTTCAGTCCTTGATCGCGATAGCTCATGGCCAACTCATAATGCAAACTGGAGCTATTGGGAGCCAGTTGAACCGCCTTTTCCAATTCGTTGTGCGCGTCACTCCATCGCTTCAGCTTGAGATAGGCGCGTCCTAGTTGCTCATGCGCCTTTGGGTTTTGTGGTGCCAGAACTACTCCCTCTTGCAGGTAAGCCAGGCCGGCTTCCGGATGGTCCTGGTCTATCAGAAGCATTCCCATATTGATGTACGGCTGAGCATCTCGCTCGCTTCCGCCCGTCTGCCAGGCGATGGCTGTTCGGAATGCCTGGGTCGCCTCTTCTATCTGGTTGAGACCTTCATACGAAAGCCCAAGATTGTCTTCTGCCTTTACGTTATGCGCATCGAGCTTGAGGCACGTGTGAAATGCATCGATTGCTTCAGAAAAACGATTCTCGTTATACTTCGTGCGCCCGAGATAGTACCAACCGTCCGCATCCGCGGGATTAATTTCCAGGGCCTTGGTAAACCATTGGTCCGCGTCCAGGAAATCCCCCAACCGCACATAATCCACCGCGACCACCTTGAAGTCGTTCGCGGAAGGAGGGCGTAGTTGGGCCGCGCGCGTGTACTCGCCCAAAGACTCTTTCGCCTTCCCCTCATGCGAAAGAATGTAACCGAGCAGATAGTGTCCGTCGGCCGAAGCGTCCTCCTGCGAGACATACTTTCTTGCCAGCATTTCGGCGCTGGAAAATGATCCTGCCTGTACCGCGGCCCTGGCCTGAGCCAACAAAGTGTTAGCCGGCTGCGCCTCCTGGGCATGGGCTTGGCATCCGTTCCATCCTGCCGCCATAACGCAAACAAAGAGAAACCCGGAACAAAGAGTAACCATCCGGCTCCGATTGCGCTCCCCTGGCAATGTGGTGGAAAATTTTGTACCCATAGGCCGTTGCCCAACTCACGAATGGTAGCAACTTCGCTCCTGGCTCGGCTACTGCGGTATGGCTTGCATCGTCAGGATGAACTCTGCGTCGCTGCCCAGGCGGATGCTGGGTTCTTCGCTGGTGAGCATGGCACTACATTGCGGGCCGCCTTCCGGAACCAGCTTCAGATGCGGAACACCGAGGACGGCGCCAGTGTGAATCAATTTAGGGCCCTTCGTATCGTCGTCCGATTCTGTCCCCATCGAAGCAGCGGTAGTGGAAATTGACTTGGCTCCGCCGTGCACTTCCGTCGGCATAGCGTTATGGACACCCGCGTAGTCTGTATCCCTTCGAACCAGACCGATGATCCTGAGCGAAAGCTCCTGCTTAGGGCGGCCTGAGCAATCGCCATGGTCGAAAACGACAGCCAGCTCCGAACCGCCTGGGGTTTTGGAAGCTGTGGCTGCCAGCACGTGTCCGTAAAGCGCAGCTCCCGTGGTAAGGGCGCAGCTGGGCGCTATCCAGTCGCGAAGAATTTTTACCTGGATCGACTGCCCCACCTTGAGATGCTTTGAGTCCAGCCCGCCGACGATGCCTCCCAGGATCGCGGAGCTGAAGTTATGATCGCCGTCCTGGTTCGAATACTGATTGCAGTCTGAGGGCTTCCCATCGCTGCTCGAGGAAGCTGGCGCGGCGGCATGAGAGGAAGCTGCCTCCACTGGAGCGAGCTTTGAGACCGGGGCATCGAAACCTACCAACCCGTCTCGATAGTCGATGTGGATAACAAGTGACTGCAAAATGTCGAAGCCAAGCATTCCCGCCACCTCCATCCCGGCATTCTGCTCGATCGTCGACGGGTCGAACTCCAGGATGTGGTCCTTGTGATCCAGCGAGAGGTTGGCGAATTGAAGATCAAAGCTATCGCGAT
This sequence comes from uncultured Acidobacteriaceae bacterium, assembly GCA_964609355.1. Taxonomy (GTDB): domain Bacteria; phylum Acidobacteriota; class Terriglobia; order Terriglobales; family Acidobacteriaceae; genus PALSA-350. Next base: position 4,658 of record CAZSUK010000322.1, on the reverse strand, counting down.
AAATCTGCACTTTTGCGCCGGAGACGGTCGGAATCGAGTTCGTGAAGTTCAGACGAGTGCCGGAAACGGCGTGCGCTACCTCCGGCGTCATCGTGCTAAGGCGAATTCCCGTGTCAAGAACGAAAAGCCTGCGGTCCTTCTTATTGATCATGACCGAAACAAGCAGATACTGATTCTTGTGGTAGACGGGCGTATAGCTTTGCTCACCCGGCCCGGAATAGCGGTCTCCGGGTAATGCGTTCTTCTGCTCATCCGGGCGGTGAGCAAGCGGTTCCAGCGCCAGTTTCGCTTGCGGAAAGTTGAGACTAACCAGGTACGGCGCGAACACATCCGTGCCAATGAAGCCGTCTACTCCCTGGGCAAAGGGGGTATCGCTCACCCCTACCATACAGTTTCGGAACTCAAGCGCTCCTATATGAAGAGTATCGGCCTGAACCGTGCCGGCGGGTGCGCCTTCTGCGTGCTGAAGACCAAGACTCTCAGCCAGGGTTCGACTGATATAAAGTCCGGACGCAGCGGTATCGATGGTGAGCCTGGCCTTTCCCTTGGGAAACTCCACCCCGATCTTGTAACTGTTGATTTGTTTCACTGTCTCGTAAGAGGCGAGCAGGGGAAGAGTGACGTGCGCGGAGATCGGTGCGCTCTGGCAAGTCTGCGAGTTTTCCGAAAGGAGAGACATCATTGCGGTCGCCGAAGCGCTGGCCTTTTCCCGGATTTCAGGCTCCAGGTTAGGCATGGTGGCGAGGGATTCTTCAATGCGGACAATGTCATTGGCAGGATTGACGGTGTGCTGCCATGACCGGCGGATATCCGGGCCGGTGGGGTCGATCTGGTAAGCGGCTTGGAGCTCGGCACGTTCCGAGGCATACATGGAGTCGATGCGAAAGATGCGGCTACGGATCAGGTGAACGCGAGCATAGCAAGGGTCCGCCGCGGCAGCGGAATCAAGTGTCTGCGCGGCGAGCCATGGTTGCCCCTGGCGCAGTTGCGTTTCCGCCAAAGCCGTAAGAGCGCTGGCAGAGTGTGGGGCATCGGCGGCGGCCTTGTTTGCCCGGGCCCAGGCGTCTGCAATCCTGCTCTCATGCAGCAGAGTATGAACCAGGGCAGAATTCAGCTCCAGATCGTCGGGTTTTCCCTGCAGTGCCTGCAAATAAAGACTCTCTGCAACCTCGTACTTCCCTTGCCCGTAGGCCGCCTCAGCCGGCGTTGCCTCGTGCGCAGGCACCTCGGAACAGGCAGCGGATTGGGCATAGACAGAGCCGGCGGAAAGCAAAAATGCGACCGAGAACAGCGAAAGTGACCGAACCCAAGTGATCTTAAGCGGCATATCGCTCTGCAGAAAATACCCGGCAATGAACGGGGACAGTATAGCCCCGAGTGGGTGGCCCAGGTCTCGATTTCGAGGCCTGGTTTCTGCCTGTTGTCCTAACTCGAGTAAGTAGCCACTCCCCTACCCGGCCGAGGGCGGCGCGAGGTGCGACTGTTCAGAAGCATTGGGCTTCTGAACAGTCGCAAGATTCTCCTTGACAGGGTCGTCCTAAACTTTCTATATTGGCCGCCATTGGGAACGATACCACCACAATAAAAGCGATTAGCTGAGTCGACCCCGGGAAACTCCACAGGGGCCCGCGTTGCCCCGCCCATCTGGTGCAGTAGAAGTAAATTGCTGTTTTTTTAGGAGAAATGTGATGCGGACGTTGCACGTTTGGAGCAGTCTTTGCAGTTTCACGCGCACTGGATTGGTTCTTTCCACCCTATGCCTCGCGCTGTCCTCAACAAACGTCGCTTTTGCGCAAGCCAACGCCGGCATCACCGGTACAGTCACTGATCCTAGTGGCGCGGTCGTCCCCAACGCAGCCGTAACCATCACCAACACGGCTACGGGCGTGAATAACCGTGCCGTTACCAGCAGCTCCGGCACTTATGCCGTCACCGGTCTGACGCCCGGCGTGTATTCCGTAACCATCGAGGCGGCCGGCTTCAAGAAGTCGGTGCAGGACGGCATTAACATCGAGGTCACCGTCACCTCCACTGTCAACGCCACGCTGACCACCGGCCAAGCATCGGAAACAGTAGAAGTGACGGCAGACGCGATCGCCCTGAACACGACCCAACCACAACTTGGTTCCACGGTTGAGCCGGCAGTGGTCGCCGCGCTGCCGGTAGAGGTAAATGGCCGCGGACGGCAAATCGACGGGCTGCAGTTTCTCGCGCCTGGAACGACAGGCAGCGCCTTCTCCCACCGCATCGGCGGCGGCGTCGACTTTGAAGAGGAGATCCTCTATAACGGCATCCCAGCCCCCCAACCGGAAACCGAAGGCTACACCACCAACTTCAATCCGCCCTACGAAATGGTGCAGGAATTCCACGTCGAGCGCTCCACCTTCTCCGCGCAGTATGGTCTCGGCCAGGGCGCGCTGACTTACCAGATGGCCGGTGGGACCAACCGCTATCACGGCGATTTGTTCGAGATTAACCGCAACAGCTTTTTCGATTCGGTTGGATTCTTTAACGGTCCGGCCTGGGGTGGCTCCAATACTCCACCCACTGACCATGAAAACAACTACGGTTTCACCGTGGGCGGGCCGATATGGATTCCCAAGGTCTACAACGGGCGCGACCGTACGTGGGGTCACTACAGCCAGGAGTGGTACAAGCAGAACAACCTGAATACCAACGTCTCCACCGTTCCGACCGCCATCGAAAAGACGGGCGACTTCACTGATTTTGTGAATGGCAGCACGGGCCAATTAATACCAATCTATGACCCCACGACCGGGCAGCAATTCCAATACAACGGGCAATTGAACGTGATTCCGCCGAATCGCATTAGCCCGAACTCGGCGATTCTCATTCCCTTCATCCCCAATCCAGATCGACCCGGCAGCGGCGTCGGCGGTCTCGACAGCAACAAGAGCTACGCTCCCTTTATCAATCCTCACATTCAACATGTGTGGGGTTTTACTATCGATCAGAAAATAAAGGCGAACCAAAGCGTGCACTACAGCCAATGGCGGAATAGCTTCAGCAACTTTAGCTTTGACAACAATCCTTTGGTCATTGCTCCTAATCCGCTGAACAGCATGAAGTTCGAACCGGCACTGGGCAGCGGCTTTATGCTGACCTATGACTACACGGTCACACCAAACCTGGTGATGACTGCCGGCTTTGGCTGGTTGGGCGAGATCAACAACCAGTTCAACCAGACTAAGTACGACTTTCCTGCCGTGCAGGCTGGCGTGATTCCGCCCTACATTACGTTTGACGGCGAGCACACGCTGACTTCTTGGGGCACGCAAGGGTCTTGGCTGCAATCGATTAATCGCAAGCTCGGTATCGCGATTGTGAACAACTGGTTGTGGACCAAAGGCCGGAATACCTTTAATATCGGCGGCGAATTCCGCCGCTCCTACCAGGATGACAACGAGGAACAAACGGCGGGAGGACAATTCGCTTTCAGCCAAAAGGAGACCTCTACCCCCAGCCCCACCGATCCGAACTTTGGCCAGTACGGCAGCGCCTTTGCGAGCTTCCTGCTCGGTCTTCCTGATACGGTCAATCGCGCAAACTCTCAACAACTACGGCTCCGCAACTTCCTCATCGCACCTTACATTCAGGACGACATCAAACTGTCACCCAAGCTAACGGTCAACTTGGGCCTGCGCTGGGACATTATGGTTCCCTTCACCGAAAACAACAACTTGATCGTGTTTTTCAATCCCACGGCTGCCAATCCTGCAGCCGGTGGCCTACTAGGAGCCGCTACGAAGTTTGGCAACGGCACCGGAGAAGCGGGTTACACGCGGGCGGATATTCATTGGGGACATTTCGGACCCAGGTTGGGCTTTGCCTATCAGCTGGACGACAAGACGGTTCTGCAGGCAGGATTCAGCGTTGCTTTCCTGAATGGCGGCGCCTATGAGTATGGAACTAGTAAAGTTGCAGTGAACTATGGCAATCTGCTGGTTGGTTCCTTCACCCGCGGCACCACGGGTACCAATCAATCGTCCTTCGGCAGCTGGGACAAAACCCAACTACCGAATCCTCAGCCAACGCCCTTCAGCCCCGGACTCGGCGTGGGCACGCAGATCAACGACTTCAGCAAGAACGACGGATACGCTCCTTACAGCCAGCAATGGAACGTGAACGTGCAACGCCGCGTACCGTATGACATCTTTGTCACCGCTGCCTGGCTTGGGAACCGCGTCATCCATCTTCCCAGTCAGCTAAACACGCCTAATCAGCTCAATCCCAATTATTTTTCGCTGGGAAACACTCTGGGATTGAGCTTTGCCAATGGCAGTGCACAGGCCGCAGGCTATACCGTGCCCTACGCTAATTTTGTAAGCGACTTCGGTGGCTCGGCCACGGTTGGGCAGTCGCTGGCCCCGTTCCCGCAGTACTCTTACGTCTTCAACAATTTTGAAGGTTCGGGAACGACTTACTACCAATCAGGGCAGATCGAGGTGGAGAAGCGTTTCACCAACGGTCTAAATTTCCTGGCTGGTTACACGCTCTCAAGGTTATGGGACAACACCAGCAGCGGATTCTCGAGTTTTACCGCGGCTGCTCTCAACAAATACAACCAGCGGCCTGAGTGGGCAGTTTCCGGTGCGGATGAAACAAACACGTTTAAAGCCAGCGGACTCTACGAGCTG
>CAZSUK010000321.1:0-2611 GCA_964609355.1 uncultured Acidobacteriaceae bacterium | reverse complement strand
GAATACTGTGGAGGCAACAATGAAACCACCAGCAAGACAAGCAAAGGCAAACATGGCACCTCAGATGATTGGCGCTAGCGGTAGGCAATTGTCTCTAGAGCTGGTCTCATTACAGAACCAGAAACCATGCTGGCGCCCATCACTTGAATAGACGCTCATTCGATCGCATTGGATTCGCTACATCCACGTTTCTAGAGAAAAGTCACCTTTCCGGAGACCGATCAGGCTCATAGTTCCTTCTTGACGACGGGTGTTTGAACCTGAACCACTACTCACCCGGATTGCCCGGGCTTGTCTATATTCGCCGCGACCATGGGCGTGCCAGAGTTCCATCCTTCACACTCTTTCAATGATCGGATAGTTTTCCTCTGTAAATCCCGCGGGCTCACGACGAGGAGTGAGATCGCGGAAGCGATCGCCATCAGGAGCAGAACTATATCCACCATTTGGTTCCTTTCGTGAGCTTCGGGCCTGTTGACCATCCTCGCGTAGATAGTTCAGGTTAAAAACCGGTTGGCCCGCATAGAGAAGCCCTATGCAGGCCAATCACGGTGTTGGCTGGGGATCACTGCAGTGATTCCTTTGGTTTAGACACGATGGTCTGCGCTGGTTTGCCCGGACCATCGATGTCATCGGCCAGCCCTCTTATTGCGTCTTTGAAACTGCGGAGACCTTCGCCCAGCCCCTTACCGAGTTCGGGCAGCTTATTTCCGCCAAAGAGTACAAGCGCAACGACAGCAACAATTAGTAGATGCGTTGGGGTGAGTACTTCGCCCATGTTTATTTCTCCCGTACCGTGGCGCATCGCGCCCGGCTGTTACCTGGTTCCCACGTGTCTGCTAGATGACGATCAACTTCTCCGCCGGGATCTTCATGGCCATCTCTTTATCGATGTTCAGGTGTGCCTTCAGCATTTCGCTGGGGACGCGCCTGAGCCACTGGTTCAACGATACGTCCGTGAAATTCGCTGCTGCCAGGGTTTCCAGGAAGACCAGGTCGGTATCCCCTGTGTTTTCGATGTAATGTGGGGCATTAGACGGAACGTATCCCACGTCGTTGGCGTTGAAGTCCATAGTGCGAGCATTGTCGACAGGGAACATCACCGTCATGCGGCCCTTGCCGGCGATGTAAAACTGCCACTCGGACGAGGTCGGGTGCCAATGGAGCTCGCGCAGACCGCCGGGTTTGAGGGTGACCAAAGCCGCAGCAATATGTGTCGAAGGCGGGAAGCAGCTGGAGTCAACGATGCGGACCTCACCGCCTTTGCTCGACCTCGTGGGCGCCATCCCTTTCATGTGGAAGGTGTACTGATACTTCGAGGCAACCGCCTCTCCCCCAATCTCTGCCTTGTCCTCCTTGAGGGACTTGGGCAGGCTGCCAGGAAAGATGTAGAGTGGCGCCCCGGGCGTTTTGGCGAAGACACTCTTATCCAGCCCTGTATTCTTTGCCAATACCTCGGGAGGTATGTGCGCCACGGTCTCCGAGAGAAGCATGGTTCCATCCTCCGAGAAGTTCCCCTGGTTAAAGACTAGAAGAAACTCCGTTCCATCCGGGCCAAGCCCCTGAATGGAGTGCGGAAAGCCTGCGGGAAAGAGCCAAAGATCGCCTTCACTCACATCACCGATGAACATGGTGCCGTCGGGATTCATCACCGTGACGCGCGCGTTTCCATAAAGCACGTAAGCCCACTCGTCAGCCGTGTGCCAGTGCATCTCGCGATAGCTGCCCGCAGTGAGTCGCATGTTGACCCCCGCGATATCCTTGGAGGAGGGAAGGACGACCTCAGTTATCTCGTGGGTCCATCCACCCTCTTCAACGCGCTTCTTGACCAGATCGAAGGAATACCAGAGCGGCACAACATCGCCATGATCCGTTGGCGGCGGAGTATTGGAGTTCGGGTTTTCGGTTAGAAGAGACTTGTTCTCCTGTCCCGGGTCGCTCGTGGAATGATCGTGTTCTGCCTTTTGCGTGCTGGCCTTTTCCTGAGCATTCGCCGTCAGGCCCGCAAATGCCGCAGTTGCCAGGGCCACCGAGCTCATTCCCAGGAAGCTTCTTCGCGATGGGTGTTCCACCATCGATCTTTCGGTTGTGGGGTCGCTCATCATCGTACCTTTCATGCTGAAATGTATCGTCCGGTTGTTAACCGAAACGGTCAGACACCTTAAGGTTGTCTTAAGCTTCCCTGGAGCAAGTTCAAGGCCAATATTCGAATCGAGCAGATTGAAAAGTCTTCGCGTATGCCAAGTGAAGCAATCTCTGGGCTTTTCCGGGATTCCGGCGATTCGTCTTGCGCGAGGCCATATCCTGGCCCGATCTTTTAGGTCGACATTTCGACATTTACTGTCGGTGGATCATCTACGCAATCGTTTTTCGATTCATCGAAAGAGGCTGGGAGAAATTCGAGAGACAAAGCGGATGCTGGAGTGGAGATGATTGGGGGTCGCTCGAAGGAACGCTCTTGCGGCATAAGGCCCGAGACAACTCAGCTGGGTGTCTCGGGCCTTGAATGTCCTGCCCCGATCCGCAAGAGGAACAGTCGTGTTGGAGTTTATTGTCCGCCGGCGGTCGTTGCACGCGGCGTAGCGTTTGCTTCGGCCGCCGTTTCCACTCG
>CAZSUK010000320.1:0-16728 GCA_964609355.1 uncultured Acidobacteriaceae bacterium | reverse complement strand
TGCTGTGCCATCACGAGACGTGCCGCGATTCATTGCTCTTTATCGGGCTGGACATTTGCCGGTGGATCGTATGCTGAGCCATCGACTGCAGCTGGATGAGATCAACACTGGCTTCGATCGCCTGGCACGAGCAGAAGCGATCCGCCAGGTTGTCGTCTTATAGACTCCTGCTCCTTATCAGGGTCGATTTCGACCATAGCGATCGTGGCTTGAGACCCAGTCTCCGCGCAGGATGGCACTGGTAAGAGAGGTTTCGCCGGCCAGCACCACGGCCGCGCAGATCTCTGCGAACTTGTCGGCTTTTCCGTTCCCATAACAGCCGAGCATTTCCAGGCATTCTCTTTGGGTGGCAAGTCCAGTGCCTCCCCCATAGGTCGCCACAATCAGGGACGGGATGGTGATGGACCAATAGTAGTCACCATTTGCCAGCAGTTGCGCATAAACGATCGCGGCGTGGGATTCGGCAACATTCGCGACATCCTGCCCGGTGGCGATGAACATTGCGGTCAGCCCGTTTGCTGAATGGGCGCCGCTGTTGGCCGACCCGGCGAGGAAGGCCCCAGCCTGCGAAATTTGCCGCATGCGAAACACCTCCGCGGTATCGACGCCCATGAGCCTCTTGAGCGCGTCGCGCTGCACCACCACTTCCGCCACGACGCGTTTACCGCGGGTCATGATGGTATTCATCTGGGAGTGCTTCTTGTCAGTGTCGACATTACCCGAAAGCAAATAGCGCGGCTGGTCCGGGTGGTTGGCGTGAATCCACTGGCAGGCGGCAAGGGTGGCCTTTCCGACCATGTTTTGCCCGGCCGCATCGCCGGTTTTATAGTCGAACCGCAGGTACAGCAGCGGCCCCACAGCATACTGGGTGATGCGTGTCAGCTTGCCTACCGAGGTCGTAGCTTCCGCCGCCTGCTTGATCTGCTCGAAATGGGCGTCGATCCATTCTCCGAAATGGCGGGCTTGCAAGGCATCGTCAAACTCAAAGACCGGGGAGCGCTGCATCGCCTGTTTCACCACCGTGGTTTTCACGCCGCCGCATTCCGTCAACAACCGCATGCCGCGGTTATAGCTCGCGACCAGCGTGCCTTCTGTCGTGGCCAGGGGAACATAGAAATCTCCGCGCGCGTGTTCGCCCTCAATGCGCAGTGGACCTGCGAGGCCGAGTGGCACCTGCGCAACGCCGGCAAAGTTTTCGATATTCCCAGGCAACCGAGCGGGATCAAAGGAATAGCGAGCAACGTGGTCGAGGTGAACTCCCGTGTGCTGCTCGGCAAACGCGCGTCGCTGGCTGGCCGCCTCTTCTGTGTAATCGTTCTGCTTGTCACGCGGGATGCGTGCCCGTGGTACGTCGCTCTCCATCATCAGAAGAGCGTACCATCGGTCGAGCCATCGCCTTTTCGCTTGTTTCAGTTAGATATGTACGGGCTAAGGCTCTTGCCACACCCAAGAACAAGGGTGCCCCATATCTCGCTCGTTTTTGGCGAGATGTGGGACTGACGGATGTTGACCTGAGCTGTTGATTGGGTGTGAAGATCTCGGGGGTGAGAGCAGTGGAATCCGACATCTCGCCAAAAACGAGCAAGGTCTTTGCTCCTCGAGTTCTCACACAGCCTGTAAAGCCAATACACCAGGGCTAAAGCCCTCAATTTGTATACCGTAGCGTTCCCGCGGGTTTGAAAACCCGCTTCCCCGGACTAAAGTCCGGGGCTGGCATAGATTGAGTTGTACTTCCGCAGCCTACGCGAGTGGAATGACTTCCACCGGAGTATTCTTTTCGCCCGCGAAGAGAACGGGGTTCCGTAAAGGACGTCCGAATCCTTCGAACTGAATCGACATGATATCCCCGCTTTGCAGTTTGACGCCCTGTCCGAAGCTAAGCGAATGGGCACCGAGAAAGTGAATGTGCACATCTCCCGGGCGGCGGTGTAACTCGAACTTGAAATGATGATGCTCGAGATTGCGCAGACTGTGGCACATCTCCTCCTCACCGCTGGCGATGGGCTGCGACCAGAAGTCCTGGCCAGCGCGCGCCATACTTACTTTGCCCGGAACCGATTGGAAATCGGGATCGATTGCGAGTTCCGGCCCGAACGAGCAGTTGCGCAACTTGGATCCAGCCAGATTGAGATAATTACTTTTTTCGAAGAGGTGGTCAGAGAACTCATTGCCCTGCATCATTCCAATTCGATACGGCCGCCCGTTCCGGCCGATGAGATACGCGGAGGCGATCTCGGCTTCTTCGCCGCCATCTGCAGCGTATGGGGGGATGAGCAGCGATTCGTTGTGCGCCCGGACCATGGTACCGTTGCCCTTATAAAACCACTCCGGGGCAGAGCCGATTTCTCCTGTGGGGGGCCGGCCCCCTTCTACTCCCCGTTGAAACATCTTCATGCTATCGGTCATATCCTGTTCTTTGGCGAGATGCATGGATTGCCGGTCGCGAGCGCTGCCGAGGTGGGTGAGGCCGGTGCCGGAGACCACGCAGCGGGCCGGCTCGCCGGGGTGATCGATGGGCGGCAGCAGCTTCCAATCCGCGATCCCCTGATAGATCTGCTCGTAGTCGAGGACTTCTTCAGAAAGATAATGGCCGGCCAGAGAGGTGAGTTTCTCGCCGGTGATCGTGGCCGCTTGCGCCAGCGTATAAAGGGAATTGAAATCGCGAAGCAGACGCAGCTTCGGTTCTTCCACCATGGCCAGGCGGCGCTCGCTGCCTGCTTTCAATTGCACAAACCGCATCTTGTCTCCGTCTGCTACTCGATGATCTGAAACTGTTTCATGCGTTCTTCGTTGATCGTTAATCCGAGACCTGGCAAGTGGTCGTCGAGATCGATGAAGCCGTCCTTGGCGCGAGGCTCGCCGTCGAAGATGTACCAGAAAAGCTCGTTGCCAACTTCTACATCGACGGGGGGAAAGAACTCCGCCATGGGTGAATTCAAACTTGCCATCACCACGTGGTAGTTGTGCATTTGCCCCGCGTGCGGAATGACAGGCACGGAGAAGGCTTCGGCCAGCGCGGATATTTTTCTGGCCTGGGTGATGCCGCCTACACGATTGGTATCGACCTGAATGTAGTCGACGGCGCGAGCTTCCAACATGTCGCGGACGCCATACGAGGTGAACTCATGTTCGCCGCCCGCGATGGGTACACGGCCATAGGATTTCAATTCCGCGTAACCGCGCACATCATCGGGGATGACAGGCTCTTCGAGCCAGCGGAGATGAAAGGGTTCCAGCAGCGGCAGCATGCGCTTGGCGTAATCGAGGGTCCAGCCCATGTAGGCATCCGCCATCACGTCGATCTCATCGCCGACGGTTTCGCGCACGGTGCGGACAAGCTCCACATTGCGCTGCATGCCGGCGGCCCCGTCGACGGGGCCCCAGCCAAAACGCAGTTTCATTGCCTTGTATCCTTCCGCTTTGTACTTCGCGGCTTCCGATGCGAGCTGTTTGAGAGGGCTCGCATACAGGCGGCTGGCGTAGACGGGGATGCGGGCTTTGGTTCTTCCCCCAATAAGACGATAGACCGGCTGTTTCGCCGATTTACCGAGCAGATCCCAGAGGGCGATGTCGACCGCGCTAATGGCGGTCATGCCGATACCCTTGCGCCCGAAGGCCATGGTCTTGCGGTACATGTGTTGCCAGAGAAACTCAATGTCCCAGGGATCGGCGCCGATCAGTAGCGGCTTCAAGTGGTGATCGATCACCTGCTTGGTGACGATGGGCGTTAACGCCGCATTGCCCACCCCAACCAGGCCGTCATCAGTCATCACTTCCACCACCAGCCAGCTATGGAAGGTGAAGGTATTCATGGAAGATTGCGGAAGCGTGAGCAGGTCCATGGGATTGGTGCAGAAGTGCGGCGGCAACGGCGTTGTCTCGCCGGACCATTGTGCGACTCGCGTGCGGACTTCTCGTATTTTCATATTGAAACCAGCTTTCCCCGTTCTGGAAGGATGTTGGACCCAGGCGCCTGAAGCACGCCAGAAGTAAGAAGAAGAATGGCAAAGGCAACCGCATGAAGACTGCCCACGATGGCAAAAACAATGCCGTAGCCTGCTCCGCGGGTGAGGAGCTGGCCGGCAATCAAGTTGAAGATTGCTCCACCGATAGCGCCACCGAAGCCAATCAGTCCGGCGACGGAGCCGACCGAACTAAGAGGAAAGATGTCGGTGGGCAGCGTCATGATGAGGCCGGACCATGACTGCTGGCCAAAGAAGGCAACGCTGAAAAGTGCAAGCGCGAGGCTCACCGGAACGTGCGGCACCAGGATCACAGCAGGCATGAGTGCGGCGCTCAGTCCCAGCGCCAGCTTGCGCGAGAAGTTGAGGGAGTTTCCACGCCGCAGAAGATAACTCGAAAACCAGCCGCCCAGAAAACTGCCCAGGCCGGATGCGGCATAGGGGATCCAGGCAAAGTAGCTTACGTGCTTGATGTCGTACCCGCGCGCATCGTAGAGATATTTGGGGAGCCAGAAGAGGCAGAAGAACCAGGCGGCATCGCTGAGGAACTTGGCCGTGACCATGCCCATCACCTTGGTAGAAGAAACCAGGCTAAGCCAGGGAATAGCAACGGTCGCTGTGATCGATGGGCCGGCCGGCTCCGCGGGCGAGTGATAAATCCAGAGCCAGGCGAGAGCCCAGGCAAGCCCGAGCGCACCGGCGAAGAAGAAAACGTATCGCCAGCTTCCGGCCAGGAGAATGACCCCGATGAGCGGCGGTGCGGCGACCGAACCGACCGCAGTGCCCGCATTGATGATGCCCATCGCGGTAGCGCGCCGGGTCGCCGGCAGCCACTCGGCGATGACTCGTGTGGCTGCGGGGAAGGCTGCTCCCTCACCCATTCCGAGCAGCAGGCGCGCAGCCACCAGCAGTATGAGCGAGTGCGCAAAGCCGTGCAGGGCGCAGGCCAGCGACCACCAGGCCATGCTGATGGCGAAGCCTATGCGGGTTCCGATGATGTCGAGAAGCTTTCCTCCACCGGCATAGAGCAGCGCATAGGTGGTGAGGAATGCCGCTTGCAGCAATGCAAATTGCGCATCGGAAATGGGGATGGTGCGCTCGACCGCAGAGATGGCGACGGGCAACGCCTGCCGGTCGAAGTAGCTGATGGCGATGGCAAGCGTCACCAGCAATACGAAGAACCAGGGCTGGGAGGTTCGTTGCAAGCTCGTCCTTTCCCCTGCCTGCAGGAGAATTTTTCCTGCGATGGTTTTAGTCAGAGGACCAGGTCAGCCGCAGGAGAGATAACCCCTGACGCGGCAATTGCACCTTCAGTTTCATCTCTCCATCCGCGGGGGTGATCCACTGCGGAGAATCGAGGAGCTGAAGTTGTCCCGCGGCCTGGAGCTTTGCATACTGTTCCGGGGTTGGACTTTGCGGCGAGCCCATTTCCTTCCAGACGGTGTAAGCGTTACTGTGATCGTTGTCGATGCGGTACTCCTGCAGCAACACGCGATGGGCGGGGATTCCTTTGATCGATACTGCAATCTCTGATCCGGCTGCAGCGACGTCTTCGTCATGATAGTTCCACAGCATCACCGCGGCTTGCTGCGGAGCGCTAGTGGCGAGCGCATCGATATCGGGATCCTGCCTGACGCTGCTCTTCAGGATGGTGTCAAGCGATACGGCTCCGGTGCTGGTAGCCGCGACCCGGTCCCCCTTCATCAATCCCGCCATGCGGAAGAAATTGAGGATCGGTTTGTCCACGCCGTTGGTCGCCAGCGTACGATAGCCGTCGAAGTAAGGCTTGTCTTCAAATTCAAAAGCCCAGGTGAGCATCGAGAGAAGGTTCACATGGTCGCGATCCGCGAGTTCGAAGAGGCCCTTCATGGCTGCGGCCGTGTAGCTGGGATAGAGCGGCCCGTTGCGATAGGCATTGGGAGGATACAGCCGCGCGGAGCAGGCAGCACAGCCTTCCGGATCGGCCTCACTCAGGATGATTGGAAGCTTTACGAACTGCGGGAACTTGTTGACGATGTCGAACCCGGCAGACGCGTTGTTCAATTCGCGGTCAAGGCCCATCTGCACGTGGCCGTTGATCACGTTGGGACTACCTTTGACGTGGAAAGAGATAAAGTCGAGCGGGATGGAGCCGCCGCCGGCCTCGCTCTTGTTCTTTGCGCAGTGGGCGAGGAAGGCTTCGAGGTAAGCTGAGGCATTGCCGTGGGGGCCGGGACCGGTGGTTGCCGGCCCGCCGACCCGCGCGTTGGGAATCGCTTTGCGCACACCCGCGACCCCATAGTCATATAGCTTGTTGTACTCGTCCTCAGTTCCCTTCCAGTAATACTCGCCGTTCGGTTCGTTCCAGATTTCCCAATACCAGGTGGAGACTGTTTCCGCTCCATAGCGCTCGGCCATGTGCGCGGCTACCTGGCGCGCCAACTCTTCCCAGCGTTCGTAATCCTTCGGCGGAAACGACCAGCCTTCGACCTCACCTTTCTTGAGAGGCCAACCGATGTGGTAGGGCTCGGGATGCGTGGAAAGCGCTTCGGGCATAAAGCCGAGCTCGACCATAGGACGCACGTGAGCTGCCGCGTAGGCATCGAAGATCTGATCGAGGATGGTCCAGCTATAAACCGGCTTGCCATTCGCATCCTCGGTGTAGACATTGGACGAGCTCCACTTGAGATCGGGCTTGCCGTCGCCGGTAGCGAGCAAAAAGTGGGCGCGAATATAGACCGGCACCGGACTTAGATCATGCAATTCCCTTAGCAGCGGCTGACCATGTTTCCCTGTCGAGTAATTCGACTCATCGTAGCCAAACCAGCTGTAGATGGGCGAATAGGGTCCGACCTTCTGGTCGAGATCAACATTCACATTGACAGCGTTCTGGGCCAGGCTGGTGGCGGCAAACAGCAGGCAAATACGAACGATGTTCCTCAGCATCAATCACAGCTCCGTGGCTCAGAAGTAAAGTTTAAGGGCAAATTGAATCTGCCGTGGATTGGTGGAGGTACTTAGGATCTTGCCTCCGGTGGAAGTATCAACCGCTGCGGCGGGCGCGGCTGTGGAGTTCGCAGCCAGCGACGGCGGGTTGAAGCTGGTGACGTTAGGAAGGTTGAAAAACTCTGCGCGAAATTCAAGCCTTGATCCTTCCGTGATCGGGAAGGATTTGAAGACAGAGACATCATACTGACGATACATGTCTCCTTCCAGGATGAATGCCTTTGATGTGCCGTAGGTGTATTGGGCGGGAAGGACAAAATCCTGCTGGTTAAACCAGTCGTTGAGGGTCCGATGCTGCAGCGCTCCGCTGCCGATCTGAATGGGGCGTTGCGAGCCTACTCCGGTATTGGCTACGTCCCGCGAGATGATCGGGGTGTAGGCCAGGCCGCTACGCAACACCGTGATGTTCTGGATCTGCCATCCGCCCAGAACCCCGTTGACCCATCCGTTCGCATTGGGCAGGAAGCTCCTGCCTGTTCCGAAGGGCAGTTCGTAACTCATGCTGAAAGCAAAATTCTGCGGGATGTTGAATTGCGAAATCGCTTTTTCGTATCCATTATTGCCGCCCAGCGAAGGAGAAGGATTGCTCTGCAGGAATTTCGACCAGGTGTAGGCAGCGAGATAGGTCAATCCGTGGTTCAGGCGACCGCTCACCTTTGCCTGCAAAGAGTTGTAGGTGTCTCCTATTTCCGAGCTGAAAAGTGTGATCCCTCCGAAGACCGGGTAGGGCCGGCGCGCGGCCACGGAGCCCGGTCCGGCCGGCGGGTCATTCAGATCCTGCGAGCCCTGAAGATGGACGCCATGGTTTCCCACGTATCCGATCTCGGCCACAACTGTCTTCGTTAGCTGCTGCTGGACGCCAAAACTCCAGTGCTGGTCGTAGGCCATGGTCAAATGGACGGGGCTGGACGCGATGGTCGGCTGGGTGGTGGATGAACCGAGGGGTGCGCCAAGGAAGAAATCGCCCAGGGTGCGGTTGGGCACAGTATTCGCGGTATTGAAGGCTGTCTCCGCCAGCTTGTAGGGAAGAATATTGTAGTTGTCACGGTTTCCATTCTCCGGCTCATAAAAAATGCCGTATCCACCACGGAATACGGTGCTGTCGCCGAAAGGCCGGTAGGCCACGCCAATACGAGGAGCGAATTGCGTCTTGTCGGTGTGGGTGATGTTGTAAGGAATTCCAGCCTGGCTGGAGGTCTGGATGAGATTCCCGAAGTATTGGTAGGCCACCGGGGCAGCGTACTGCGAGGACAGGTCCACAGTCGATCCGTGGCCGCTTACCACGATCGGCTTGGACAAGGCCGGATCGAAGGTTCCCATCTGATTCCTATAGGGCGAGAGCCAGGGCGTGTATTCGTAACGCAAGCCCAGGTTTAGGGTCAGCCGATCGGAGACGCGGTAGTCGTTCTGACCGAAGAACTGATAATAGGTATTCTGGCCACCGAAGAAGTTAGCTGGGTATGCGCGTTGCACGCTTGCGGGGTAGCCCAGCATCCAGTCGGCGAACCCATCTCCCGTGCCCGCCGTACTTGCCGGGTTCTGCGTATTGATGCCAGACATGGTCCAGACGCCGACATACTGCTCGCTGTCGTAACCGAGCCATTGATAGTAGCGGACCAGCGTGCCGAACTTCCAGGTGCTCTTGCCCTTGACGATGGTGAAGTTGTAGGTGGGCTCGAAGGCTTTGCGGTTCTGGCCTTTGGGCCGCTGATCGAAGGCCGAGCCGCTGATGCCGGAGTAGCCGCTCCACGAATAATCAGGGAAGCTGCCGCCGGTGCCGGGCCGGAGTATCTGGTCAAAGCCGGTCACGCCTGCCTGGTTGTTAATGTCCTGGCCTTCGAGAAAGGCGCTCAGTCGAATGCGGCTGAAGAGGTAGTGAGCGCGGAACTCCGATACCTTGTTCGAACCGACGTTGGTGGTAAGACCGACGGCGATATCTTCACCCTGAGAGTGGAGCGGCGCGTAGCCCAGTTCCGGAGAAGAATTGGGATCGTTTTCGCGATTGTTGTCAAAGCTCCAGCGTGCGAAAAGGCGATTCGTGGCGTTGATCTGATCGTCAAAGCGCAGCGTGAACTGGTCGAGGTCGATGGCCTGCGAAGGATTGTAGGAATAGGTGCCGGAGTTGGTGTTAGGCAGAGGAATGTATTTGTTGAGGTACAGGGCCTGGGGCGAAAGACGGTCCTGGGGAATGATGTTGCCGGCAAACTGGGTGCGCGTGGGAGTGGTGCCGCCGGTGGTGGTGAGCGGGTCGTAAATCTTGTTGAGGTTGCCGGCACTGAAGTCTCCGCTGCGCTCGGCCGCGCTCGGCACCACGCTGTTCTCAACGATGCCCTGCCGCAGACGCTGCCCTTCGTAGCTGCCGAAGAAGAAGGTGCGATCCTTGCCGCTGTAGACGTGGGGAACGGAGAGCGGTCCACCGAGCGTGCCGCCGAACTGGTTGCGCTTGAGCGGCTCTCTCTGGATGGCAAAGAAGTTGCGGGCATCCAGCTCATCATTTCGCAGGAACTCGAACAGATCACCGTGGAACTGATTGCTGCCGGACTTGGTGGTGGCGTTGAAGAAGCCGCCGCCGCGGTTGAATTCCGCGGAGTACGGGTTTTGCTCGACGCTGAACTCTTGAAGGGCATCGATCGAGGTCTGGATGAAGGTGCCTCCCTGGTGCTGCTCGCTGACGTCGACGCCATCCAGAAGGAATGACAATGCCGATCCCCTGATACCACTAATGGTATTACCATTTATGGACTCTGGTCGAATAGCCACCGAGTTTCCTGTGGGCGGCAACAGGGCGGCTCCGGGGGTGAGTTGGGCGAGTTGGTAGAAGCCCCTGCCGTTCAGGGGAAGGCTCACAATCTGGCGGTTGGTAATTACCTGGCCTACGGTCGCATTATCCGAGTTAAGCAGCGGCGGTTGTCCCGTGACCTCAACGGTAGTGGTCGGCTGGCCGATGGTCAGCGAGAAATCTTCGCGGGCAATCTGCCCGACCTGAATTTCCACCCCCGTTCGGAGCATCTTGGTGAAGCCTGGGGCGACGACGGAGATGTTGTAGACTCCGGGATCGACAGGGGTGATGACGTATTCGCCGTCTCCACTGGTGGTTGCCTTTTGGCTGGTGTTGGTGGCGACATTGGTAACCGTCACCGCTGCCGAGGGGACGACAGCCCTGTTCTGGTCATAGACAGCGCCTACGATACGCCCGGATTCAACCTGGGTAAGCGCCGTGACAGGCAGCAGCAGAAATGCGCTTACGGCCAGGAACAGACGACGCGATTCTGGAACGGTGCGACGAAGCACATGCATGGCAAACCTCAGATCACTGCGCCGCCTCTGGCGGGTCAGACAGGAAATAAATCAAACCGGAGCGAATGGTAGTACCATTAATCAACGACTGTCAACAGATTGGTGGCACAATTCTCTATTTTTTTCCGCCTCACTCGTTCCTAGGGGCGCTACATTAAATGCAGTTCCGCGACACGGCTTATGGGCACCGACTTATTGACCGATTCCGATAAGGGCGACTTAACCGACTGGCTGATCCTGCGGTTCAAGCAGCTGATCAGCGAAGGGGCGCTTACGCCCGGATACAAGCTTCCTTCGGAGCGCGAGCTCTCACTCACCTTCGGCGTGAGCCGCACTTCCCTGCGGCCGGTGATGAAGGTGCTGAAGATGATGGGCGTGATCTCGCAGCGGGTGGGCGACGGCACCTATCTCAGCAGCGACGCCTCGGCGGTGCTCGCGGAGCCGATGGAGTTCTTGTTTCTTCTGGATGAGACTTCTTCGCAGGAGTTGATTGAGACGCGGCTGATCGTCGAGCCCACATTAGCCGCCAGGGCGGCGGAGAAGGCAACTCCCGAGCAGTTGCTGGTGTTGCGGCAGACGATCACAGAGATCGAAGCTGCAGGGAGCGATCAGTTCCGGATCATTGAAGCGGACCTGCTATTTCACCGGACGATTCTGCAGAGCTCCGGCAACCGGCTTTTTGGCCGGCTCTTTCAGGTGATCCATCGGTCGCTGATCAATATGATGATGCTGACTTCGCAGCTAGTGGACCGCGATCATACGCTGGCCTTCCACCAGGCGATCTTCGAATCGATTCGGCTGCGGAATGCAGGGGATGCCGAGCGCCACATGCGCGATCACCTTATCGACGCGCGCGCTCTTCTTTTGCAGGCTCAGCAAAAAGAGGCTAAAGAGCGGCTGCGCAAGAGCATCCACCAACACAGCGGGGGGAAGCAGCCGTCGTTGCGTCGATCGGCAAAGGGCTAGACTTCCTCCCCAGTGTGTTCCCCTATCTCGGAACAACCGAAGATCGGGTGCGAGAGGTGTGGATGACCCGATCATTGGTTGTCGCGCAGAAAGGCCAGAGAATGGGACACTCGATCATTTTGCTAGCGCGCTGAAACACTAGCTCTCGCTTTCCAGAGCGACCAGATCTCGCAAACTCCCCTCAGAGGCGGGCACCGGAAGGAAGATGGAAAAGCAGGTGACGTTTCTGCCCGGCACCTTCGAACTGCGGAACCTTATGGTTCCTTCGTACTTCTCTACGATCCCTTTGCAGATCCACAGGCCGAGCCCGGTTCCTTTGGTGGATTTGGTGGTAAAGAAGGGCTCAAACAGCCGCTTTGCGTCTTCGGAACGAATCCCCGACCCAGTATCCAAAATAGAGATTCCTATTCCCGGGCGCTGCGATTGCCCGCGATGCGATCTTCGCAGGTGTACACGCAAACGTCCGCTCTGTGGCATCGCCTGAATTGCGTTGGCTATGAGATTGAGGAAGACTTGTTTCAATTCGACCGGAAACCCGTGTACCAGTTCACGGCTGCCGTAGCGCCGCTCAACAACGATTCCATTGCTCTGCAACTGACGCGACTGAAGTTGCAGGATCTCATCCAGAAGTGCGGGAATGGGGATGGCGATGGCCTGCGTGGGTTCACGATAAAAGCTCAACGTCTGCTTGGTAATGTGAGAGATCCGTAACAGCTCCTGTTCCGCAATCGTGGCATAATGCCGCGCTTGTGGATCCAGAGAAGGGTGCTGCTGCAGCAGGTAAAAGAGGTTAAGGATCGCCTCAAGAGGATTGTTGATTTCGTGGGCAACGATGCCCGCCATTCTGCCCATCGCAGCCAGTCTCTCTGACCTGCGCAACGCATCCTCGGCCTGCAGACTAGCCGTAATGTCACGGCAAATCTCCAGCACTTCGCCCGCTTTTGCGGCGTCGCGGTGAAGGATCTTTCTGCAGGCAACCACGATCTCGCGCCCATCTTTTGTAATTTGAACCAGGTTGCCTTCCCATCGCTTGCCTTCGTGGAGAATGGATTCGACCTCTGCGTCGGGCACAGGAAATCTTGTATCCAGGAGCTGGTGCAGATTCCTCCCCAAAGCCTCTTCCGGAGTCCAGCCATAGAGAGCAGCCGCTCCTGCATTCCAGAACAGTACCGTCCCATTCAAGTCGCGCACCATGATGGCTTCGGAAGCAAGTTCCAGGAGGTCCGCACGCTCCCGCAAGGCCTGCTCCATCCGTTTTTGCTCCGTAATATCGATAAGCGCTCCAACCGCGCCGCGAACGTTGCCCAATTCGTCGAAAAGCGGATTGGCACTCATGAGCGTTTCCACCACGCTGCCATTCTTGGGCCGAATTTCAAGCTCGATCCTCCCAACGGGTGTGCCTGTTTCGGCTGCGCGCCGGAGCGGCAGCTCGTTCAACGGGAGAGGTGCGCCATTGCGGTAAATCTCATACGTGTGGTTGCCGTTTTCAGTGCCGCGCGTCTCCAGGGGCCCGAGCGGAAGCATCTCCTTCAAGGCGGCATTGCTGGTCACCACATGGCAAGCCGGATCATGGGCCACAGAAACGCCCACGGGCAAGACCTTCATGATGGTTTCCAGTTCGGCGACTCGCTGGTGCAATTGGCCATTGAGTCTGCGTACTTGCTCTTCACTTTCCCGCAGTTGCTCGGTGCGCGCCAGCACCCGCTCTTCCAACTCGCGATTCAAAACCTCCAATTCTCGTGTCTTGCGATAGAGGTCCGCAAAAACACTCACCTTGGCGCGCAAAACCTCGGGAACGACGGGGACGGAAATGTAATCCATCGCACCGCGCTGATACCCCTTCATGCGATCGAGATCAGTCAAATGCACGGCGGAGATAAAGATGATTGCGGTCTTTTGGAAGCGGGGGTGTTGGCGAATGAGATCGGCCAGCTCGAAGCCATCGATCTCAGGCATACTCACATCCATCAGGATGATAGCGACATTCCGGTTGAGGAGAAGTTCTAAAGCCTCCTTGCCAGAGGTGGCGGAGATAAGGTTTTCTCCTAAGTCTTCTAGTATGGCCCGGTAGCTGAGCAGCTTAGCAGGCTGATCATCCACCATAAGGATATCGACGCTCTCATTTATACCCATCGTTCATCCTCGGGGTACGGCTATCCAAAACTATCGATGAAGCCACATGCGAAGTGTAGAGAGCAATTGCTCGGTGTTTACCGGTTTTGCCAGGTACTCTGATGCACCGGCTTCCAGACATTTTTCGCGATCCCCTTTCATTGCCTTGGCGGTAAGGGCAATGATCGGCATACGGCGGAAAGAAGCATTTTGCCGGATCACCTGCATCGTTTCGTAGCCGTCCATTTCCGGCATCATGATATCCATGAGCACGATGGACACGTCTGGTACGAGTTCAAGAGTCTTGATCGCCGCCTTACCAGTGCCGGCGGTGAGCACGCTCATGCCCCGGCGCTCGAGAACGCTGCTCAGGGCGAATATGTTTCTTACATCGTCGTCGACGACCAGCACTTTCCTTCCCACCAGAGCGTCGTCGGACCGATGCAGCCGGTCAAGCATATTTTGCTTCTGCGGGGGAAGATCGGCGATCACCCGATGGAGGAATAGAGCCGTCTCATCCAGCAGCCGCTCAGGAGATTCGACTCCTTTTACGACTACGCTACGGGCGAGTTCGTGAAGCTGGGCGTCTTCCTCAGGCGATAGCTCTTTGCCAGTAAAGACAACGATGGGCAAATCGCTCAGCTCGGACGTGTTTCGCAATTGTTCAAGTACTTCAAAACCAGACATGTCGGGCAGTCGCAGGTCGAGCACCGCGCAGTCATACGGATCCTGGTGTATCGCGGCAAGAGCGTCGCGGCCGGTGGTCGCGACATCAATATCGATATCCTTGTCTCCCAGCAGTTCGCGAATACTGAACTGTTCGTCGGGGTTATCTTCCACTACCAGGAGGCGCTTACGACGCGGAGCAGCGTAGTCTTTGATGCGCGTGATCGCAGCATCCAGCCCCTCGGTGGTGATTGGTTTGGTGATGAAGGCAAAGGCTCCGCGCGCTAATCCGTGGCCCTTGTCTTCATCGAGCGTGAGCATCTGTACCGGAATGTGCCGTGTCGCCGGGTCTTGCTTCAAGTGGTTGAGCACGGTCCAGCCCAGCATGTCGGGAAGAAAGACATCCAGAGATACCGCCGCGGGATGGAATTCGCGGGCCAGAGCGAGAGCCTCCGCGCCGCGGGCGGCCACAAGCACCTTGAAGCCTTTTTCACGGGAGAGATCGCGCAGAATTCGCGCGTAATGCGGATCGTCTTCAACAATCAGCAGCGCGGCATCTCCATTCTCTATGTTCTCGCGATCGTCTGAAATCTGTTCTGCCGGAAGCTCGGCCAGCACAGTTTTCAAGAGCTCAACCGGCTTGCTCGAAAAGGAGCTACGCCCTTCTGGATACTGCACCGCAAGTGCAGATGGGCCGCTGTAGACCTGGGGCAGGTAGAGCGTGAAGGTGCTTCCCTGATTGGGTGCGCTGCGCAATTGGATCTCGCCACCCAGTAGGCCGGCAAGCTCACGGCTGATGGCCAGCCCCAGGCCGGTGCCTCCGTATTTGCGGCTGGTCCCCGCATCCGCCTGCTGGAAGGCCTCAAAGATGATGCGCTGCTTCTCTTGCGGAATACCGATGCCGGTATCGGCGACGGCAAATGCAATGACGGCGGTTGCCCGGCTCAAAATTGGGTGACCGCTGCTCCAGCCATCCTCAACGAGTGACAGCGAAAGGCGAACGCCACCTTTCTCAGTGAATTTGAAGGCATTGGAAAGCAGGTTCTTGAGCACCTGCTGCACGCGTTTCGAATCGGTGATGAGACTCTTGCTCATACGTGGATCAGTGAGCAGCTCGAAGTCGAGATGGCGATTTTCCGCTTCGTGGCGGAAAGGACGCGCGATCATCTCGAGCAGACTGGCGAAGAAGACTTCCTCGGCTTCGACCGAGACGGTTCCCGATTCAATCTTCGAAAGATCCAGGATATCGCTGATCAGGTTTAAGAGGTCGGTTCCGGCTCCGTGAATGGTTCGCGCGAACTCGACCTGCTTGGCCGTCAGATTGCCGTCTGGATTGTCTCCCAGCTGCTGGCCAAGAACCAGGATGCTGTTGAGCGGGGTGCGCAACTCGTGCGACATGTTGGCGAGAAACTCTGATTTGTACTTTGAGGTAAGAGCCAATTCTTTGGCCTTGCCTTCGAGCTCGCGCCTGGCCTGCTCAATCTCCTGATTCTTACGTTCGACTTCGGCGTTCTGCTCGGCAAGCTGCTGCGCTTTCTGCGCCAGCTGCTCGTTCTTCTGTTGCAGCTCTCTTTGCTGCATCTGGAGCTCAGTCGCCAACTGTTGGGACTGCTTCAACAGACCTTCGGTTTGCATGGTGGCCTCGATGCTGTTGAGCACGATGCCGATACTGGCGGTCAGTTGCTCGAGGAACGCCAGGTGCGAGGCAGTGAACACTCCCAAGGAGGCAAGCTCGATGACGGCCTTTACGCGATCTTCGAATAAAACGGGAAGAACAATCACGTTGCGCGGAACAGCTTCGAAGAGGCCTGAGCGGATGGTTACCTGGCTATCAGCCAGGTCTCTGATCAGGATGCGTCGTTTTTCCATTGCGCATTGACCGACCAAACCCTCGCCAGGATCGATCCTTCGCAAGTGGCCGTCGGACCGATCCCCTGCATACACGGAGAGTAAGACCAGTTTCTTTTCCTCCTCGGTTTCCATCTGGTAGATCACGGCTTGATGCGCATTTACCAACGGAGCAAGCTCCGAAAGAAGAGTCTTGCCGACAGTCGTCAGGTCGCGCTGGCCCTGCAGCATGCCAGTGAATCGAGCCAGGTTGGTTTTGAGCCAGTCTTCCTCAGTGTTGCGCTCCGTCGTCAGACGGAGGTTGTTGATCATAGTGTTGATGTTGTCTTTCAGTTCCGCAACTTCGCCCCTGGCCTCTACCTGAATGGAGCGGGTGAGATCGCCTTGCGTCACGGCGGTGGCCACTTCTGCGATGGCACGGACCTGGTTGGTTAGGTTGTCAGCTAGCAGGTTTACATTGCCGGTGAGATCTTTCCACGTGCCTGCTGCTCCTGGCACGTTGGCCTGGCCACCCAAGCGGCCTTCCACACCAACCTCACGGGCGACGGTCGTCACCTGGTCGGCAAAGGTTGCTAGTGTATCGGTCATGTTGTTGATGGTTTCGGCCAGCGCAGCGACTTCACCCTTTGCGTTCACAGTTAACTTTTGCGTCAACGCGCCATTCGCAACTGCGGTGACTACTTTAACGATGCCGCGAACCTGCTCCGTCAGATTGGCGGCCATGACGTTGACGTTGTCGGTGAGATCTTTCCAGGTGCCGGCCACACCTGGTACCTGGGCCTGGCCGCCGAGCTTTCCGTCTGTACCCACTTCGCGGGCAACGCGCGTTACCTCAGCGGCAAACGCATTGAGCTGATCGACCATCGTATTGATGGTGTTTTTTAGCTCGAGA
>CAZSUK010000319.1:0-8551 GCA_964609355.1 uncultured Acidobacteriaceae bacterium | reverse complement strand
CGCTTGGGGGAGATGTTGAAGATGTCCGCGAGGTCGGTATCCAGCGTGAGGTCCTGCACCGGAACCTCCTCCGGCAGGCTCAGACGATAGAACTCTCCAACCGTGGAGTCCATCTCCTCGACGGTGATGTCGGTGCGGCCGCGACGCCGGATGGGTTCAACATCTCCGAATTTACGCGCGATGCGATCGACGTATTGGAGCTTCTTGAGCGCATCCCAACCTTCGTAGCGCTTTCGCCATTGCGAGCGCGGCGTGAGCCAGACGGCAAACGTTTCTGCAAAATCTTCATCCGGATGCTTCTGCGCGTACCACCCGGCCATGTGGCGAACACACTTCCGCGAAAAGGGTATGGGGCGGTAATTATCGCGATAGGCGCGGCGAAAGGGACCGAAGAGATCGCGCCACTCAGCCGACTTGTACAGCTGGTAGGCGTAATTGAATGCGTGCCCGGCCTCATGACGCATGTACATCATGATCTCGCGAGCGTCTTCCAGGTCGTTCATCTCGTGCTCAAGCTGTGCCAGGTCCGGGTTGGCCAGATAGAACGGAATGCCGATGACGGGCTCGCCCGAGGGGCATCCCCATTCGTCGGTGAGATAACAAAGCGGACGGAATTTGTGGATGCCCTTGGCATCCAGTTCGCGATAAAGGTGCTGGACGAATCGCTCCAGGGGAGAATCCTCGAGTTTGAGCCCGAGTTCACGAATGGGCTTGGTGAGTATCTCCTGGAATTCCGTTCGGGTTTTCTCGAAATTGCGCACGGGGGCTATTCAGTTCTATACCAAGGAACCCGGTTTGGCACGGTAAGGCGTATCGCTTATGCACATAGTATTGTCGGCACGCCGAGTTCTGGCTGGAGCGGAATGGGCCGATTTACGGCAATTCTGCTATTTACGCCCTGGAAACGAGGGATTAGGGCAGTATGGCCGACCTCTTCCCTGCTCTACTCGGGGCAATCGCTACGGCACCCATGCAGGTGGTTTCCTAGTCCGTCCGAAGTGCTTGCAGGGGATCGATGGAGGCGGCGCGACGAGCGGGAATGATGGCCGCGATCAGGCCTGATAGCGCGAGCAAAGCACAGACGGACAGGAGTGTCATTGGGTCGTGCCGGCCGACGCCAAACAGAAATGCCTGCATGGCGCGGGTGGTGAACCAGGACGCAACGAGCCCTGACACGAGGCCCAGCGCAAGCAGGAGCGCGGCCTTCTTGAGCACAAGCAGCATCACGTCCGTCCGCTGCGCACCGAGAGCCATGCGGATGCCTACTTCGCGGGTGCGGCGGCTGACGGAATAGGCCATGAGGCCATAGAGACCCACCAGCGCGAGGAACAAAGCGATGGCGGCGAAGAAGGTGAGCAGCGAGGTTTGGAAGCGGCGCGGCGCGCTGGCTTCAGACTCAAGCTCACTCATGGTCCGAATGTCGGAGGCGGCGAGATCGGGGTCGAGGGAGCGAAGAATGGTGCGAATGGTGGCTGCGAGGGATTTTGCCGGAAGCGTGGAGCGGACGGCGATGTATCCACCTCCAAACTCCATGTCGGGATTATAGATTTGAGGCTCGGCGGGTTCTTCCAGGTGGGTGTGGCGCACGTCGCCAATGACACCGACAACGGTGCTCCATCGAGTGTGGTCATCCTGTCTGCTAACGCGGCCACCAATGGGGTTGCGACCGGCAAAATACTTTCTGGCGAAACTCTGATTGATGACGATGGTATGCGACCCGGGTTTCTCGTCAGCGGTGAACAGCCGCCCGGCGATAAGTGGAATTCTCATCGCTGAAAAATAATTGGGCGTCGCCCAGCTCGCTTCAGCCAATTGACCTTCTTGGTTTGGATAGCCGTCCACCGCGAACATGCGTAGGTCTTCGGAGTTGCTAAGGGGCAGGTTGCTGATGGCTCCAACTGTTTCTACGCCGGGCAACGCTTGCAGCCTCGCAAAGAGATTTCGGAAGAGTTCAACTGCCTGTGGGTGGTCATAGCGCGGATCGAGCCCAATGTTCAGAGTGACTGTGGATTGCGAGAAACCGGTGTTAACTGATTCGATGTTGATGTAGCTGCGAAGGAAGAGACCCGCCGAGGCCAGCAGGACGACGACCAGCGCGGATTCGGCGACAATGAGACCGCTTTGCAAGCGTGTATGCGCGCCGGCGACGCTGCGGCTGCCGGTCGTGGCGAGAAAGTCCGTCAGATTGATTCGCGACACAGCTAGTGCGGGCAGAATGCCGGTGAGTACACTGGTCAGCAGAGACACGGCGACAGTGAAGAGCAGGACGCGCGTATCCAAAGAGGCTTCGCGGAGGCGCGGAATGTTGCCGGGATCGAGGAGCGGCAGCAGGCGCAGAAAACCGAATGCCAGACCGATGCCGATCGCTCCTGCAGCAACGCCGATGAGGAGCGCCTCGGTGAGCAGTTGGCGGATCATACGGCTGCGTCCAGCCCCCAGCGCGACGCGTACGCCTAACTCGCGCATGCGGCTCGCCGCACGGGCCAGCAGAAGATTGGCGGCATTTCCGCAGGCGATCAATAGCACGATGGATACGGCGCAAAGCAGCAGCCACAAGAGAGAACGCACGTGGCCAACGGTGCTGTCAACGAAGTTCTTCACAGAAGCACTCCAGCCGTGCGCCTCGGGGTGGAGCTTGTCGAGCCGCGTCATGATGGCGGCCATCTCCGCCTGCGCCTGGGCGATGGAAACGCCGGGCTTGAGGCGGGCGACGGCATTTCCTCTCGAATTGTCTCTATCGGCCATTTGCGGTGGAGTAAGGGCCAGCGGGATCCAGACCTGCGTTGTCTTGTATTGAGATTCTCCGTAGGCTAAATCGGTACTGTGCGGATACTCGAAGCCCTGCCGCATGACGCCGACGATCTGGTAATTCTTGCCGTCGAGCAACAGCGAGCGATGGAGAACGTCAGCGTCCGAGCCGAACATGGACTGCCAGAGCGCGTGGCTGATGACGGCGACTCTTTCGTGCCCCATTTGGTTGTCGTCGGGACTTATCTCCCTGCCAAGTTCAGGAGCGGATTGAAAGGTTCGAAAGAAGTAGCCATCGACGCGCGCCGCGCTGACGCGTTGCGACGCGCCCTGCGAGGCGAGGCTGAAGACAGACTGGCCAAACGAGGTCATATCTTGAAAAGAGTGGTTTTCCTTCTTCAAGTCATAGAAGTCGGCGTAGGCCGGGCCGAAGACTTCGACTGGCAGTTTGAACTGCGGAACCGGCGTGTAGAGGTAGACGAGCCGGCCTGGATCACCATACGGTAATGATCGGATGAGAACAGCATTCACGAGGCTGAAGATGGCTGTGCATGCGCCTATGCCAAGGGCTAGCGTCAGCACTGCGGTTAGGGTGAAGCCCGGACTTCTGCTCAAGGTGCGCAGGCCATAGCGCAGGTCCTGTATGGATTGCTCGATCCACAACAGCGAGCGCTCGTCGCGATGTGCCTGTTTTGCCTGTTCCACGCCGCCGTAGGCGCGTCGCGCGGCCAGCTGTGCTTCTTCACGCGACATGCCGCGGCGTTCGAAGTCGTCGGCGAGGAGGGTCAGGTGCGATGCGACCTCGCGCGCAAGGTCCTCTTCAGCGTGCTTATTGGCGATAAAACTGCGGAGCTGGGCGATGAATCTTCTCCAATACGCCATGGTTTCCTACTCCGTCCGAAGTGCTTGCATGGGATCGACGGAGGCGGCGCGACGAGCGGGAATGATGGCCGCGATCAAGCCGGAGACCGCGAGCAAAGCACAGACGGACAAGATTGTCATTGGGTCGTGCCGGCCGACACCAAAGAGAAATGCCTGCATGGCGCGGGTGGCGAACCAGGAGGCAACGAGCCCGGAGACGAGACCCAGCGCAAGCAGGAGCGCGGCCTTGCTAAGCACAAGCAGCATCACGTCCGTCCGCTGCGCGCCGAGAGCCATGCGGATGCCGACTTCGCGCGTGCGGCGGCTGACGGAATAGGCCATGAGGCCGTATAGGCCCACTAGCGCGAGGAATAAAGCGATGGCGGCAAAGACTGTAAGCAACGAGGTTTGAAAGCGCCGCTGCGCGCTGGCCAAAGACTCCAATTCGCCCATCGTCCGAATGTCGCCGGCAGCCAGGTTGGGATCGATGGCATGCAGAGTGGTACGGATTGCGGCAGCCAGGGACCTTGGGGGAAGCGTGGAGCGCACGGCGATGTATCCGCCTTGAAACCCGGTGTCCGGAAAGTAGATTTGCGGCACAGGATCTTCTTCCAGACTGGAATGGCGGACATCGCCGATGACCCCAACGACTGTACTCCACTGAATATGATGATCGTCAGAGTTGACGCGTCCGCCGATGGGGTTGCGATTGGCGAAATACTTTCTCGCAAAGCTCCGGTTGATGATTACCGTGTGAGCATCGCTGGAATATTCCTCATCGCTGAAGGACCGTCCGGCCACGAGCGTAATGTTCATGGCTGAAAAATATTGCGGAGTAATCCAGCGCGATTCCGCCAATTGATTTTTCTCATTTGGATAGCCATCGACCATGAATAATTTCAGGTCTTCGGAGTTGCTGAGGGGCAGATCATTGATAGCTCCCACCGCCTGAACGCCGGGGAGCGCCTGGAACCTGGCAAACAGACCGCGGAAGAAGGCGATGCGTTGTTGCGGCTCACCATAACGTGTATCCAGGCCGATGTTCATGCTGACGGTGGCCGGGGAGAAGCCGGTGTCGACGGATTCGACGTTGATGTAACTGCGAATGAGCAGGCCGGCACCGGCCAGCAGCACCACGACCAGCGCCGATTCAACCACGATAAGGGTGCTTTGGACGCGGGTATGCGCGCCAGCCACGCTGCGGCTGCCGGTGGTGGCGAGAAAGTCAGTCAGGTTGATGCGTGACACTGCCAATGCGGGCAGAATGCCGGTGAGCACGCTTGTAAGCAGAGACACGCCGACGGTGAAGAGGAGCACGCGCAGGTCAAGCGATGCCTCATTCAGGCGCGGGATGTTGCCTGGATCGAGCTGCGGCAGGATGCGCAGGAAAAAGAACGCCAGGCCGACTCCGATCGCTCCCGCAGCAACACCAATCAGGGTCGCCTTCCGTGAGGAGTTGGCGGATAATGCGGCTACGTCCCGCTCCGAGCGCAACGCGTACGCCCAACTCGTGCATGCGGCTCACCGCACGGGCCAGCAAGAGGTTGGCTGCATTGCCGCAGGCGATCAATAGCACGATAGATACGGCGCAAAGCAGCAGCCACAAGAGAGAACGCACGTGGCCAACGGTGCTGTCAACGAAGTTCGCGACCTGAGCACCCCAACCGCGCCATTGAGGATCGTGAAGTTTGTCGAGGTGCACCATGATGGCGGCCATCTCCGCCTGTGCCTGTGCGATTGACACGCCTGGCTTCAGCCGGGCAACGGCGTTTCCGCTGGCGCTGTCACGATCGGCCCTTTGATGGGGAGTGAGGGCCAGCGGAACCCACACCTGCGTTGTCTTGTATTGGGCGCTGCCATAGGGCAGATCGGAGTAGTGCGGATACTCGAACCCTTGAGGCATGACACCGATGATCTGATAGCTCTTGCCGTCAAGCAGCAGGGAGCGATGGAGAATGTCCGCGGCCGAGCCGAACATGGACTGCCAGAGAACGTGGCTGATAACGGCAACTCTTTCGCGGCCCGGCCGGTCGTCGGCGGGGCCGATGGCGCGGCCCAGCTCGGGAGCCGCTTGAAAGGTTTGAAAGAAATCTCCGTCGACACGCGCCGCGCTGGCGCGTTGCACCGCACCCTGCGAGGCGAGGCTGAAGACGGACTGGTCGAAGGCGGTCATGTCTTGAAAGGAGCGGTTTTCCTTCTTCAAGTCGTAAAAGTCTGGGTAGGCGGGGCCGAAGACTTCGACTGGCAGCTTGAACTGCGGATTGGGCGTGTAGAGATAGACGAGCCGGCCCGGATCCCCGTACGGTAATGATCGGATGAGAACAGCATTTACTAGGCTGAAGATGGCCGTGCACGCGCCGATGCCGAGGGCGAGCGTGAGCACTGCGGTTAGGGTGAAACCGGGGCTTCTGCTCAAAGTGCGCAGGCCATAGCGCAGGTCCTGTATGGATTGCTCAATCCACAACAGGGAGCGCTCGTCGCGATGTGCCTGTTTTGCCTGCTCCACGCTGCCGTAAGCGCGCCGCGCGGCCAGTTGTGCTTCTTCACGCGACATGCCGCGTCGTTCGAAGTCGTCGGTGAGGAGGGTCAGGTGCGATGCGACCTCGCGCGCAAGGTCCTCTTCGGCGCGCTTGTTGGCGAGGAGGCTGCGGAACTGGGCAATGATTCTTCTCCAATGCGCCATGGTTAGTATTCCTCCGCGAGAAGTTTTTCAACTACGACGGACCGGCATTTCCTTCACATGGCATTCAAGTGAACATGGCTTTCACTTGGATGTCAAGTGGGGGCGCAGCTGCCAATGCCGGCTAGGAGGAAATCCGGGCAACGCTGGTGCGAACGCACGGGGGCTATTCAGTTCTGTACCAAGCCACCCGATTTGGCACGGTAAGGCGTATCGCTTTTGCACATAGTATTGTGGGCGGCCTGGTTGCGTGTTGCCGGCGTCGCCTCGACCCGGTCCGAGGACTCCATTTGGCTTTACGCCGACCACTCGATTTAGGGATGCGATCCCACGGTAAAGGGAACCACATGTAGACACTCGACATGAATGTGCGGTCGATGGTAGAGGCACACTCCATTCTTGAGAAGCTGCCTCTGGGACAGGCAAAGCTCATGGAATTCGAGTACATCGAGCTGAGTCCACTGACGCCTCTGCACCTTCTGCTCACGGAGGGCTGGGCGAACGGAGTAAATGATCCGTCGAAAAACGTTGACCGGGGATGTGAACACACGAAGGGAAGGAGCCGAATGGCCGCTTCCCTTCCGTTTCGCCGAAATGCGGATTACTTGAGAGCGATCTGGAACGTGTTGCCGGGGTTCACCGGCGCACTTGCTACCTCAAGTTGATGCTTCGGCCTGGGGGCTAGGATTGTCATTCCGTTGCTGCCCGCGGCTCCCCAGATTTCGGTCAGAGTGTAGTGGCTCCCATCCCGGTGAAAAATCAGCTTTTCAGTTATTTTCGAAGGCGATTGCGCAGTGCCCAAAGCAAGCACGGCCGCGCCGGTCCTGACGTTGCTGATCATGACGACGTTGGTCCCAAATTGCTTGGTGACCTTGTAGGTTCCAGCCGGCACGTGTGCCGTTCCCACCGTGAAGGCAAAGGGGACCTTGGCTCGCTCACCGGATTGAGCATAGGCTCCGGCGGCGGTGAGCAGGAGCGACAGGACAACAAGCGACGACGTAGCGATCGAGTTGCGTTTCATAGCATCCTCCCTGGGGCTCCTTGCAGTGGAACCCAGACTGAATTTTGTCTCCCAAACTCTGAACCCCTCTGCGTCGAGCTTGCTTTGACGGAGTGACCTGTTGCATGCTGCGGACCAAACGCAAACGTCTCGCCATCGCGCTCGCCGCTCATGTATTTGCAATAACATCCGTGGCGGCCGCCTGGCCGCATGCGAAGCAGGAGTAGCCGAATGGCCACCGCTGTGGAACCAGTTGTTTCCCGGAACCAACTCGGCGAGGAGAGGAGCCTGGACACATTTCGTAGATTGTCTGTCCGGTTTGGGCCGCCCTAAACGCGGAACACCACAGCGCCCGATTGGGCCCCGCTCGTTACGTGACGTAAGGGGTATACCGGTGAGGATGCACGACTACAACTACAATTTTGTCTCTTGCCACCCAAGGCACATGGCGGATTCCAACAGAAACGATATGCTCTTTTCAAGCGGCGATTCTCCAAAGTCACTCAGCGATCCTTTCGGGGGATGGGGTCAACGAGGGACAAGGAGAGTCGCTGTAGTGGTAGCCATACTTTGTGGTTCGCAACAAATGAATAACTTGCGTTTGCCCTGTTTCTCTTGATTGCCTTTATCCCGATCTTGCTACGACACGGAATGACTCTAACGATGTATTACCCTTGCCCTATCAGGTCAACCTGGTAGGGTTTTTTACTTTCTGCGTCCTCGAGTCCCTCGAGACGATTCGCCGCTGGAACGACTGGGTGCCCCCTTCTTCTTTACCGAGCCAAAGCCGCGCGGCCTCTCCGACGCGCTTACTTCGGCAAATGCGCTTGAGCGGCAAGCGCGGTATCTTTCTCCAAGCTTAGGAGATGCTGCCAGGACTTTTGCGCCATCGTGTCGTCTCCGTCCATGGCCGCCGCCTTTCCCAGTTGGTAGAGGGTTTCCGGCATGTCCTCTCTCAATTGGTCGGAACGGACGAGTGCCTCGCGCGCTTCGTGGAATTTACCCAGCTGCAGCAGAGATTCACCGAGACGATAAAATGCTTCCGCGCTTCCTGGTTGAATTCCAGTTTCTAGCCGGAATTGTTCTTCGGCTTTGTCCCATTGCTGCGCGCGAGCGTAGAGCTCGCCCAACTGCAGGTGCAAACCCGCTGTCTGCGGGCGCAGGCGCAACGCTTCGGAAAATTCCCGTTCGGCGCTGGGGAGATCCCGCAGCACGGCGTAGTCCTGCGCCATCATCTGATGGGCGCGCGCGGAATCCGGGAA
>CAZSUK010000318.1:0-7946 GCA_964609355.1 uncultured Acidobacteriaceae bacterium | reverse complement strand
GCGGATCTAATGCAGTTAGCCACCCGCGACCGCCTGCACCAGCCCTACCGTGCGGAGATATGCCCCTTGTTGCCTGCCATGCTACCCCTGGCTGGGACCCACGGGGTCATGTCGATCACTCTCAGCGGTGCTGGCCCGGCAGTCATGCTGCTTACCCAAGACGGCCACCAGGAAGCCCATCAGGAGGCGTTGCGGTCGGCAATTCTTCAGCTTGCCAGCCCCGTCTGCCCGGTAGAAATCCTGCTCGCCGATCTCAACCACGAGGGAACGGGGATGCAGGTTGCACTGATTACGAAATAGTTACCTAAGTTTTGTTTACAACGCCGGTTCCAGGCCCTAGATTTCGCGTCGTGGGCAGTTCTGGGGGAGGGCTGCTCTAGCGCCTGTGGCCGTGCGGCCCGGGCGCTTTGCTTTTGGAGTGGTATGCACCTTTTTACCTGTTTTTGCATCCATTACTGAAGGCTGAGGGCGGCTTTGAATGCTATGCTCAGCGAAGGAAGCGAAGGAGGAACATGGCCGGACCAGGAGTTTTTGAAGTAAATGATGCGACATTCGAGCAGGAGGTGCTGCAATCCGAGCAGCCTGTTCTGGTCGATTTTTGGGCAGCCTGGTGCGGGCCGTGCCGAGCGTTGGCGCCCGTCGTGGATGAAGTGGCCGCGCAGTACATCGGAAAGCTCAAAGTGATGAAGATGGACGTAGATAGGAATTCGGCAACGCCGATGCGCTATGGCATCCGTGGCATTCCGGCGCTGCTTCTGTTCAAGGGCGGCAAGGTAGCCGAACAGATCGTTGGCTTTGTGCCCAAGGATACGATCGACAAGAGCATCAACAAGCTCCTCGCATCTACTGCGAGTGCTGCACCCGCAACCAGCGCCCCCAACGGTAAAGCACCCGTCGCGCCAGCCGTTACGGCAGCGGACCCAGCCGTTAAGGTGAATTGACGGCGTTGGCATTCAGGGAACAAAGAAGCCCGGCGAGAGCCGGGCTTCTTTCATTCGTCCCTAGGCATAGCGGCGCAAAACGCCGAGCACGCGACCCTGAATTGCAATCTGCGACAGCGGGACGTAAATCGGTTCCATCTCTGCGTTGGAAGGCTGTAGGCGAACCGTGGTTCCTTCTATGTAATAACGCTTGAGGGTGGTCTCGCTGCCGCGCACCAGGGCGACGATAATTTCCCCCTGGCGGGCGGTGCTGGTGTGCTCCACCAACACGTAATCTCCGTCCACAATGTGCTCATCGCGCATGGAATCGCCGCGTACCTGCAGAGCAAATACTTCGCGATTTCCGATAATGTCGCCCAGAGCGATGGTTTCGCTGGTTTCCACCGCCTCGACCGGTTGTCCGGCGGCAATCCGACCCAGCAGGGGAAGCCGGTCCGACCGCTTTCCCTTACTCCGTGGCGGCAACACATCGATCGAGCGGCTGCGGTTGTGGTCGCGCTGCAGCAGCCCTTTCTTCTGCAAGTTGGTGATGTGCTTGTGCACCGTGGCCAGGGACTTAAGGCTCAACCCGCGAGCAATCTCCTCAAACGATGGGGAGTATCCATTGCGCTGTACAAAATTGCTGATAAAGTCGAGCACTTCCCTTTGCCTGCGAGTCACTGACATGGCAGCATTATAGCGAACAAAAAGCGAACCCAAGGAAAATCTTTTTTACCTGGCGCAATGTCCAGCCCTGAGACACATGTTTCGTTCTGGAACAGAATGCAAGCGGTTCTCCCGTTCTGAGACGGCGGATCACGAGAATGTTTATGCAGGCCTTGTTTCAGGGTTCATCGGAGAGCAGGGTAGAGGTGCAACGCGGAAAGCGAGCACTACATGGGCGTGCATCCAATCGTGACCCGGTCTCTCAAGAGTAACGGCAGGGGTGGAGTTTCTCTTCCCACTGCCGATGAACAGGGCGGAGAGCCTTCCTCCATCAGCATCGACAACCGACCTGAACAGCTAGTGTCCTTCTCCGCAAGATCAGCTATTTCGGCGGTGCTTTCCAGCACCAACAATCTCGGGTCCCAGCTCTCTCATACAGGTCGGGCGGTGAATATGCACGAAGCAGGAAAAGGTCAGAGGCGTCCTCGGCGGACCGGAGCAACGGCGCCACCCATCGACACCGTAAATCATGTTGCTCCTAACACCAGTGCGGCCCAAGTACCTGCTGCCGTAGCGCCCGTCGCCTCAGCGGGTCCACGGCCCGGCGATCTGCTCTCCGCCGAACAGGAAAAGATCATGATCGAACATCTGCCCATCGTGCGCTTTATTGCCCGGCGCATCCACGAGCGACTGCCGCAGCATGTGCCCATTGAAGACCTCTACAGCGCTGGTGTGGTTGGGCTGCTCGACGCCTTCACCAAGTTCGACCCTTCCAAACAGGTGCAGTTCCGCAGCTACGCGCAATTTCGTATACGCGGCGCTATTCTTGACAATTTACGCACCCTCGATTGGAGCCCTCGGGAACTACGCCGCAAAGGGCGAGCCATCGAGCAGGCCATCCAGACCCTTACCGCCCAGTACGGCCGCGCCCCCAATGACCTGGAAATCGCTGCCCAATTGCACATCGATCTGGCTGCCTATCAACAGTTGCTGGGCGAATTGAAAGGGCTGGAAATCGGCACCCTGCACTCCGAGCGCTCAGAGGATTCGGGAGAAGAAGAGTTAGTCTACTTGCCCAACCGGCCCGAGGACGATCCTCTTTTTCGCTTCCTGCACACCGAAATGCGAGAGCGCCTCACCCAGGCCATCAGCGATCTTCCCGAACGCGAGCGCCTGGTCATGACCCTTTACTACTACGAAGAGACCACCATGAAAGAGATCGGGCTCATCCTGGGGGTGGTTGAGTCCCGCATCTCCCAGATCCACGCCTCGGCCGTCCTGCACCTTCGCGCCCGGTTAGCCGACTTTGCCCACCGGAAAGAGCCATCCATCAGCTCATCGGCGTCCCACCGGCCCGCTGTGCCCAAGAATGATTGCTGAGACCCTTTTCCGGCGATGGTCGTGCTGGTTACCAACGGTCCCATTTTGGAGGCTGGTGGTGCTACGCTAAAGTCCGGCATGGACGACGTTGACAATCCGACACCTCCTGACAAGAACAGTCTCGATGCCATCGATGAAGAACGCCTGCAGAAGATTGCAAAGATCAAACAGGCGATCGCCGATGGAACCTATCACGTCAGCGCTCAGGACGTGGCCGAAAAAATCATCGAGCACATGCGGGAGCGGAACGAGTAGCGTTGCCCGTTGGAAGCTAGGCGGCTACCGCAGGAAAGGCGGATGTTTGTACCCGCGGTATCCGCAGCTATACTTCTGTGAAGAGGCTTGGGCATGTCGATTCGCTTCTTGTGGAATGCGACCAGAGGCCATCGCCTCATGCCCTGGCGCAGCGAATACCTGAAATGGCGCATAGAAACCTATTCCGGCCGAAAGGCTGACACCATCGACGCCGGCTATTTCTGGTTCTTTGTGTGGAAGGAAAGGGTCCAACTGATGCGCTTCCTCAGCTGGACGAAGAATTTCCGAACCCGGAGCCGGGAAAGCTCTTGAAGTCTCCGCCCCTGCCTTATTTTTCCTTTGGTTTGTTCCTGGCAATCTTCTTCCTGCTGCGATTTCCGGCTTATGGCTTTCAGGCATCCTCGCCCCAAACCACGATTCGCGTGCAAAGCTCCGAAGTGTTGGTCCCAACCCTGGTACAGATGCCATCGGGGGAAATTCTTTATGGGCTCGGGCCGAGCGACTTCGAATTGCGGGACAACGGCGTACAGCAACAACTTCATGTCGACGACGATCTGGACAACGAACCGGTTTCGGTGGTCGTGGCAGTCGAGAAGGGACGCATGGCTGCGCTCGAGTTCGACAAGATCAATCGCCTGGCTCCGTTGATCGATCTTTTTCTTGGCGATGGGGTGAGCGAAGCGGCCTTCGTAAGTTTCGATTCCAAGCCACAAGTGGTGGTGCCGTTTACCCGGGACGCCGAGCGGCTGGGCCGTGAGTTAAAACGCATAGAGCCGGGCGACGGGGGAGCGGCCATTCTCGATACCGTAGGCTACTCG
This sequence comes from uncultured Acidobacteriaceae bacterium, assembly GCA_964609355.1. Lineage (GTDB taxonomy): Bacteria > Acidobacteriota > Terriglobia > Terriglobales > Acidobacteriaceae > PALSA-350. The sequence goes on along the minus strand of CAZSUK010000318.1, from coordinate 3,907 downwards.
GTCAAGTTGCTGGAAGACAGGCCCAAGGACTATCGACGGGTATTGCTGCTCATTAGCGAAACTCGTGATCACGGGAGCCATGATGTAGACGCCAAACGCCTGGTAGAAGAAATAGGCACCAGCAATACCTTGGTCCTGAGCGTGACCTTCTCGCCCTCCAAGGCTCTCTTTCTGCATGATCTCACCCACGACGAGGGAGCCGCGGGCCCGGATCTTCTAGCGCCTTTGCTAATGGCGGTGCAGGCGGTGCGCAAGAACGTGGCCCGGGAGATTGCCCTGATGAGTGGCGGAGAATACGCTCCTTTCACCACCGAACGCGGTTTCGAAGACCGTGTGCAGGAGGTGGCCAAACATGCACGCAATCGCTACCTGCTCAGTTTTCGTCCCACCGACAACACGCCGGGACTGCACCAGCTGGATGTTCGCCTCACGCGCAACCTGGGCGCCCGGGTGGTAGCCAGGACCAGCTACTGGGCTCTGGATAAGCAGGCCAATCCGTAACGTTTGCCCGCTTCCGGCATCGAAGGAGTATTGCGTTGTCGACACGAGTAAGCAGGGAGATTGCATGAGCAAAGTAGTGAAGTTGCAGGCGAGTGACGGTCATTTGTTCGATGCCTACGTAGCCCAACCAGACGGCAAGCCCTCGGGCGGCCTGGTGGTGCTCCAGGAGATCTTTGGAGTCAATCGGCATATACGCTCGGTTGCCGATCGATTCGCAAAAGAGGGCTTTTTCACCGTGGCGCCCGCGCTGTTCGATCGCGTGGAACCACACGTCGAGCTTGCCGATGCCGGCGATGACATGCAGAAGGCCATGGCGCTGGTGCAAAAAATCAACATCGAGGACGCGGTCAAGGATGTGGAGGCTGCCCTGCATTACGCGGCCAAAGAGACCGGAAAGCCCGCTGGGGTGGTGGGTTACTGCTACGGCGGCACACTGGCGTGGTTGGCGGCAACCCGTCTTTCTCCGGCCGCAGCGGTCGGATACTATGGTGGCCACATCAGCAGGTTTGCCCAGGAGACCCCGCAGGCTCCCGTCCTGCTTCACTTCGGTAAACAAGATCAGCACATTCCGCAGGCCGATGTTGCGAAAGTGCAGGCAGAGCATCCGGAGGTGGAAATTGACTGGTATAACGCTGGACATGCCTTCAACAACGACACCCGCGCCAGCTATGACGAAAAGGCCTCAAAGGAAGCCATGGCCAAGACGCTCAAGTTTCTCAACCGGCATCTTTGATCCTCCGCTCCCAGAAATGGCGTCCTGAGCCATAAGCTGTGCATCTATCAGACTAACTTCGGCCATAGCAGCCCACTCAAAAGGGAGAAAACAGAGAAGCATGGCTGCAGCGACCACGACTCCCGACGCGTCCGCCGAGACGATGTACACGTGGAAACCAAAGACCAATCCCTGGTTGATTGCGGCTACCGTGGCGCTGGCGGCCTTCATGGAGGTACTCGACACCTCTATCGCCAACGTGGCGCTGCCTTATATCGCGGGCAGCCTGGGCGCCAGCGCCGACCAAAGCACGTGGGTGCTCACCTCCTACCTGGTATCGAACGCGATCGTGTTGCCTATGGGGGCCTGGGCGGCCAGCGTGGTTGGCCGTAAAAATTTCTTTCTCCTCTGCATCACCATCTTCACGGTGAGTTCCTTCTTGTGCGGCATAGCGCCTACCCTGGGGCTGCTGCTGCTGTTCCGGGTATTCCAGGGCGTCGGAGGGGGAGGCTTGCAACCGATGGCCCAAGCCATCATGGCCGACTCCTTCGAGCCCTCCAAGCGTGGTCTGGCTTTTTCGCTTTACGGATTAGTTGCGGTGCTGGCGCCCTCGATCGGGCCCACCCTTGGCGGATGGATTACCGATAACTACTCCTGGCATTGGATCTTCTACATCAATATTCCTGTAGGCATCCTGACCCTGTTTCTCACCAACCGGTTGGTAGAAGATCCACCGTATCAAAAATCTGACCGGAGCAATTTGTATCGCATCGACTATATCGGCGTCAGTCTGCTGGTCATCTCCATGGGCGCATTGCAGATTATGCTGGACAAAGGCGAAGAAAAGGATTGGTTTGGCTCGCACTTTATTGTGACCTTTGCCACTACCTTCGCGATCGCGTTCATTGCCCTGATCATCTGGGAGTTTCACGCCGAGAGACCGCTCATTGACTTGCGATTGTTCAAGTTCAAGAACTTCGCCTTGTGCGCTTTCCTCATGTTGCTGACCGGCGGACTGCTCAATGCAACGACCGTGTTGCAGCCACAGTTCCTGCAGAAAGACCTCGGCTATACCGCCACCATTGCGGGGCTGTCACTTTCCGGTGGCGGCCTTGTCCTGCTCCTCGCCATGCCCATGGCGGGCCAGCTGGTGAGCCGTTTCCCGGCGCGAAACCTGATCGCCATGGGCTTTGTTATCTTCGCGATCGGATATTTTTACACCGCCAAGAACCTGAGCCTGCTCATCAGTTTTGGTTTTGCCTCCAAATTACGCGTGGTGCAAATCATTGCCATCCCGTTCGTCTTTATTTCTGTCACAACGGCCGCTTATTTCGGAATTCCTCCGGAGAAGAACAACCAGGTTTCGGGATTGATCAATTTCGTCCGCAATATCGGTGGCAGCATTCTCATCTCGCTCACCAATGCCCTGGTAACGGAGCGGTCGCAGTGGCACCAGGACCAGCTTTTGAAGTACACCGTGCCGACAAGCGGGGTCTTTCAGCAGAGGGTCGACGCCCTGCGCCATACCCTGGATGTGACGGCGGGAAAAGCAAACGGATTGGTGCTGGCGCAGGGGCAGGTGTACAACCAGCTTCAGGCGCAAACCGCAGCACTGGCTTATGTCGATGTGTATTACGTGCTCGGGTTTGCCGCCGTGCTGATGGTGCCGCTGGCGTTCCTGCTTGACAAAAATCAGCCAGGCGGCGGCCCGGTCATGATGGAATAGCGCGTTTCGCCTTTCCGCTGATCCAGAACGGCTTGGCACTCATATTCGCCCAGATTCGGTTCCCACAGTGTTCTTCCGTGTCAAATTGGGCGTTACTGCTGGCACTCGTCACGCGGGGTGCGTGGACGCGCCAATCGAAGCCATGTTATTCTTGATCAGACACTTAGAGAGTGGACTCGATTTAACCTAGAGGAGTAACGCACTGCCGTGCTGGCAACTGCTAAGAAGACCGAAGTTATTACGCGCTTTCGCACCCATGACAGTGACACGGGTAGCCCGGAAGTGCAGATTGCGATTCTCAGTGAACGAATTGGCGAGCTGACTGAGCACTTCAAGCTTCATAAAAAAGATCACGCCTCCAGGCGCGGTCTGTTGATGCTGGTGAGTAAACGCCGCCGTCTGCTGGATTATCTCAAGACGAACAATTCTGACCGCTACCGTGACGTTATCGGTAAGCTCGGCATTCGCAAGTAAACAAGCGAGCAACTTGTACCCCACAATCAGGCGAAGAGACTGGATCAAGCGGTACGCTGAGGCAGCCGGTGCACACGAGATAGCATCGGCTCGAAGGCGTACGCCGTCTCTGCATATTGCCGCTCGCACCGGAATGAATCCCGCCCTCTGCACCCGCCCCGCCCTATGTGCACCTATGAAATGAGGATTTTATGAAACAAGATGTGACCGTCGAACTTGCCGGTGGCAAGCGATTGACTTTTGAAACAGGCCGCCTGGCCAAGCAGGCCTCTGGCAGTGTAGTCGTATCCCAAGGTGACAACGTCGTTCTGGCCACTGCCGTGGCCGCACCCGATCCCAAAGAAGGCCTCGATTTTTTCCCCCTGACTGTGGACTACCGCGAATATACCTACGCCGGCGGCCGCATCCCGGGTGGCTTTATCAAGCGTGAGGGCCGTCCCAGCGAGCGCGAGATTCTCACTTGCCGCCAGATCGACCGCCCCATTCGTCCCATG
>CAZSUK010000317.1:0-21094 GCA_964609355.1 uncultured Acidobacteriaceae bacterium | reverse complement strand
TAGTCCCGGCAGAGAGGCTAAGAACATGTCATTCGTGCGCGATCTGAGAGTTGCAGCTCACTCGCTAATTCGAACTCCAGGGGTGGCGATCGCCGTGGTTCTCACCCTATCGCTCGGCATCGGCGCGAACGCTGCCATCTTCACGCTGGTGCGCGGAGTCCTGCTCAAGCCTCTTGTCAACCGCGGCGAGGAGCGGCTGATCTATATCAGACAGAGCGCCCCCGGCATCCGCGAGGACAACTCTACCTTTTCCGTACCAGAGATACAGGATCTGCGCGCGAGCGTAAAAACCCTGAGCGCGTTTGGCGACTTCTCCACGATGGACTTCACCATGATCGGCCTCGGTGAGCCTCGTTCCATTCGAGGTGGCGTTGTCGGCGGCACGTATTTTGACGTGATGGGCCTTCGTCCCGTGCTCGGTCGCCTCATCGGACCTCAAGACGACGGTCCTAAAGCTGCGGGCGTCGTCGTTCTTACGTACCGTTTCTGGGCGACCGCTCTGCGCAAGGATCCTTCGGTCATCGGCAAAACCGTTCGCCTCGGTAGCATCGGTGATCGGTCTGCGACCGTCATTGGCGTGCTCGAGCCTAGCGTCCCCTACCCCCAGGATACCGAGATCATCGCCAACGTGGTCACCAGTCCGCATCATCTTTCAGCAACCATGGTCACCGGCCGCATCCATCGCATGACGGAGCTTTTCGGGCGTCTGGCTCCAGGAGTCACTCTCGATCAGGCTAACGCTGAGTTGCGCTCTGTCTACTCCACGATGAAGAAGAACCACCCGGAAGCTTATGCGCAGGAAGCGCACTTCGAGATTGGGGCCAGGTTGCTTCGTGACCAGATCACGTCGGGCGCCAGGACGGTGCTACTGGTGCTGCTGGCAGCATCAGGACTGGTCTTCATCATTGCGTGCTGTAATGTCGCCAACCTGATTTTGGCGCGGACGGTTCGGCGCGAAGGCGAACTGGCGGTCCGCGTGGCACTGGGCGCAAGCAGAGGCGCGTTGCGCCGCATGCTGTTGTCCGAAGGCCTTCTGCTTTGCGGCGCCGGCGCCGCGCTCGGTGTACTGAGCGCGCAGCCGATGGCGGCTCTGCTGGCCCGCTACGCCTCGCGCTTCTCCGCCCGAGCGCTCGATTTCAGAGTCGATTCGAGTTTGCTTTGGGTGGGAGCGGCTCTGGCGGTCGTCGCCGCAGTGATTCTCGCCTTCGTCCCGCGCCTGCCCTCTTCCGGCTCGCCGAGTGGACTGAGCGTATCAAGCGGAAGTGTACGGGTCACCGGCAGCGCGAGCCGGCGGCAGCGGATTTTCGCGGTGACACAAATCGCCGCGTCCTTCGTGTTGCTGGCCGGGGCAAGTGCGTTGATCGCTACGCTCATCGCACTGCAAAAGGCGCAGACCGGTCTGGACACACAACACGTTCTCGCTGTCGATGTTCCTGCTATGTCCTATGGAAAGACACCTGAGCAAGTCGTCGATTTCTACAAGGAAGCGATGCGTCGCATTGATGCCCTGCCGGGCGTCAGTAAGACCGCCTTCGGCGATGTCGTTCCCTGGCGGGATGGCGGGCCGGGCAGTGCTTTGCAATTCTCTGCCGACGGACATGTGCATGCTGCCGGTGTAGAGGATCCCCGGGCGCAGTCGCGTTCCATCTCTTCCGGATTCTTTGCGGCGTTGGGCGTTCCTATCATTGCCGGCCGTGATTTCAATGCGCTTGATGGCCAGAATAACGAAGATCCTGTCGTGATCGTCAGCGAGACTCTCGCACAGCGCATGTTCCCCAACCAGGATGCGATCAATCGGCATGTCTATTGGACGGATCCGGTGCTGCAATTCTTCCCCGGAACCGATCTTGAAAAGTCGCGTCTGACGGCGCCGCACCGTATCATCGGGGTCACGGCCGATATTGACGACGGACACGTCGTTCCTGAGCCCACGCTGACCGTTTATAGCCCCTTTAATGAGTTTCCGATATTTGGGGGTCGCATTTTCATTCACACCGGCGCAAATCCTTATGCGCTGGTCGTGCCGGTCACGCGCGTTATTCACGACTTGTCCGTCGATCAGCCGGTTGAGCACCCCGCCAGTCTCGAAGACATTCGTGCAGAGGTGCTCACGCCGGACCGTTTAAATTCGCTGGTGTTTGGCGTATTCGCGGCTGTCGCGCTGGCGATTGCAGTGGTGGGCGTCGCGGGCGTGCTGGCGTTTTCGGTGAGCGCGCGGACGCGGGAATTCGGCATCCGGCTGGCCCTCGGATCGGCGCCGCAGCGACTGCTCAAGGGCGTGATCACAGATGGCACCACGATGGCTGCGGAGGGCGTCCTTGCGGGCGCGGCATTGGGATGGATGCTGACGCGTTTGGCGGGAAGATATTTCCCGGACGTCAAGATGCCGGGCGCTTTGCCTGTGTTTGTCTCTGCGTTCCTGCTGATGGCGGTCGCGATTATCGCGTCGGTGCTGCCCGCGGCACGTGCTGCGCGGGTCGATGTTATGCAAGCGCTGCGCTCCGAGTGATCCATCCGCCAGACAAAGACGCCACCCTAACGGATGGCGTCCTGTCGTTTTAGTTGAGCTCTGAACTCTGTGCTCTGTATTTACGCGCGCGCGGCTACCGCCTGGCCCTGCGGCCGGGCGCGGTGCTGCGACACTGCCGCCAGAGTGTCTTTTATATGCTCTGGCGTGTCGCGCAGCGCGATGTCCGCCTGGGAGACGATGCCCACGCACACGCCGCTAGAGTCCATCACCGGGATGCGCCTCACCTGGTGACGCTTCATGAGGGATTCGCATCCTTCAATCGATTCGTTGGGCCTGCATGTGGCAGGCGCACTGGTCATTGCCTCAGAGACCTTTGCCGTGCTGGTCAGATTTCCCTGCGCGACAACCTTCATGCAGATGTCCCGATCGGTAATGATGCCGAGCAGCTTCCGTTCATTGCAGTCGTTCACAACTGGAATGGCTCCGACATCGTGTTCCTTCATTAGCTGTGCAGCCCTCTGGAGAGTATCCGTCGCCGCACAACAGGAAAGTGTCTTGCTCATGATGTCCTGCACTTTCATGAGAACCTCCTCTCGCCCGCGCCGTGGCCCGGCCATCTTCCGGATGGTCGTTGGACATGCCCCTCTTGAAGTCAAACTAGCAGATGAAATGGTATCGATCTTGTTTGGAGGTTTGGATAATCGATCCCCGAAAAAGGCTGCACTTGCCGGTAAGACTGCTCGAAAACGCAGCGTCTCTCATGGGCATGTCATTGGGAGATAAGTTGACACCATACTTAGCCCCCAGAAAATGCTGCAATGGTACGCTTCCTTCTATCTCCCCGAGGATCCAGAACTACCGATCAAGCATCCAGGCGTTGCCTGAGGTGATCCGGTTGAAGAACGGCACGCGGCGCCCGTTGGGCGGGGACACGGCCCAGCTTGAACTATCTCCTAATGGCCGGCTTTGACCGCCATCTCGACCATCTTCCGCTGATACGGCTTCAAACGGCAGATTGCCCGCTTTAAGCGCTGTGCGCTTTCGTGCCTTGTGAAGAGTTCTGCAACGTCCTTTGTCTGGTCCGCAACGTCCACGGAGCGCCAGGTCTCACCGTCATAGAACTCCATGGTAGTCTCGGGATGAGTACGCTTCCGGCGTAGAACCATGAGCGCCGAATTGATCGCAATGCGCGTTATCCAAGTCACAAAGCTCGCTCGGTTCTCAAATGTTTTCACATGGGGATAGGCTTTCATCCAGGCCTCCTGAAGCACCTCTTCTGCATCGTCCCGGTTTCGTGTGATCCGATAGACACTGCGGAATACTCTATTCGAGTGCCGCTCCCACAGTGGAGCAAAAGCCGTTTGATCTCCCGACTTAGCAGCCGTAACAAGTACCGAATCGGCTGCTCCGGCAAGGAGTTGCCGGCTGAAATTGTATTGCGATATGCATGTATCCATGAAAATGCCTTTCTGTAAATCCGTATGACATGACCGCAGCTCTTCACCTGGCATGGGATCAAGACAGCGACGGTGACGCACATCTAGCCTGGATAATCTGAAGCACAATGTGAATTGGCTGCCGACAGATTAGTTGCGTTCTTCGAGCAGGTGCGCTATCCCCTCCGAGTTTGATGGAGCCCAGACCGTGTTCGATGCAAGCCCCAGCAACAGTACCACCACACCGCAGGCTGTCATCACCCACCAGATGGCATGCGTCGCCGCAGTGAAATCTGTCCCGCGCGCATGACTCACGGCCACCACCGATCCAGACACAGCCACTCTCAGTGCCGCACCCACTTGCCGGCTCGTCGAAGCGATTGCCGCCGCCACCCCCGCCTGCGATAACGGCATTCCAGCCACCGCGCTGTTCGAGATCGCGGGGTTCACCATTCCGAGTCCAACGCCGAACAGGGCATACGCAACCAGGAGCCATCCGGCCGGTGTCTGCGAACTAAGTCCGGTCAGCATCACCGTGCTCACCAGAAATCCGACGCCCGAAGCCAGCAAGGAAGGCCGTGTTCCATAACTCCCGACCAGGCGCCCCGACCACGGAGCCGACACGATCATCATGACAGCCAACGGTAGCGTGAACAGCCCGGTGTGAAAAGCAGAAAATCCGCGCACCTGCTGCAGGTACAACGCATTGAGAAAAAGGAAACCCGCGAAACACGAGAAGGTGCTCAGTCCCAGAAGCATGGCGCTTGAGAATGGAACGCTGCGAAAAAACCGCAAGTCCAACAGCGGATCCCTCCGCCGTGGCTCATACAGTACGAACGCCAGCAATGCCGCTGCCGCGGTGAGAAATAAACCCAGGATCAGCCCCGATCCCCATCCTGCGTGCGGTCCTTCGATTACGCCCGACGTCAATGTAGCCAGCCCTATCAACACCAGCGCCTGTCCCACTGGATCAATTGCCCGCGCACGCGCCGCCTTCGACTCCGGCACAAATCCCGCTGCCAACAGCGCTCCGATAACCCCGATCGGCACGTTGATCCAGAAGATCGATCGCCATCCAATCGTTTCCGTCAGCGCTCCGCCGATCAGTGGCCCAATTCCCAGCGAAATGCCGATCACTGCACTGCATATACCCACCGCACGTGCACGCGCCTGCCGCTCTGGAAATGCATTCGCGATAATCGACAGCGCTACCGGGTTCAGCATCGATGCCCCGAATCCCTGCAGCGCGCGAAACCCGATCAGTTGTTCGATCGTATTTGCACGGCTGCATAGCAGCGATCCGAGCGTGAAGACACATAGCCCGATCTGCAAAACTCTACGGCGTCCGAAGCGATCTGCCATTGATCCCGCCAGCATCAGGAAGCTCGCTACCACCAGCGTGTAAGCATCCAAGATCCACTGCAACCCGGCCAGCCGCGCATGCAAGTCTTTCTGAATCGCGGGCAGCGCAACGTTCACAATCGTCACGTCCATACCCACGATCAGCAGGCTCACGCAGCAGATCGCAAGGATCAGGTTTGGACGGGAGGGGCATTCTGCAGAATCGAGGACAGCAGCACTCTTGACGCCGGCAAAAGATTGGTTCTCAGTCCCCGGCAAGGTATCTCCAATCAAGAGGTGGAAGTCCTCGGGATGAGCACGCTTCCTGCGTAGAGCCATAAGCGCCGTATTTTGCGATATGCATATCCATGAAAATCCCTTTCTTATCAGCTGCTTATGGATTAGGTAAACGCGAGTTATCCCAACCTCCTCCGAGAGCCTTGATTAGAAGCACGCTCGCGTCCACGCGACGCTGAAAGATATCGATGTCATTGCGCGGTTGGCGTGCGCATGATCGTGACCGGACTCATGATCAGGATAAGCAGCGCTAGAATGATGAAGGTGTACGGGCGGTCCAAAGCTAGTTTAACAATCCACACGATTCAAAGCCTCTCCGCAGCCGCCTCCCCGCAACATCACGGTGGAAACGTCACTACTTATTTGATTGCGAAGGGGAGAAGACGACCCGCACTTTGTTCCGAGCACACATATCTACAAAACAGATAGGAAGAGTTAGAATTTTATCTATGGAGCTCAGACATCTACGCTACTTCAAAGCCGTCGCGGAAAGCGGTGGGTTTGCGCGCGCGGCGCGTCTTCTCCACGTGGCGCAGTCCGCCATCAGCGGGCAGATTCACGATCTCGAGGAGGAGCTTGGGGTGCCCCTCTTTGATCGAGCGAAACGGCAGATCCGTCTTACCTACCACGGCGAGCTCTTCCTGAAGGATGCCACGACTTTGCTAGCCTCCGCCGATGGTGCTGTCGCCAATATGCAGCGATCTCTTCGCGGTGAAGTCGGGACTCTGACCATCGGTTTTTTTGCCGGAGGTCCCGTGTCGTTTTTTCCGGCAATCATCAAAGAATTCAAGCGCCGCTTTCAGGACGTGCAAGTTTCACTGGTGGAGATGCCGACCGCGATGCATCACAAGGCCTTGCAAGCCGGAACGATTGATGTCGCGTTCACTCGACCCGCGCCACCATCGGACGCGGCAACTGTACATTTCGAACATCTCCATTCGGATCGCCTCAGTGCGGCGATGCCCAAAAGTCATCCTCTGGCAAAGAAGCGCAGCATTTTTATACGCGAACTGGCTGACGAACGATTCATCGTGGTTGACCGAAATCAGGCGCCGTTCGCGTTTGACAAGGTGATCTCTCTTTGCGCGGAAGCCGGCTTTTCTCCCCGGATCGGGACTACGGCTTCGAATGCGGTCGGTGTTGTCGCGCTTGTCGAAGCGGGGGAGGGCGTGGCCGTACTGTCACTCGCTTGGCGCGGGAAGGAAGTGGTGTTCGTTCCCCTCGCCGACCGCACGGCAGTCATTGACCTCGTGATTGCCTGGGTGCCACAGCACGAGAATCCTGTTCTCCGTTCATTTCTTGACGTGGCCCTCAAGAAGCGGAGAAAACCATAACCGGACTTGTCTAGAGGTGAAAGCCCCTGTTCGATAGCCGTTCCTGATCGTTCCTTAGAGCAGCAAGAGAAGCCATCGGTGACGCTTGTTTTCCGTGAGTTACGCGGTTCCTTTTCCTGTCATGTCGCAGTAATGGCGAAATCGCAGCCACGCTGCGCGCCATCGCAAGATCGGCTTTTGGGTAAAGCCCCGAGAAGGTGTACGCCTGTTCCGACCCAGACGACAATATGTTCATGGAATGCGCGCAGGCGGCTGCAGCGCATTGACCAGGTGACAGGCAGTGCCAAGGATTTTCCCGTTACATGGTCCAACACGCAAATCGTGACCGCTCGCGAGTTCCGAGACGCCGTGGTATGAGTGGGAGGGACGAAAGTAAACCCCGTTCGCCCAGTCTTTGTAGATGCGTGGCATTTCCGTTGGCGATTGCTTCGTCCCTCCTCAAACGCCTTAAACGCAAACTCATAATTTGTCTTGCCCTAAGTAAGCAGGACTTCTACTCTGTAGCTGCTCCTAATTGTGTATCAACTATAGGGTCCTATGGTCTTTCACCGGGTCCGTCGTGTGCTTCCCGGGCGGCTGTTACGTCTGATCTTTACTGGATATCTCGCCAGCGCCGTAATAGGCTGCGGAGGAGGATCGGTCGCCGGCACAACGCCGAATTCTCCCGGGAATCCAACCCCACCCAGTACCACCGCATCAGCTCCGCCTGTAATCACCTCGGTCGGCCCGGCAAGCATAGCCGCCGGTTCCGCTGCCTTCACCCTGCAGATCAACGGCAGTGGCTTCGTCTCAGGAAGCGTTGCCTCCTGGAACGGCACCAGCCTGACCACCACGTATGTAAGCGCCACAGAGTTGAAAGCTGCGGTGCCCGCTTCCCTCGCCGCAACCGGCGGTTCCTTCGCTATCGCTGTGGCTAACCCGGATGGCCAAAAGTCCGGCTCCAGCAATCCCAGTGTAGTGGTCGATAATCCCCTCCCCTCCATCACCTCGCTTTCGCCGGCATCGGTCATAGCCGGCAGCGGAGCACTCAGTGTGGTCGTGACCGGCGCCGGGTTCCTGCAAAGCTCGATCGCTTCGTTCGCCGGCAATCCCCGCCCTACCACCGTACAGAGCGCCACCCAACTAACCATGGCGTTGACGGCCGCGGACCTGGCCAACATAGGTTCGGTAAAAGTAACGGTAGCGAACCCCGCCCCCGGCGGAGGAGCTTCTGCCCCCGCCACCTTCACCCTTCTGCAGCCTCCCCCGGTCATTACCGGGGTAACCCCCGCCACGTTGATCGTAGGTTCGCAGGATACCCTCGTCACCATCACGGGCACAGGCTTTACGCCCAACGCTTTTGTCATTGCCGGAGGATCGAACCTTACTCCCGCTTCGGTTACCCCAACGGCAATCACGGTAATCATCCCCGCCTATCTTCTGGCCAGTGCAGGCACGCTTCAGCTGGCCGTGGTGACGCCGACCAACATCTCCAATGATTTCACCGTGAACCTGCTCAATCCGCTGCCGGCGATTCAATCCATCTCTCCCCAGATCGTGACCGCAGGTTCGCCCGGGTTGAGCCTGACCATCCAAGCCACAGGGTTGCTCTACGACACACAGGTGAACATTAACGGATCACCAGCAGCTGGTCCCTTCAGCACGTCGAGCGGATCCATCCAGGTATCGATCCCGGCGAGCGGACTGGCGCAAGTTGGAAACGTCACTGTATCTCTTACCAATCCAGCTCCCGGAGGCGGCACTTCGAACATCGCTACAGTCAAGGTGATTGCCGGCACCAATTATCTGCGTACCGTGAATCTTCCGGCGAACGCGTTGGTATGGAACCCGCGGCAGCAGGTAATCTATGCGGCCATCGCCGCCAGCGCCAGCACCAACGCAAGCAGCATCGTTGCCATCGATCCCACCACGGGAAACATCGTTGCAAGGCAGACCATGCCCGGAGAGCCGAACCTGCTGGCCATCTCCGGAGATCAGCAGTACCTCTACGTTGGAATCACCGCCACGGCAACCATCCTGCGCCTGAATCTACCCGCGCTGACGACGGATATTCAGTGGTCTGTGGGTCCAACCCCACCCGCCAACGCAGCCACCTCTATTTACGGCATGCAGGTCGCGCCCGGGCTGGCGCACACCCTCGGCGTCACCCAGGAGACTGCCAGCCAGGGCGGCACCTCGGAGCTGGCCATTTATGACGATGGCGTGCTGCGTGCGAATACCGGTAATGCCGTTATCCAGCCCAGTGGCTACGTGAATGCTTTTGCGTGGGGAGCGGATGCTTCCACTATCTATGCCACGGAAGACACCGAGACGCCGAGCGCGGAATGGATTTTCTCCATTAACACTCAAGGAGCCGCCCTGACCGGCACCAACCTGGGCGCCTTTAACGGTGGTGAACCGCAGCTGATCTACGATCCCAATGAAAACCGGCTCTACGATCCCGGGGGAGATGTGGTCGACCCGGCCACCGGCACGTCCCTGGGTTCGTTCCCGGTCAGCGCGGCCAACTTTGCCATTGACTCCGCACAGCACCGCGTCTACTTCCCACGGGGAGCGCCCTTCCAATCCACGATCAACACAAATTCCGTGCCCCAGATCGCTGTCTTCGATCAGGACCGTTTCACTGCCGAAGGAGTTATCGAGTTGCCCGCGGTAGACAATTCTTCGCCCGCGCCCGGAAGCGGAGCTGCATGCTTGATCCGGTGGGGAACAGCCGGCCTCGCCTTCAATACGGGCACCAACATCTATATTCTCGACGGCCCCTTTGTCACACCCGGCGCGCCGCCTGCTTCGACCACCGGCACCTATGCCACACCCCCTCCGCAACTCAGCGGGCTTAGTCCGGAGTCGGTCGTGGCCGGCAGCCCGGATGTAACCATTACGATTACCGGCCAGAACTTTACCGCGGCAACCACAGTCAGCTGGAATAACAACAATCTGGCCACCACCGTCGTCAGCAACACCCAGGTGCAGGCCGTGATTCCCGCCGCAGCCTTAACCGCACCCGCATCGGAGCCACTCTTCGTCGAGAACGGCCCGGGCGAGGGCACCTCGAGTCTGCTTGCCTTTTCGGTCTTGCCGAATCTGGGGACCGGCATGCAATTCACCACGTTGAACGTGGCCGGCAGCGACCTGGTGTGGAATGCGGCTAACAACCTGATGTATGTCGCAGTCAACAACACCGATTCCCTTCATCCCCAGACAATGGCTGTGATCGACCCGGTGGCGGGCGCCCTGCAATCGACACTGCCACTGAGCGCTAATCCGTATGTGCTGGCGATATCCGCAGATGACCAGCACCTGTATACAGGCTTCACCAACTATGCCAACGTGCAGCGCTATGCGCTGCCGGCACTTGCGCCTGACCTGCTCATTCCGCTCGGCATCGGCGCCCAGAATGGGAGCGTGCCCGGAGGCACCTTAAGTTGCGACTTTGCCGTCTCGCTGGCGGTCGCGCCGGGTTCGAACAGCACGTTCGCCGTGATCCAGGGCCGCTGGGATACAGAACCGCAGGGTTGCGGAGCAACCGCGGTGATCGACGGCTCAACACCGCGGCCGGTGACTCCGCCGGTTATCGTCTCCACTGGCGTAGATTTCAGTGAGTTGACCTGGGGCGCAGACGCAACGGCTCTCTATGCACAAGGGGACCCGTGTTGCTCCTTCCAGCCGATTTCCAGCCTGACTGTCTCCGCCACGGGAGTGGTCTTCAATCAAGCCGTGACGAGCGACATCTATCTCGGATACCGGCCGCATTTTGATGCGACGACCAATCTCATCTACAGCGACGGCGGAGCCATCTCCGATCCCTCGACTCTGGCAATGGTAGGAAACTTCAATGCATCAGGGGTCATGGTGCCCGATGCAACTCTGGGCCTGGCATACTTCCTTGGTCAGACACAATCGCAGATAGACGGCAACTACGGCCAGGGCAATGCTGACTACACTCTACAGATCTACAACCTCAAAACGTACGCTTTGATCAATTCCATCGTCATTCCCAACGTGATTGGCTATCCGAGCCAGCTGGTCCGCTGGGGCGCCCAGGGCATTGCCTTTATCACTAACAATAGCGACAGCATGGGCACGGATGCTCCTGGTCTTACCTATATTCTCAGCGGGCCGGAGATTGCGAGCACCACTCCTGCCATACAACGGACGCCTGTGCAGCGGGTGCATTTCACGTGGCAGGCGCGCATGCACAAGCGCCGTACTGCATCTATCCGGTAAAGCGGTAAGTCCTCCGGATTCCGGTGACCAGACGGAAGTGACACGTTGAAGCAATCACTCCATCCGTAGTGCCTGCATCGGTTCAATCGCGGCCTCCCGAAGCGCCGGCAAATAAGCCGCGAGGAGTGCGGACAAGGCAACCACCAGGCAAACCGCCGACAGCACCAGCGGATTGCGTGATCCAGTGCCGTACAGCATCGTTCTCAGTAAGGAAGCGGAAGCCAGCGTCGCCGCAATGCCGATACCAATTCCCAGCCCAATCAAAACTGCGGCAAGGCCTCCCTTCGCGTGACCGAGCTAAACGAGCTGCCATCGTGACCTGTTGAACTAAGTTACCCTAGATTGAATAAGATGAGGTACTTTCGCGGCGCCGCAATGGTTACTTGGGGTTACTTCGGTTGTGCTGAAGCTTTGGTCGCCGCCTACCTTGGCGAACGTAATGCGTACGATTTGTTGTAGATGAACTCCGGTCCATGCCGGAAGCTTGCAAACACTCCAAGAGATCACCATCCCGCAGTACGGTGCACGCGTTGAAAAGACCGCATATGCGCGTCACAACTACCCAGAGCAACATGCTCCCATCGATTGCAGAAATGGTCCGAGGATCCTGTTATGGTGGGACACGACGAGGCGCCTCCGGTGATGCAGTCTTGCGCGAATGCGTCGGAAAGCCGGTCAATCTCAGTTTCGCAATCCGCTCACAACGGCTTTAGTTGCAAACCCTAGCCGTTCGTTCTCCGAATTCGACTCGTGTCTCCCGGATTTGGTTCTCCAAGTTCGATGCCTCAGCCGCACACGATGAACACGAGATGGAACACAAGCATCATGCGTTTGGCAAAATCATTGGCCACTCGCACCTCCACAATTGTGAGCCGCACTACTAGTTGCCTGAACCGCATACAACACTGAAGTATTTAGCCAGCAAACGGCATCGCAGAGCTAACCCTTGAACCCACCTTCGAATGTCACAAATAGAACACCGGTAACAATAGATACCCGGTTACCTATGGTTACCACAAAAAGCTTGCATTTGTGCCTAATTGGCCTAGGCTCACAGTATCCACAGAGGCTGGGAGCAGCGGTTCGATTCACGGGTTACACAAAGGTACCGAGAATAAACAACCACTACTTTGAGCGCAATACCGAACGTGCTAGACGACGAACTGGAATAGGTCAGACTACGTTTTGGATTCGGCCAGGAGTAAGACAACTGTGGCCCGCTACGACAACAAACATTCGTTTTACTTCGCTGAGCGCTCATAGAGTAGTCTCGCGCACCCGTAAACAATCCGTAAGTTGGGCCCCCATCACAACAAGCTGAGTAGTCGTGTCAGAACCCTCTGGGACTGCCCAAGGCGAAGCTCTGTCTCCCTGCTGAGTGGGACTGCCATTGCGAAGCTCTGTCCATCAGGAAAGGCTAGTCGATGGCTCGATTCATCGCACATTAGTATGCACTATGCGTTGGTACGGCGATGGATAGACAGAAGACGCTGTTTCTGCCCATATTCCCCGGTTACGTGTTCGTCCGGGGTGGACTCGACCGCCGTTTGGAAGTTGTCATGACTCCTGGGGGTCCAATCTATTCTGTTCTATGGTGAGCAGGTAGCGGCTATTCCTGAAACCGAGATTCATAACATCCGTAAGGATGATTGAAGGACCTTATCGCGTGGAACCGTACCCCTGTCTGAAGTGCGGCGAAAAGGTTCGAATCACGCGTGGCAGCCTGAAAGGCATCGAAGGCGTGTTGGTCCGCAAGAAGAACTTGTATCGGATAGTTCTATGCATGGAGCTACTGCAGCAATGCAGTGGAGATCGATGCCAGCGATGTAGAGCCTGTGAATCTGTGGAGTTCTACTCCCGGAATCCGGAGTCGAACAACCGCATTGCTGGACTACGGGAGTTAGTGGCACTGTTTTCCTGCACGGGGATCCGTCACTTACCCATAGTTCGAGTACCCTCTTCCACAACACACACCCTTTCGCGAGTGTCGTCAGTTCGTGTCTCACCCAGGCAGCAAGGAGCGATCGACATGTTTGAATTGAGAGAGCCTCGCGTGGCCATCCTGGGTGTGGCAGTTGACAATCTGACCATGGAGGAAGTTCTGAATGCCGTAGAGGCTAAGATTGCGGAACGTGGCTTTCATCAAATTGCAACGGCCAACGTTGACTTTCTTGTTAATTCAGTCCACGATGACGAACTTCGCGAGACCCTTGCCAGGTGCGATATTGTTCTCGCTGACGACATGCCACTCGTGTGGGCTTCTCGCTGCTGGGAATGAAGTTGAAGCAACGTGTCGCGGGAGCCGATCTGGTGCCCGCACTAGCACGACTGTCGGCCAGCAATGGCTATCGCATCTTTCTTTTGGGATCCGACGAACAAAGCTCGGCTGGCGCGGCCGCCTGGATGCAGAGGAACCTTCCCGAACCTGTGTATTGCGGGGCGCCATTGCCCGAAGTTCCAGCCGCTCGAAGAGATGGATCATGAGGATATCCTGCTCCGCATCGAGGACGCTCAACCGGACATACTCCTGGTGGCTTTTGGAAACCCAAAACAGGAGAAATGGCTGGCGATGCTTTCTCAGCGGTCGCGTCGGTACAGTTATGGACGACGACTAACACCTTCGTTGCTGCTGCATCGGCTGACTGCAACACGCTTTGGATGGCGCGACCGATCAGAGTCTCCTCGTTGTGAAGGGGCCGCATTCACTTAATGCAGCGATGGGCTCCGAAGTTGCTTGTCAACTTACTTCGAGGGCGCGTAGGTCTTCTTGAGCCTCTTTTCCACCTTTTGGCAGTGCCCATGGCCTCGGAAGTGATTCTTCGGCTCATTATGGCCCGTCTCTCTTTTCTATGGATCAGGGTCTATGTGTTGGCTGGATTCGCGGTCCTGATCTTTCAGGTGACGGCTGTCGCTCTTGAAGGTCCCGGATTATCGGAATCAATGAAGGCGCTGTCCACTGTTCCTGCTTACATTCTCTGGAAGCTATGGATACTTCCAGAAATATGGCGCACATCTCGAGCGGATGCGAAGTGGGAACGTACGGATCGAGAACCCGTGGCAGATAGTAAATAATCGGGGATCCAATTCCGGCTCTATATCACATCTGTTCGCGGGCCCACATTCTCGCCACCATGGTGGGCATGGGTAGCGTGGTCCACTAACTTCAAAGGATTGCATATGTTGAATTCGGCGTCTGACAGCTCGACACATGAAAAGTCCACGAGTCTGCGGTCCTTTCCGCGGCGACAGTCTTTCTCCACTGTACAAGAGCGAAAACTCAACGTGATCGCCAGTGTCCGGCGTCACTGGGCGGTAGCGCTGACGGTGTTCGTCGTGATTCTTGGCGCAGGCATTTTCATCCTATGGAAGATGGCAAGACCGGTCTACACCTCGCATAGCGTAGTCTATATTTCGCCCAAGTTCCCAACGGTACTTAATAACAATGCCGAGGTCGATGTGCCCTACGACTCATATTTCCAGCAACAGATACAAACTGTCACCCGATACGACATCCTCCACGATGCCATTGCATCGCTTTCCTATTCGGCGCGCCACCGTAGCGGTCCGGTTTTACCTTCTGAGATGGAGCGCCTGCTGAAAGATTTAAGCGTCAAGAGGGTTGGCACTTCCTATGAGATGTCCGTCGAACTAAGTGGCCCGGCGCCATACGGCCTTGCCGAGATAGTAAACGGTGTCACCAACACCTACATCGAGAGGGCTAAAAACCCGCAATTTTACGGAGTGAATGATCGTTTAAAGACGCTAAACCAGGAAAAGCAACGGCTGCAGACCCGAATAGATAAGAGCCTCGCCGAGAAAGCGCACCTGATGGAGCAGTTGGGCGTAGCCACGACTACTACCCAAGTGGGCACGACCAATCCTTATGACGCAACATCCACCTCAGTGCGAACGGAGCTGGCGACGGCGCGGATGGAGCGCGAGACGGCAGAGGCAGAACTGGACGCTTTGCTGCGAAGAAACGCTCCTGGAAACGCGAACGCACTGGATGTCGCTGGGAAGGAGTCGATCGCCGCCGATCCCGGATTAGCCGCAATGTGGAGCGCGCTGAGCAGCCGCCGGGCGGCGCTGCTCCAGGAGATGACCGGCCTCCGGCCGGACCATCCCGTTTATCAGAAAGACGAAGACAACCTTGCGTCGACAGATACGATCATGAACGATTTGAAGCAGCAGGCCGTGCAAGAAGTTCAGAACAAGTTGCGTCAGGAGGTAGCGCGGACGCGCATGGTTGAACTCAAGCTCACACGGGAATTGGAAGAGAAAACAAATAGGGCCACGTCGGCTGCTCCTAAGTACCTGAGAGCGACCGAGCTTGGACCGGAGATCGACAGTTTGCAAAAGTCCCTTGAGGCGATTGATAACCGTATTCGCGATCTCGACCTAGAAAGCAGCTCACCTGGGTCAATTCACGTCTCCACGAAGGCGCTAACTCCTACAAGTCCGGAACGAAGCAAACTGCCGATATTCGCGCTTGCCGTCCTAATGGTCTCTTTGACAATCGCCACAGCTGTTCCTGTAGGAATGGACCTCCTGGACCACAGAATCTACACGCCGCACGACGTCGAACGCGTGGTTGGGTTCCACCCACTCGGTGTCCTGGTGGATGAAGACCGGTTCCCTGGGGAGGTTGCGGGAGAATACTATTTTCGACTTGCGGCCGGCATCGATCATGCTGTTCGCAGTTCAGGAGCAAGAATCTTTCTATTTACATCTGCAGCGCATGGAGCTGGAACGAGCACGGTAGTAAGAAAGTTGAGCGAACAGTTGCGTGGTCTTAATCTGAGGACTCAGACGATGACCGCAGCGGCATCCAACGAGTTGAACCTGCTTTCAAGCCAAGATTCCCCACTGACACACAACAAATGGTGTAGACCGGACGACGTTCTGCAGGGCCCGTCTACGCCAATCGATTACAACCATCCTCGCTATCAATTAGAACGAGACGTTCCTCCTCCCAATTGGGTGCAGCAAACCCTGAATCGTGCAGCCATGGATTACGACGTCGTGCTCATCGATGCACAACCAATGCCAGTGTCTGCACAGACCGAGTACCTGGCGAGATTAGCTGATGCAACTGTGCTCGTAGTTAAGGCCAGAGGAACGACGAGGCAGGATCTGGAGTGCACAGCCCGGGTTCTTGAGCGACTCGAGGTTCCCGGAGTCGCGGTGATTCTGAACAAGATGCGTGTCGATCGGGCAGATGGAGCTCTGAAAAAATCACTCCAGAGCTACGAAAAGTCATTTACTGAACCTTCGGTGATCCCAAAAACCGAGCCCGAGCGCATCGTGACCACGGCTTGAGGAAGAATGCCATGGCTCAGTCGTAAGTTAAGTCACACCAGTCGTATGCCTGCAGCCAACATCAGTTCTTTGGGAACCAGTTTAAGATCGATCTTCTATGAATGGAGAGTTGAGTTATGCGAGTCATACATTTGTCACGCAGGACATTCACCGAGGAGTTCAAATTGGCAGCTGTGCACCGCCTGCAAGCTGGGATTCCGATAAGGGAGCTGTCCGGGGAACTGGAGGTGAGCCGGAACATGTTGTATCGGTGGGCGCGTGAGTTCCGCAAGGCTCCGGGAGAAACCTTTCCGGGCAACGGTCAGCCGCACAGCCCGGAAGGCCGGGTTGCGGAACTGGAGCGCAAGATCGGTCAACAGGCCCTGGAGATCGAGTTCTTAAAGAAGTGCTTGCAGCGCATCGAGGACACGCGGACGCACGCAATCAAGAGAAATCAACGGTCTCCAGAAACGCTCGTGAGGAAACCAGCATCAGCAGAAGCTGACGCCGAACGGAACGTTTAACGGATTGCACCCCTGCACTGCGCGACTAGCGTTCAAGGACCACTGCACCGGGACTTGGCCTTCACCCAAAATAAGACGCAACTCCCCCACATCTGTCGAGGACAGGAGGAAGACAATTTCGGAAGCGCTCACCACAGAAGCGGTCGTAGAAAATCAGGCCAAAGTGGAAGGGCCTGCCCGGCATGTCCTCGAATCGCTTGTTGAGTATTTCGGGAGATGGCACCCCAAAACCTGAGATCATCTTCGACACTGTGCCGTCTTCCCGGAAATACCCCAACCTGATTGCTCGGCCCGTTTGCTCCTTTGTTGTGGGATGGGCCGGAGAACAGACGGTGCAATTTGAAGGGCATGCAACCGAACCGAACGACCTGACTTGAAGCGTTACCAGGAGATTCACTTCGCCGCGTGGCCAGAGTGTAAACTGCATATCAATTGGCCGGAGCTCCGGTCGGGATGACGAGGAGAGGGTAGTGACTTACCTGGGAAGCTGCGATTGGGATGTGTGGATTCCAGGCGGCAGAGTAGTCTGATCTCCCGGCGATTCGCGGCAGGGATAGAGCCCAGACAAGATTTCGGTGACCAGACGAAAGTGACACGTTGAAGCAATCACTCCATCCGTAGTGCCTGCATCGGTTCAATCGCAGCCGCCCGAAGCGCCGGCAGATAAGCCGCGAGGAATGCGGACAAGGCAACCACTAGGCAAACCGCCGACAGCACCAGCGGATTGCGTGATCCAGTGCCGTACAGCATCGTTCTCAGTAAGGAAGCGGAAGCCAGCGTCGCCGCAATGCCGATACCAATTCCCAGCCCAATCAAAACTGCGGCATCCTTAAGCACCATGCCTAACACTGTCGTTCGCTGCGCTCCCAGCGCCAAGCGCACACCAATCTCTCGTGTACGCCGCGAAACCGAGTACGTGATGACACCATAGAGACCGACCACTGTAAGGATCAACGCCAGACCTGCAAATGAGCCCAAAAGAACCATCGCGAATCGGGGCTGAGAAAGTTGCAGCAAGAGCAGGTCTCGCATGGTGCGGACCTCCGTTACCGGGATATCGCGGTCGAGTGCCGAAACCAGTTGCTGCACTGCGGGCTCGAGGCTGCGCGGATCGACCGAGGTCCGCACCACGGAATACAGGCAACACCAGTTAGGAAGCTGACTCGCCGGCAAGTACATCGCCGGATGCGACTCGCGCTCCGTGGCGGAATGCTGCATGTTCCCCACAACGCCGACGATCACCCGCCACGGCGGAGCGGCGCCCGTTCCATCTCCGGCGCCAGGCTTCAGCCTTTTGCCCAAGGGCCGTTTGCCATGGAGATACTTCTGTACGAAAGCCTCGTTTACGATCATGACCTTCGGTGAGTCCATCCCGTCCGCGTCGGTAAAGTCCCGGCCCTCAAGCAGGGGGGCTTGCATGGTGGAAAAGTAGCCTGGCGTGATCGGCGCGAAGTCCGCATGAGGTTTCAGCCCTTCCGGAACCGGTTGCTCGGGGTTCTCGAAGCTGAGAAGCGCCTCATCGTCGACCATCGGCAAGAACATCGAGCCGCCCGCGGCTTGTACCCCAGGCAATGCCCGCAGCTTTTCGAAGTACTGACGATAAAACTGCGGCCGCGAGTCCTTGTACCGGGAATCGGGAGTCTCGAAAACAAAGGTCAGCACATGATCAGGATTGAACCCCGGGTTGGTGCGCGTCAGATTGAGAAAGCTGGTGATGAGCAGTCCCGCGCCCGCCGTCAGCACAACTCCCAGAGCGACCTGTCCAACAATCACGGCCGAGCGAAGCCAATCGTGTCCCGCGATGTCGGAGCGGCCTCCTTCCTTCAGCGTCGCGATCAGGTCGACCCTGGAGGCGATCACTGCGGGAGCGATGCCGAAGACCACTCCGGAAATCAGCGACACCAGGAAGGCAAAGCCGAGCATGGGCAGATCGACACCAGCATCTGCCGCACGGGGAACGCTGTCACCGATGAGCCTAAGTGCCGCGGGCGTGCTCAGGAAGGCAAGACCGCAACCCGCTAAGCCGCCGGCGATTCCGAGCACCAGACTTTCGGCCAGCAGTTGGCGCACGATTCTTGCGCGACCAGCGCCTAACGCGGAGCGAGTGGCAATTTCCCGCTGCCGGTCACGCATGCGCGCCAACAAGAGGTTGGCGATGTTTCCACAGGCGATCACCAGAACCAAACCAACCGCTACCAATAAGACCATGAGCAGTGTGCGCGTGTCGCCGATCAGAACGGTCAGCTCCGTCCGCACGCTCGCGGATTCGTGCCACGTATTTGTCTTGGGATATTCCTTTGCCAGGTGGGATGCGATCGTCTTGAAATCCTGGTCCGCCTGCGCCACGGTCACTCCAGGCTTTAGCCTTCCGATCGCACTTAGGAAATGGGTGCTGCGGTTCGCGATGAGCGGGCTCGCCGATTCGTCGTCCACTGCCAGGGTCGTCCAGAAGCTGTTCTGTGGTTGGCTAACAGGAAAGCGGAAGGACGCAGGCATGACGCCAATCACGGTGTACGGTTCTCCGTTGAGGCTGATACTGCTGCCGACGGCCGACTTGTCGGACCCGAATTGAGATGTCCATAGAGCATGGCTTATCAGGGCGACGCGCGCTCCGCGCTTCTCTTCCTCGGGTAAGAAGCCGCGGCCTAGTTCTGGGCGGGCGCCCAAGGTGGGTAAGAGATCCCAGGAAACGACCTGGCCGTGGAGATGTACCGCTTCCGCCACGCCAGTCAGTGTCAGTCCGGTGTCATGATACGAGACGAGATGGTCGAGGGTGCGATTCTGAGAACGCCAGTCGAAGAAGTCGGGATAAGAGACGTTGCTGCTTTCCGCGGTGTGTTCGTGGCTCGACTGCACTTCGATAAGCCGCTGCGGTTGGAAGTATGGCAGAGGACGCAGCATGACCGCATCCACGATGCTGAAGACGGTGCTGTTGGCGCCAATACCCAGCGCCAGCGTGATCATCACCACAAAGGTGAAACCGGGTGCCTTCTTCATCTGCCGGATCGCATGGTGGAGATCGCTTAACCAATTGGCCACTGGAAGTCTCCGAAACTGTGTTTACCCGCAAGATTCTTACGGCAATCCTGCGGCCAACCGCGAAGCGAAGTGAACCACTGATTTCATGGCTGTTGGCCAGGAATGGGTCGTTGAGTGCTAGTGACTCTTGTTCATCCATGGACAGGGCCGTTCGCAAATGAACGTTGGCATGGAACCGTATCCTCTTTGCGTTTTCGCCCTGAGTCTTGGGGGTTATTTCCTCACAACATGCGGACAAATATCGAAATCGATGATGAGCTAATGCAGCAAGCGATGCGTAGCACCCGGGCGCGCACAAAGAAGACAGTTGTGGACAGCGTTGCGGCTGCTGGTACGAACCCATTCGCAGACTGGCATTCGACAGCTTCGCGGCTAGGTGCGCTGGCACGGCGATCTGAACAAGTCTCGTTGATGCCGGATTTGAGACGAGGGATAGCTGTGGTCCCACCCTTGCAGAGAACGCGAAGGATGGCGCCCGTCGATTGGTGGCAGGGATGAACAGGCCGCTGAAAACCAGGCTTTGTATCAGGGCACGACTACTTTAGTCGGGCCGTCAATGATTGAGAATACGTCGGGCTTTAGAGGGTGTGTGAGTACCCGGCGAAGACAATCGCAGGCCCCCCTATTGCGCTTCGTTCCGGTCCTAAGGAACGAAGCGTAGAGTTCGGTAGGAAAGGCTGTTGAGGGCTTCGCCCATCGTTTTCGGCCCACGTATCCCGGATTTCCTGTCGAGATTAGTGGCGTTGAGCAACTTCATGCGGCTTTCTTTAAGAGAAAGCCGCATCCGTTGTCGTGGCTAGTGCTGCGAGTAGGAAATCCGGGCAACGCTGGTGCGAACATGGGGCACCCCTACGGAGTTGTGGGTCCCGCAGCAGGCTTGAGGGGGAGGCCTGCGGAATCCCACATCTCGCGAAGAACGAGCGAGATGCCCCGAATTTCCTGTACGCAGCTCTGGAAAGGACCGCGTGTGCGCCCTTCTTTAAGGAAGGGCGCATGAAGTTCAGGGAACCCACGAAACTCCACAGGAAATCGGGGGTGTGGGGCACCCGGCTTTGTGCCGGAGATAGAGATCAGAGACGATTCATTCCGCCCCTGACTTCGGTTCCGCAACGAAATGCGTTAGCGCGG
>CAZSUK010000316.1:0-5679 GCA_964609355.1 uncultured Acidobacteriaceae bacterium | reverse complement strand
CGATGAAGCCGACCAGCAGGCCATCGTCAAGCAGGCGATGCGGCGCATGGGCCTGGATACCAAGCAGCTGACGCCGCGCACGGTTCTCTCCCGTATCTCCTGGGCCAAGAACCACATGCTCGATCCGCAGGAGATTTATCTGCAATCCACCGATCCGGTGGCGGAACGGATTGCCCATATTTATGAGATTTATCGCAAAGAACTGCGCAAGGCGAATGCGCTCGACTTTGACGACCTGCTGCTCGAGGCAGTGCGGCTGCTGCGTTCTTCAGCCGAGGTGCGGGAACGGTACAACCGTCGCTACCGATACCTGCTGATCGACGAGTACCAGGATACGAATCGGCCCCAGTACGAGTTGATGAAGCAGCTGGCCGGGGCCGAGCACAACGTGTGCGTGGTGGGAGATGAAGACCAGAGTATCTACTCCTGGCGCGGCGCGGATATCCGCAACATCCTGGAGTTCGAGAAAGATTTTCCGGAAGCAAAGACGATCCGCCTGGAGCAGAATTACCGTTCCACGCAGGTGATTCTCGAAGGAGCTTCCGCAGTGGTGGCGCGCAACCTCCAGCGCAAGGGAAAGAATCTGTGGACCTCGCGCGAGGGCGGAGCAAATATCGGCTACTACGAAGCGCCGGATGGGGAGAACGAAGCGCTCTTCATCGCCGACTACATCCAGAAGTACATGCGCCGCGCCGGAGAAGATCAGGAAATGCCTCGGGCGGCGGTGCTGTATCGCACCAACTCCCAGTCGCGGCTGGTAGAAGAAGCCTTGCGCCGCTACGGCATCGCTTACACGATGGTCGGCGGCTTCTCCTTCTACGATCGATCGGAGATCAAGGATCTGCTCAGCTATCTGAAACTGGTGCAAAATCCGGACGACTCGATTGCCTTGGCGCGGGTGATTAATACCCCGTCACGGGGCATCGGCAGGACCACGTTGGAAGTGCTGGATCGGCTTAGTGTGGAGACCGGCATGAGCACGTGGGCGGCGATCGGGCATGCGGTAAAAGACCAGTTATTGCCGGCACGGGCCTGTATGGCGCTGGCGAACTTCCGCCGGATGATCGGAGATGCGCGCGCGATGCTGGAGCCGGGATTTGCCGAGAAGCTTAGCGAGGATATCGCTCCGGAAGCGGAGGCGTGCGAGCTGGATGCCAGCGATGCGGCAGAGTGGGAAGACGTCGGTTTTGATTTTGGCGATCTGGAGCCGGAGCCCGATCCGGAAGAGCAAACGCCTGCGCTGCTCACCTTCGACGGAGCAGAGGTGACGCCCTTGCCGCCGGTGGATCCGGTTGCCAACGAAGGTTTCCGCAAACCGGGCGATGCGGCGACGCTTCCGGAATTGATTCGCTTTCTGATTGACCGGACGGGTTACATCCGCTCGCTCGAAGGGGAGGGCACGCCTGAATCCATCTCTCGCATTGAGAACCTGAAGGAACTGGCCAACGCCGCCCAGGATGCGCAGCAGCGGGGAGAGACGCTGTCAGAGTTTCTGGACCACGCCGCGCTGGTCAGTGACACCGACCGTTACAATCCCGAAAGCCGGGTGACTCTGATGAGTCTGCATTCCGCGAAAGGATTGGAGTTTCCCCTGGTTTTGCTGGCGGGCATGGAAGAGGGTTTGTTTCCTCATTCGCGAACGCTCAATCAGCCAAACGAGCTCGAAGAGGAACGTCGGCTTTGCTATGTAGGCATGACGCGGGCGATGGATGCCCTGGTGGTCACGCGGGCGCGCTATCGACGCCGTTATGGGAACGACATGCCGGAGGCCAGCCTACCCTCGCGATTTTTAGAGGAGATTCCATCTCATCTGATGGAAGACCTGACCCGGGGCCAGCGTCCTTCTCGTGGTGCTTACGCGAGCCGCGAGGAATGGGATTCACCCAGGCACTATAGCTACGAAGACGAAGACCAGCGTCCGCGGTCGGCTTCCCGTCCAGGGGTTTCGCGGCCGGCACAGGGCGGTTCTTTGGACAACATTGCCCAGTTTTTTACTTCGCGTAAGAGCAGCGGCAGCAGACCTAAGCTGGAGATTCCTGCTCCGAACGGGGTGACGGGATTTCGCAGTGGCCAGCGTGTGCGCCATCCTAAATACGGCGAGGGCGTGGTCTTCCGTCGCGAAGGAGACGGTGATGATGCGAAGATTACGGTACAATTTGCAGGGTTCGGCGTGAAAAAGCTGGTAGAGAAATTTGCCCAGCTGGAAAAAGTGTAGACAAGGAAAATAATGGCGAATACCAAGAACGTAGAAGATAAGTTGGAACGGAAGAAGATCAAGCGCACGGCGCGCAAGAAGGCTGCACCCAAGGCCGCGCGCACCACACCCCGAGGTTCCAACAAGAAGAAGACCAAGAAGCTGTCGCGAGGCCAAAGTAAGCGGTAAATCTCCAATTGCGAGGGCTCCAGGCGGGCTGAGCAGTCACCAGGGCTAAAGCCCGGAGTTTTATATTACGGAACGTTCTCGCGGGTTTAAAAACCCGCTTCCCCGGACTAAAGTCCGGGGCTGGCACCGCAGCCGAGAAGATCTTCAGGAGCCGAGACGCTGCGAAAGCAACTGTTCGCAACTAAATCGATCGATAAGCTGATCAGCGACTCGGAGCTCCCCGAGCATTGTCTGAAGAAAACGCTCGGGCCCTGGTCGCTCACCGCGCTGGGGATTGGGGCGGTGATCGGTTCGGGCATCTTTACCGTGATCGGGACCGCCATCGCGGGCGAGAAGTTTGATACTTCATCCATCCTGAACACTCCGCTGCTTGATTACCTGGTCAACCACCACGCATTGGCAGGGCGCCCTGGTGCCGGTCCGGCGCTGGCGTTCTCCATCGTGCTGGTGGCCGTCGTGTGCGCGTTCACCGGGCTGTGCTATGCCGAACTGGCGTCTATGATTCCCATCGCCGGCAGCGCCTATACCTATACCTACGCCACCATGGGAGAACTGGTGGCCTGGATCATCGGTTGGGACCTGATCCTCGAATATGCGGTCAGCAATATGGCGGTGTGCGTCGGCTTCGCAGCGCACATCGTAGATTTCATGGATTGGTTCGGGTTGCATCCCAGCGCACGGTGGATCTCGCCCGCGTTTCTCCCCTCCGGCCTCACCGATCTGCAAGGCAACGCCATCTACGCGCCGGGCTGGCACCTGGGTTTTAATTTTCCCGCCTTTCTCATCGTGTTGATTCTCACCATTGTTCTGGTGAGAGGTATCCGCGAGTCCGCCGGAACCAACAACGTGATGGTTCTGCTCAAGATCACGGCGATCGGCGTGTTTATCATCGCTGGGTCCCGTTTCATCCATCCGGCTCATTGGCATCCGTTTTTTCCCAATGGCTGGTCCGGAGTCCTGACCGGCGGCAGCATCATCTTTTTTACATACATCGGGTTCGATTCGGTCTCGACCGCGGCGGAGGAGTGCCACCGGCCGCAGCGCGATGTTCCCATCGGCATTCTGGCTACGCTGGTGGTTTGCACGCTCCTGTACATCGGCGTGGCGGTGGTGCTCACTGGCTTGATCCCCTGGCAGGCGCTGATCGACAATGCAGCCCCGGTCGTGAATACGCTGAAGAAACTGAGCCACGACACAGGCTCGGAAATGCTGAACTGGGTGCGATTGGTTGTGCTCTGCGGGGCCATGATGGGAATGATCTCTTCCATCCTGGTCTTTCAACTTGGCCAGGCGCGGGTGTGGTTTGCCATGTCCCGCGACCGTCTTTTCCCCCGCTGGTTTGGCAAGGTACACCCGCGCTATCGCACTCCTGCGGTAGCCACCTGGGTGGCGGGCTTTCTGGTCGCCATCCCCAGTGGAATGCTGGACATTGGCACCCTGGCCGACTTGTCGAACATCGGCACGTTGTTTGCATTTGTGCTGGTGTCGATCGGCGTACTCATCCTACGGGTTCGTGAACCGCAGCGGCGGCGCGGGTTCCGCGCACCGGGCGGAATCACGGTCCCGGTACTGAGCCTCTTCTTTTGTACCCTGTTGATGTCGGGCCTGCCGGTGATCACCTGGCTGCGCTTTTTCTGCTGGCTGGCGATTGGGCTGGTTATTTATTTTGTTTATAGCCGCAAGCACAGCGAATTTTCCTCCCTCTCATGACACGGGCTGCTACTCCACGCCGGAACGCGAACCATTGGTTGCGGGCGCTTCCTAAAGCGGAACTTCATCTTCACCTGGAGGGAACGGTTTCGCCGGAGACCCTGGTTGAGTTGAGCCAACGGCACGATGACGGCCGGCTGACGCTTGCCGAGGCCCAGGCTCTTTATCGCTATACCGATTTCACCGGGTTCCTGTTGGCGTTTAAAGCTGTGAGCGAGCGACTACGCACCGCCGCTGACTACGAACTGATCACCTATCGCATGTTGGAAAAACTGGCAGGCCAGGGAGTGGTGCACGCCGAGGTGATTGTGTCGGTTGGGGTGGTGTACTACTGGAGGCGGATCGAGTTCGAGGCGCTTTTTTACGGGATGGAAGCGGCCCGGGTCCGTGCCGAACGCCAGTTCGGAATCACTCTTTACTGGATCTTCGACGCAGTACGCCACTTTGGAACGGAGGAGGCAGCCAAGGTGTTCCGCAAGGCAGCGGAGTTGCGGCGAGAGTCGCCCAGCATCGTCGGCATCGGGATTGGCGGAGACGAGCGGCGGGGCGCGGCCGAGCCGTTCCGGGAGTTGTTCCAGGAAGCGCAAGATGCCGGTCTGCGTCTAACGGCACACGCAGGGGAGACGATGGGCCCGGAGAGCATTTGGGCGGCGCTGAACATAGGTGCGGAGCGCATAGGCCATGGCCTTTCCGCTCAATTGGATCCCGATTTAATGGAAGTGCTGGCCGAACGGCAGGTTCCGCTGGAGATTTGCGTAACCTCAAATTTGCGGACCGGGTGTTGTCCTCGCCTGGAGGAGCACCCGGTGCGCCGCTATTTCGACGCCGGCCTGATGATTACTCTCAATTCCGACGATCCGGCGATGTTCCTGAGCAATTTGCAGGACGAGTACAGGCTGGCGCATGAGGCGTTTGGCTTTACCGAGGAGCACCTGCGCGAACTGGCGGCAAATTCTATTGAAGCAAGCTTTCTTCCTGCGCCTCGAAAGGTCGCCCTCCTGCATCAAATTGAGCAGGTCAAATAGCTCTTTGGTGTCTCTCTCCGTAACTACGTACTTTTCACCAACCTGCGCTATTATTTCGGCATGATGTACATGGATGGTAACCAGATTTTCGGACTACAACAAACCGGCCCTGCGCCGGAAATCTCTTCCCCCCAGGAAGAAGGCTCTGCTATGTGGATCGTTGGCTGGACTTCGGTTGCTCTTGGTATTGCCGCTTTGGGTCTCTTTATCGGGCGCGAGTTACGCGCGCGGTATAAATTCAACCACCGGACCCAGTACGACTTTTTCGCCCATGCTGGTGACAGCATTCCAGCAGCGGATTACGGTACCGGAATTTAGTTCTTAAGGCCGCCTGGCTAAGGACTTGCTCCCCGCATTGCGCAAGCGCGCGATGAGCCGTGTTCGTTGACTCTTTTTGCGGCGGGATCCAGACTCCGGCCACTATATACTGCGGATATTCGACGCAGTTTGAGTGGATCTGGGGCCGTTGAGTCATGCGAGAAGAAGGAGCGAATCCTCCCGGGCAGGACCCCACAAAGCCGGGCAATGGCGGTGTGCGCACCCCTGTGAAGGGTGAAAGCT
>CAZSUK010000315.1:0-11004 GCA_964609355.1 uncultured Acidobacteriaceae bacterium | reverse complement strand
GTCTTGAATAGCCAGGCGGGAATGGTGCTGAAGTTCATCACTGTACTGTGACCCTCAGTGGCCGCGAGAAAGTCTTTAGTCATGGGGTCGATGAGAGAAAGGTCCCAGGAGGTTTTTTCCGGGGTCGGTGGTTCGAGCTCGGCCACAGCGAGCCGGGGATAGGGTAGCCATGGAACATAACGCACGTAGTCCGCACCGAGCTGCTTGACCGCCTGATAGGCACCGTCATGAATGGGCGATCCAGGACGCAACATCGGATTCACTACGACCTGCAAGGTGGGCGTAGATTTTGACACGATAACGGTCTTGTTCCAATCGACGGTAACCTCATTGGGCTTGCTTGCCGATTGTGCGCAGAGGAGTGAGGCGGAGAAAAGCATTCCCGTAACGAGAAGGAAACGGTGAGGAGGGCAACGATGAGTAGGTTTAGTTCGATTCGTCATATGCAGGGCGGGGTGGCACCAAACCGCACCCATGATACCGAATCGTAGCAATAGAGCAACAGTTTCAAATAGAAATTTTCTGTTGACATTGCCACCTTACGAATCCGATAGTTTGAGCCGAATGCATATCAACTCAGCACGTGTAAATCTGGCCGCGTTGGCAGCGACTCTTTTCATTGCCCCCGTTTTTGCCGCTGCACCGCCGCTCAAGCCTGCTCATCTTCTCTGCGACTCGCTCGATCGGCCGCTGGGCATCGATTCGACCCAGCCGCTGCTCTCCTGGCAGCTGCAGGATGCGGGATTTGGAGCGCGGCAAACGGCCTACAGGATCGAAGTTGCTTCCTCGCCCACCCTGCTTTCCGGGGACAAGCCGGATGTATGGGACAGCGGGCGGATCGCTTCTGACAAATCGTTCGGCGTGGTATATGGCGGTCCAGAATTAGGCGCTTCGAAAAGGTACTACTGGCGGGTGGAGGTTTGGGACAAGGACGGAAAGCCGTACCCGGCAAGCGACGTGAGCTGGTGGGAAACGGGACTGCTGAAGGAGAAATGGACAGCCGAGTGGATCGGTTATGAGGATCCGGAGCACCGGGCGGTGCGTAAATCGGGGGCCACGTGGGTCACCAATGTTGGCGCGGCCAAGGACAATGCTCCCAAAGCCGACGCCGATACGGAGCATGATTTTCGCTTTAAATTCCAGCTTGCCGGTTCGGTCAAACATGCGGACTTGTTCGTTACCGGAGAAGACTCGGCCGCGGCCTGGGTAAACGGGAAGCAGGTGTTGGAAACGATGCCCCTTCCACCGTGGAAACAGGCGCCCTGGAAGACTTACCTGAGCCATGACGTTACGTCCGACCTGCAAGCGGGCGAAAACATGCTGGCCGTGAAGGTCACGTTATACGGAACACCCGCGGCCAATGGGATGGGAACGTCTGACGTTGAGCACACCCCCATGAATGCCTGCCTCTATATCGAGATGGCGGATGGTTCCACGATGGTGTTTGGGAGCGGCAAGGAATGGAAAGCCGCTCTGAATGCGGCGCCCGGTTGGCAGGAACCAAAGTACGACGATTCCGGCTGGCAGAACGCGATCGCCTACGTACCGCCAAAGACGCCCATGAGCACCGACGCGATGGGCAATCCCTGGCAGACCGGACCGGTGAAGTTGCTTCGCCACAGCTTCGCGATCGATAAACCTGTGACCTCGGCGCGTCTTTACGTAACGGCGCTGGGAGCGTACCGGATGCAAATCAACGGTACGCGTGTTGGCGATCAGGTGCTGTCACCCGGTTGGGATGATTTCCGCACCCACGTTCCCTACCAGGCATACGATGTCACGCAACAGCTGAAAACGGGGCAAAATGCGATTGGGGCATGGCTTGCACCGGGGTGGTACACGACTCCTTTGATGTGGTTCCGTCAGGGTTATAACTACGGAGACACTCCTCCGGCGTTAAAGGCGCAGTTGCGCATCGAGCATGCGGATGGCTCGGTGGAGTGGATCTCGACCGACGCTTCGTGGAAAGCAGATATATCTCCCATCTGGCAAGCGGAGATCTACGACGGAGAAAGCTACGACACGCGCAAGGAACAGGCTGGTTGGGATACATCCGGCTTTTCCGACGGGGGATGGAAACAAGCCGAGGCGATCAAGCCTTTGGAGCCGGAGATTGTGGCGCAATCGTTTCAGCCTATTCGGGCTCACGAGACACTCACTGCCGCCGCCATCACCAGCCCCAAGCCCGGGGTATATATTTACGACTTCCGCCAGAATTTGGCGGGAGTGCCGCGGCTTAAGGTGCGGGGTGCGACAGGCGAAGATATTCAGTTGCGCTTCGCGGAAGTGTTGAATCCTGACGGCACCATGTATGTGGACAACCTGCGGACGGCAAAAGCTACCGACCATTTCATCCTTTCCGGCAAGGGTGAACAGGAGTTTCAGCCTGACTTCACGTTTCACGGCTTCCGCTATGTCGAAGTGACGGGCCTGAAGTACAAGCCTGACTTGAATACCGTGAAGGCCGTTGCCCTCTACACCGATGCTCCTTTTGCGGTGAAGTTGCAGTCAGGCAGCCCAATGATCAACCAGTTGTGGAGCAATATCCTTTGGGGGCAGCGCTCCAACTTTGTTGGCGTGCCCACGGATTGCCCACAGCGTGATGAGCGCCTGGGTTGGACCGCAGATGCACAGGTCTTCTGGCGGACCGCCTCTTACAACATGAGCCTGACTCAATTCTCCAAAAAGTTTGCCGAGGATATACGTGGAACGCAGGTGAGTACGCCGATGTATGGCATCTTTGCTCCGGGTACCGACACGCCAAATCCCGGCTTTGGCGCCGGGTGGAGCGATGCGGGGGTCATTATTCCCTGGACGGCGTGGGTGCAATCGGGAGATACCCGCGTGATCGAGCAGAACTGGGACGCGATGCAGAAGTATCTCAACGCGATCCAGGAAGCTAATCCAACTTACCTATGGAAGACCGGCTACGGGATACCGTTTGGCGATTGGCTCTCTCCGGAAGGTCCTACCCTCGAGCCTTTGGTGGCGACTGCTTATTGGGCCTATGACGTGACCCTGATGCAGCAGATGGCTCACGCCCTGGGCAAGACGGAAGAGGAAACAAAGTACGCCGACCTGTTCAGTAAGATCAAGACCGCGTTTGGCGCAGAGTTTATTCACAAGGATGGATTTATTGCGGGCGCCGATAATGGTCCATCGCCCTTTGGACAGATCAACAATCCTGAAGCCAAGGCCGCAGGAGGGGATACCCAAACCTCGTATGTGCTGGCGCTGAATATGAACCTGGTGCCGGATGGGTTGCGCGCGGCAGCAGCCGACCGGCTGATTGCCAAGCTCCAGGCTAACCATGGGCGGCTGGCAACGGGCTTTTTGGGTACACCCTATCTGCTGGCGGTGTTAGTCGAGACCGGACATAGCGACGTCGCCTATCGATTGCTGCTCAATACCGAGTACCCGTCGTGGGGATACCTGGTGGACCATGGCGCCACGACGATGTGGGAACGTTGGAACGGCGACCAGATGCGCGGAGACCCGAGCATGAATTCGTATAACCACTATGCCTATGGCGCAGTGGCCGACTGGATCTACCGCTATGCCGCCGGCATCGATGTACTTCCCGCAGATGCGGGGTTCCACACGATCTATCTGCATCCTACCTTCGATGCGCGCCTGGGAAACCTGGACTTTCGTTACCAGTCGAGTTACGGAGAGATACGATCTTCCTGGTCGATGAAAGGGACGGGTGTTTTTTGGACGGTGACCGTTCCCCCAAACACGAGTGCCCACTTAGCACTCACCCCAAGCCAGCGAGATAAGTTCACGCTGGACGGAGAGGCTTTATCCAGTAGCAAGAAACTTCGCCCGCTAACTAGCGCGGAAGGAAGTCGTGTTTATGAGCTACCCGCCGGTACTTATTCGTTCCAGCTGACTACACCCTAGCTTCACCAGTGGGCCCAACTCGCTGCAGAGGACGATGCTGGTACGCTCGCTTGCGGTTCGGGTAAGCGATCAGGACTGGTCGCGGCAAGTGCCCTATTGGATATAGACATGACCCCGCCGCGTAATTGACATAAGCAAGTTTACAGTGGAAAATGTTACCCTATTGCAATTCTTCAGCCCCCAGCACTCGGAATGAGTCGAGTCGCCTGAAGATTTCATCCAAAGATTTGCGTATAGGGGAAGATATGGCAAAGGACATGGAAGGGTCGGTTTGGGGGGCTCTTGATCAGTTCAAGATTGAATTGCCTTCCTGGGGGTTTGCTAATACAGGGACCCGATTCGGCAAATTCACTCAACCGGCAGCAGCGACCAACCTGGCAGAGAAGTTCAGCGATGCAGGCATGGTCAACCAGTTGACCGGAGCATGCCCGACGGTTGCCCTGCACGTACTCTGGGACCTGCCGAACCGACTCAAAGATGTGCCCAAGGTCAAGGAGCTATCCACTAAATGCGGCGTGGCCGCAGGGTCAATCAATCCCAACTTCTTTCAGGAACAGGAATACAAATTCGGCGCTGTGGGTAATCCTGACCCGGCGATTCGCAAGCAGGCGCTCGATCATATGCTCGATTGCGTAGCCATCGCCGACAAGCTCAATTCGCGAGACGTGGCGCCCTGGTTTCCTGATGGCTCCAGCTATCCGGGTACGCAAAGCATGCGGCACCGCATCGACTGGTTTGAAGAGGCGCTCAAGAGGACTCATGACGCGCTCAGCCCGGCGCAACGGTTATTGGTCGAATACAAGCCATTCGAGCCGTTTTTCTATCACACGGATGTTGCCGATTGGGGTATGGCGCTGCTGTTGGCGAAGGCTGCCGGTCCGCAGGCTTTTGTGTTGGTCGACACAGGACATCACTACCAGGCGCAGAACATTGAGCAGATCGTCGCGTGGCTGCTGCGCGCCAGGATGCTGGGCGGCTTCCATTTTAATGACCGTCGCTACGCCGACGATGATCTGACCCTGGGATCGATTGATCCCTACCAGGTGTTCCGCATCTTCCATGAGATTCGTAACTACGAATGGGAGACAGGGGCTACGGTCGATGTGGCTTACATGATTGACCAGAGCCACAACATGAAAGGCAAGATGGAAGCGATGGTGCAGACCGTGTGCACTGCACAGGAGATCTACGCCAAGGCTGCACTGGTCGATCACGCCCGGTTGTCTGTTCTGCAGGAGCAATGCAAGCTGGTTGAAGCCGAAGAGTGTTTTCGCTCAGCTTTCTGGCAGGATGTGCGGCCCATCATTAAGGATTGGCGGCGATCGAAGGGGTTGGTAGAGGATCCTCTGCTGGCGCTGCGCGAGAGCGGATATATCGAGGAAATTACCCGGGAACGTGCTGCTGCCAACCAAGCGGCGGTCTCGACGTATGCCTAGGAAGTGCTCCCGAAAACATTTCCAAGAAAGAGCATCCACAGAGATCCACTACGCTACGCTCCGGTCGGGATGACAAAGGGGAGAGCAGCGCTTTCCCGGTTGAGAAACTGCTGAACAAGCCGGAAATTAGCGTACTTTCAGATAGTTTCCATAGCCTACGACTACCGTCGAACCGACCAACAGAAACAATCCCAGCGCTACCAGCGCTTTGGTCCGCCGGCTCGTTCCCTTCCATTCCTTAAGCACAATTCCCCACAGCGTAGCGAAAATGATGATGCTGGCCATGTGGAGTGTCCAACTGGAGAAGTCGTACTTGCCCATCTTGGTTTGTCCCATGGAATAGAAGAAGAACTGGAAATACCAGATGACTCCAGCTAGCGCGGCGAGGATGAAATTCTTCACCAGGGTGTGGCCGGAGAGGCGAAGATTTTCTTCCTCCGGCATTTCCCCCGCGGCACCCATGGGGTTGATGCCCGGTGCTCCGCCGAATTGGGCGAAGGAATGGTTCTTCACGATCAAAAAGAGTGACCATAAGAAATTGGTGAGGAACCCGCCCCAAAGAACAACGACCAGTACGGGAAGGTTCTGCCACAGATCGAGCCTATGCTGGGCAAGCAGCTGGACCCGGGCGATCTCGGCGATGGGCTTGCCGGCCGCCAGGCCGTAAGCGAAACAGGAGCTCATGATGCCGGCAAAGATGGCGACGGCGAGGCCCTTGCCAAAGGAAAAGTCGCGCTCGCCGGCTTCCGCACGGTCCTCGCTGGATATTTCGTGCTCCTTGGAATAGCCAGCGAGGCCGCTGACGGCAATCGCCAACATGCACACTCCGACCCCGGCAAGGATTACCTGACCGGAAGCCTCGTGCAGAATGGAGGACATCTGGCCGCTGAAGATAGGCGGCATCAGGGTGCCGAAGGCGGTACAAAATCCGAGCGCGATCGCGTATCCGAGAGCGATGCCAAGGTAACGAATCGACAAGCCGAAAGTGAGTCCGCCAACCCCCCACATTACCCCCCAGACACAGGCATAGGTGATACTGGCGGACGGGGCTTCATGAAGAATGGAAAAGAGATTCGGGACCAGCAACAGGGCCAGGACCGTGGGCGCGATGATCCAGGCGGCAATGCCCTGAATGATCCAGTAAATTTCCCACGACCAGCGCCTGATTCCGCGAAATGGAATGAAATTGCTGGCAGAAGCTAGGCCGCCAATCCAGTGATAAAGAACGCCAATAAACGGATTAGGACCCACATGCGCCTCGGGTGACTATCGTACTGGAAGCAGGCGCATGATGCGGAATAATTCTTCTATTGAATCTTCTGTTGAACTGGACCGGTTTACCGGGCCTTTGGATGCCTGACAAAAAGCCTGCCGGGGGATAGTATTAGGGCGCCCGGAAACATTTACCCTATTGGTTTAGGAGAAAAAGTATGTCTCTGAAGTATCTTGCGGATCTCTGGGATGAGAGCGTTGCCCACACGCTCGATCCCCCGGCTCTTTTGCGCTATCGCTCCAATTTGCTGGGGTCGGACCTACGCATCACCAACTTCGGGGGCGGCAATACCAGCTCGAAACTGGAGGGGACGGATCCGCTCGACGGCCAAAAAAAGACGGTGTTGTGGGTGAAAGGCAGCGGCGGCGACCTGGGTAGCATCAAGCTCGAGGGCTTTGCCACCTTGTATCTCGACAAAGTGCTCGCCCTGGCAAAGATTTATCGTGGCGTCGAACTGGAAGACGAGATGGTGGGTCTGTACCCGCTGTGTGCATTCGGCAACAATCCGGTAGCTGCCTCGATCGATACACCGCTGCATGCATTTCTTCCCTTTCCCCACGTAGATCATCTTCATCCCGACTGGGGAATTGCTCTTGCCGCCTCGGCGAATGGCAAAGAAAAGATGGACGCGTTCAATCAGCAGTTCGGGCATAAGCTGGTTTGGATTCCCTGGCAACGGCCTGGCTTTGAACTGGCCATGATGCTGGATCGTGCAGTGAAGGAAGTACCCGGGTGCGATGGAGTGGTGCTTGGCGGTCATGGCCTGTTTACCTGGGGCAATACGCAGCGCGAATCGTATCTGAATACCGTCACGATCATTGACCAGATTGGCCAGTTCATCGAGAGTCATCGGTCCAGGAAAAATAGCCCTTCGTTCGGCGGGGCAAAGTACAAGCCGCACCAGGAACGGCATTCGATTGCGGTAAAAGTTATGCCGTCTTTGCGCGGCGCCGTCTCCAACGGACAACGCATGATTGGCAGCTTTACCGACGCCCCGGAGGTGCTGGACTTCATCAATTCGCAGTCCGCGGCGAAGCTGGCGCACCTGGGCACAAGCTGCCCGGATCACTTCATCCGGACCAAGATCCGGCCCATGTTTGTGGATTGGGATCCATCCGGAGATTCAGGCAAGATTTTGCCGGCTGCGAAAACTGCGATGGAGAAATATCGCGACGAATACGCCAGTTATTACCAGGAGCATGCACTGAAGGATTCGCCCGCGATGCGTCATGCGAATCCAACCGTGGTGCTCATTCCGGGGATCGGTATGTTCAGCTTCGGCAAGAACAAGGCAGAGGCGCGGATCACGGGCGAGTTCTACCTCAACGCCATTCATGTAATGGAAGGGGCAGGACATTTGGACGAGGACAAATGCCCACCGATTTTGCCGCAGTCGGGACCCGCCGCGGATACCAGCGCTTTCAAGGTTCATTCCAACTACGTGGCGTTGCCGGCTTCTGAGGCATTCCGCATCGAGTATTGGGCTTTAGAAGAAGCAAAGATACGCAGGCAACCAGCGGCCAAGGAGTTGAGCGGCCGCATCGTCCTCGTGGTTGGCGGGGCCAGCGGTATTGGCCGCGAGGTGGTGCTTATGGCGGCCGAACGGGGTGCCCATATCGTAGTGGCGGACCGCGAGCTGAAGGCCGCCAACAAAGTTGCTGCGGAGGCTCAGAAGGTGGGGGGCCGGGAAGCAGCGGTCGCCGCAAAAATCGATATCCGCGATCGGGGCGTCATTCGCGCGGCGCTGGACGCGACCATTGCTGCTTATGGTGGGATCGATATCCTTATTAATACGGCTGCATTGTTCCCCTCATCGCCCGACGGCATCATCAGCGACGCGCAGTGGGGGACGACGCTCGAGCTCAACGTCACTGCTAATTATCTGCTGGCAGACGAAGCGGCGAAGGTGTTTGATGCCCAGGGAATCGAGACCACCGTTGTGCTGACGAGCTCAGCCAATGCGGTGGTTGCCAAACGCGGTAGCGAAGCATACGACGTTAGCAAGGCTGCCCTCAGCCACCTGGTTCGGGAGCTCGCGGTTACTTTATCACCGAAGGTTCGGGTCAACGGGATTAGTCCGGCGACAGTGGTGAAAGGATCAACGATGTTTCCTCGCGACCGGGTGAAGGCTTCGCTGACAAAGTACAACATCCCGTTCAATGAATCTTCTTCTGACGATGAACTGCGGAATTTATTGGCCCAGTTCTATGCCAAGAGGACATTGACGCATCAGCCAATCGACCCGAAGGATTGCGCCGCGGCCATACTGTTCCTGGCGGGTCCGCTGGCACGCTGCACCACTGGACACCTCATCCCTGTGGATGGAGGGCTCACTGAAGCTTATCTGCGATGATTGATTGCCCGTTCACTAAAAGCTTTGGTGGGGTTCGCCCATCATTTTCGGCCCACGTATCCCGGATTTCCTGTCGAGGTTCGTGGCGTTGAGCAAGTTTATGCGGCTTTCTTTAAGAGAAAACCGCACACGCACCGGTCGTTGGTGCCGCGCCATAGGAAATCCAGGCTACGCTGGTGCGAACATGGAGCACCCGTGTAGATTTGTGGGACCCGCAGCTGCTGTTACGAACTTGGCATCTCGAGCGAGCGACTTGCCGGTTCTAAGAAAACAAATCCGCTCCACTGTGTCTGCTTTGTGGGAGGTAAAAGGGCAAGATTTGATTGTCCCACCCTTCGCAAAGAACGCGAAGGATGGGGCACCCGTCAATTGGTGGCATGGATAGAACCCAACACCAAGTTCAGCTTTCAGCACCTATCAGCAGACGCGGACGGAGCGCAGTTGCAGTAGGCTGGCGACTTTTTCGATTTGAGCAGCAGCATGACCGACTCCGATGGCGCAGTGATGCGCCGGGCCGTGGGAGTTCCACGCCTCTACGAATTTGCGCGCCCCAAGCGGAAATCTGTAACGGCTATTGGTGTTGCCGATTTCGAGAATGGGTCCGGGCACACTCTCGCCTTCCGCGACCAGGAGGTTGAAGCCGGCTTGCTTGTCCTCAACCACCGAAAGCAAGGTGACAGGACCGTGCTTGACCGACATCTCAACGGAGAGCCCGGCGCCCACCTTGCCGTGGTACACCTGGAGCGGGCGAACCTTGATCCTGTCTTGCGCAATGCCGATGTGGCCAGGACCGTCATGCCCCATCAGCACCACGTCCAACGCGAAATCCATGGCGTAATACTCGGTAAATGACCCACCCATGCCGAGGAGGTCCATGATCTTCATAGCGATTACGTTCTTCACTTCGTACTCGCCGGCCACCGGCACTCCACGGCCGGTCAGCATGGAAGTACCGAGAATGATCGAACTCATGGTGTCTTCATTTTCGGGTACCCCGGTTCCACTATAAAAGTAGGCCAGCAGGTCCAGGTCTTTTTGGCTCACCAGTTGGTCAAGCGCAACCGCTGTGCGTGCCGCACGCAACAGCTCATGCTGCCCACAATCGTCGCCGACTTCGAAGAAGTTTCGAAACTCCACCAGCTTGCTGCGGGCGTCGGCTTCGCCGACCTGGTTACGCAACGCGGTGAGTTCATCGACTTCGAGCATTTCAATGTGAAGGCCAAATCGCCCGCTTACCTGGGTAAGATCCGTAGCGATGTCGAGCATGCCGCCGTAATAGTGGCCCATCAATCCCAGCCGGCTGTGCGCCAGCGCGTGCACCACCTCGGCGGCACGGAGCCACTGTTCCAGCTCCTGCCAACAGGCGGGATCGTCATTGAGCATACCCGTGACCTGTTGGAAGGGAATGTCCAGCCGGCGGAGGACGTTCGCGATCTCGGGGACCGGGCAAGCGCTGCAGTACGCCAGCCACTCCCCGGTCATCGCAGTTCTGCTTTCCATGGCGTTAAAGCGCTCATACTCAATCGCAGAAGCAGGCTGCAAATTCAACAAAATGACCGGAACCCCTGTCCGCTTGATCAGCGGCAGCACGGTTGAGGAGAGTGCGTAGGTGGTGACGTACACCAGCAGAATCTCGATGTCTTCGCGGCGGGCTTGATGCGCGGCTTCGAGCGATTTCTGTGGCGTATCGATCAATCCCAGGTTCAACACCGCGCGGGAGCCGGTCGCGATCTTGTTCTGAACCTGGTCGAGATAGCCCTTCAGTCTTTCTTCAAGACCCGTGAACTGGCTCCAGTAGGCCTCAAGCCCAAGTCCCGCCAGACCTATTC
Source organism: uncultured Acidobacteriaceae bacterium (assembly GCA_964609355.1). Lineage (GTDB taxonomy): Bacteria > Acidobacteriota > Terriglobia > Terriglobales > Acidobacteriaceae > PALSA-350. Next base: position 210 of record CAZSUK010000315.1, on the reverse strand, counting down.
GTAAATGCCGGTATTGGCTCTGCATCAGCAGCGCAAAATATAGCATGCCGATGTGAGAGAAGGCGACGCTACCGAGAATGAACCAGCGGGTCCACTTGCCAACGGTATACTCAATTATGTTAGTTTCCGTATTGAATTCCGGCTGGAGATAGGAGCCGCTTGCCTAAGTCTGGATTAAAGCGCCTGTACCACATCCCGATTCTTTCCAAA
>CAZSUK010000314.1:0-2640 GCA_964609355.1 uncultured Acidobacteriaceae bacterium | reverse complement strand
CCGAAGCCCGGCCAACAAGACACCGCTGATGCCTTCTCTACTGCACTGGAAGGCGCTGGGCCGATGATCAGAGCCGCGCACTCCCGCGGGGCGAGTTGGGAGGTTGTTCGGCGACCGGTGCGGCATGGTCTCTCCCATCATTGCGGACTGACTCCGTCAGCCGCGGCTTCTGCATCTCCCTTTTGATACTGGCAATCGTCGTCCTTGCAGACTCTCTAGGATTATTCCTCTTCTTCTTCATCCCGCCATACTGACACCGATCCTGCGCAGAATCTGTTCGCAACAGCTCACATGGTGGACATGCCCTGCTCCAATCTGGCGACCCGGCGGTGTGAGCAATAGTGAACAGAATCCGGGTCAGTCCGAGGAACATACTTACTCCAGATAATCCCTCGGCACCCTAACGCACACGGAGAACAACACGAAAGCGGCTCCACGTGTCTCCTGGCTCACGCATTTTTGTCGTTGATGATGAACCTGTCATCGCATCCAGTCTCGCCGCCATATTGCGAATGAATGGCTTTTCCGCGAGGTTCTTCACCTCTCCACGGGAGGCGCTAGCTGCTGCTCGCTCGGAATCTCCCGAGCTGGTCATATCGGATGTTGCTATGCCGGGTATTTCCGGGATCGAATTGGCAATCCAAATGAGAGCACAGTATCCCAACTGTAAGATTCTCCTCTTTTCGGGACAGGCTGCCACTTTGGATTTACTGGAAGGTTCCCGCGCTCAAGGTTAAGATTTCCGCCTACTCCAGAAACCCGTTTTTCCTTCCGTGTTTCTCTGCGAGATAGGGCAACTCTCCGCATGAGCACCATGAACGAGGCCCGAGAGATTGAGGAATCGCTCGAAAGGGTAAGCTACGCGCCAAATCGCGCCGAAAAGCGGAAGTGAGTGAGTGCCGGCGTTATCCTCTCGGTGTCAGCGTAAGAAACCCAACCCTCAGCACCCGTATTCGCGGTTTGAGCACCTGAATGAACAGTTTAGGGTGGGTGGGTTTTCCCGCGCCTGAGCGGGACTGTCTTTCTTCTGACTTTCCAATGACGCAGGTCCAGACCGGCTAGGTTAATTCAGCCGATACGGGGACTGAGGATGGCGCAATATGGCCAGCTTTTCAGCTTCCAGGCGCGCATCTGAGGGGCATCGTGTTTTGTCCGGAATACAGCCGTTACGCGAGCCCATGTACTGTCCGAAGTGACAGTTGCCTTGCTGAGGTCAGGGCGCTAATCTCTGACGGAACTGCAACTTATGCCATCTGGCCCGGCCAAGAATAAGAAACAACGACGCCGGCTTAAAGGCCGCGTGCCGGTGCGATCGGCACCCTATACCGCCAGTTCACAGTGATTCTGCACGATAGCATTGTCTTTCTTTAGGTTCTCCACGACGGGAGCAGCGAAAACAGATAAGACGGAGGAACCAATGAGGATCGGTTGCCCACTCCTAGCGATTAGCATCCTGTGCCTGACGCCTTTCGCGTTCATAGCCCAGGAGGTCGTGCCGTACGCCAAAGACCAAGTTAAGGTGGACTGGGTGCGAGGAACGGACTTTTCCAAGTACAAGACCTATGCATGGGGAGCCACGCAACAGATGACTCCAAACCCTCATCCCCGTGTAGACATTGAGGCCGCCCTGCAGGCAAAGGGATTGCAGGAGATGGGAATGGACGCAAATCCCAACCTCATTGTCGCTTTCAGCGGTGGAAACAAGCTTGTATACGATTCAGAACTACCCCAAAAATCCAGTCGTGAAGGAGGGCGACCTCGTAGTAGAGCTCGCGGATCCACAATTGAAAAAAGTGGTCTGGTGGGGATCGCGTACGGCACACTCACTGATACCGCCGACAAAGATATCCCTTCGATTCAAAGGAAAATCTCGAAAATGTTCGAGAAGTATCCGCCGCCGGCAAAAAAATAGCAGCTTCTTACTCGGGCAATGATCGCTCCATGCGTAGTGCATCTACCATGATCAAATTTCCCGTGCTCCAGTTTCTACCAGGGCTGAGAGCGCTCCCCCACTATCGCCGAGAGGATTGGCCGCACGACCCGCGGAGCCTACGCGAGTTATGCAAGCCACAGCCGGCAACGTGTCACTTGGTTTTGCGTGTGACCTTAAAGGCAAGCGAGATCCCAACAATTTGATTCGTGTCCCAGCCGCTGGGCAGGTTAACCGACTGTAATAAGAAGTAGGGCCGAACAGAGAATGAGTCGGCGATGGGCAGTCGTACTCCGACCTGGAAGCGGTTCTGGGTGTAGCTGCTGCCGCCGTTGGCGAAGGGGTTGTTTCCGGGAACGATGAAGAACTCGTTGCTCACGACCAGCACCGGACGCCGCGCCATGCGAAGCGGCAGGGTGTAGTCGATGCCGGGGCGAAATCGAAGGCGTGCTGAACCAGGCCGGTCGTCGGGAAACCGTCCCTCGATGAGCGTGCGGAGGGTCGGCCGCCACAAGCCTCGAGATGTGCTCAAGGTGAGATTGAGTAGCAATCGGTTTTCGTAAGCAATTGTGGGATTTCCAGGAAAGCGCTGGTAACGATAAATCGGTGTCAAGGTGAACCAGGGCCGCAGACGAAAAGCAACGCCGCCTTGAACGAAGTACTCGAACAGGTTGGACGCTCCCTCGTCGAACCGCTCGTAGAATTCGACA
>CAZSUK010000313.1:0-8341 GCA_964609355.1 uncultured Acidobacteriaceae bacterium | reverse complement strand
AATCGTCTCAGACTGCTCAGGAGGACATTGAAGCTAAGGTCGGCCCGCGCGCGTTTACTTCGAATCATTCGATATTTCTTACTGCGGTGATTGGCTCCAACGCGGGTGCCGAGGTGTATACATCCGCAGCGGCCACACTTTTGGGACTGCCGCTCACGCGCAGCCTTGCCTCTCGGCTGGCGGTCTCTCCGAAGCAGCGAGCACGATTAATGCTCCCAAGGGGGGTACTGTCAGCTGTCGAATGCCTCGTTACATCGAAATAGGTGAGTTCGCCGGCGTCTGGCCGAAGGTGAGACTGCGACAGCAGGGTGAGCCGCGCGATCGTATGGAAAGGCGCTTCTGCTTCCTTCCACTTGACGCTCGCGTTTTCAATCCAGAAGTTGGCGTCGTGATGCTTGCCCCAGTACGTCATCTTTCCGGCGTCGAGCAACTGGACGCTAAAATCGAAGCTGCTCATCCGGCCGTCTTCATTGATATGCCGGATCAACTCATCCTGCAGGCCTTTGGGGTTACTCTTTTGCAAAGGGCGCGCCGGATTGTCTGGAGATGGAATTGCCGAGTACTGGACAACTTCGACCGGTCCGTGACGAAACGGCACGTTGCTCCAATAGCGCAGGTGCTGGTATGGTCTGATCTTCTGGCTCGCCGCCAATTTCGCCAAGGTAAGGACTCTGAGCACGCGCAATTTGTCTTTGAACGGCAGCGACAACAGGCCGGAGAGTGGATTCGATGCCGCCAGTACCTTCATGATCGCCGCAAATGCAGGGGAGTCGTTGATGGGCAGCGGAGGGGTATTTTGTAGTGAAAAATCTTGCCGGCCATCGTTCCCACCAGCAATAGCCAAACCCCGAGTGAGGTCGACCGAGAACGACATGGATCGAACGTCGGGCTTGAAATCGGAGTTCTTTTTCGAATCAGCATTTCCCCACCGAACAACCGCGGGATATACGCCAGCCGTCGCGAACATCCCCTTCGCGAGCCGCGCCGCCAGCTCAGGGTCCCGTCCGGCCGTAACGTCCAGTACTTCGAATTGGGCCCGGGCGCAGACCCCCTTGGCGTGAGTTCCGCGAGCCAACGGCCGCTGTTGTTGGGCAGCAGCATTCGCCTGTACCAGCAGGGTCGTCCGGACGATTTCCTCAATGTCAGACTTTTCTCTGGCGAGGTCCCGCTCGCTATCGCTACCGGTCACGCCGAACCTTCTGGTCAGCCACAGCATGTGCTAAACCTCCTCGCTTGTCGCTCCTGTTCGCGTCCCGAAGAATTGATTGCAGGAACGCACCATTATTCTCGACCAAGACGGCCAGAAGCTTTTCGATCGCCGCGCCCCTTAAAGGGTGTGCGGTTATGCTTTCTGCGCAGCAGTACCCACCTTCGCGTCCGCAACCAGGGCGTGAATGTCTTGAACCGCCAAGCCCGGATAGGCGCAGTACATCCCGATGGGTGGAAGGTTGTTTGCCTCGGCCCAGTTAAAGAACGTCTCGGCGTTCTTGGCCACCGGGGTTGGGGGCGGTCCACTGACAAATTCAAAGAGAGTGTCGAAAACCGGTCCGAGTTTCTCCGTGAAGTCCTCTATATATTTATGGAAAGAACCGTCGAAGATACTAAAGAAGGCCAGGTGGCTGTCCGGAAGGGGTACAAAGTGGGCGAAATGCAATGTGCCAACGGAATCCGCCCCTTCGTTCATCTTGCCATGCGTCGCTCTCAAGACAAGCTCCTCCAGGATGAAGGCCTTCAGACTCGACTTGAGGGGCAGAGACAGTAGCAGTGGGTGCTGCTCGCTACTACCCGTAAAGCCCGCGGCGCGAGCGCAGGACTTAATTTCCTGAACCGAATTGCCAACGTATGCGGAATAGGCCACCAGGGGGCGGGTACTATGCTGCTTCGCCCATAGCACGAACGCGTCAGTGTTGTGAGCGACGGGCGCGAGGGGAGGGTTCTCTACATGTTCAAGGATGGCGTCAAAGACCGGCCCAGCAGACCTGGCGAGAGCTCGAACAAGCTCATCGGCCTCGCCGTCAATATCGGCGATGAAGAGGAGCGCCTGATCGCTCAAATCCAGGAAACGGGAGTAGTGCACGGACCCTTCCGTATCCTGCGCCTCGGCAAAAAACGGCATCCACATGGGCAGTTTCTCCACCAGCGCTTTTCGATCGGCGGGTGACTTAATCGGAAAAGTAACCGTGAGATGACTTTGAATTCCACTTCCTGCTGCCGCGCTCATATCAGGTTCTCCTTTGAGCCCATCTCCAAAGTCTGATCGTCGATCCCGAAGTTCCGGGCTACTGGGTAAATCGTTGGACGCTTAGACGTTCGTCATCCCAGTTTGGATATGAATTTGATCGCGGTGATGCTCGGCAGGAAGCAATAGGCCGCGGCTTTTGTCGTAGTAAAGCTTGAGAACCCGGTGATTTTGATTGCAGGCGCGCCATCCGCCTGGGGAATCACGAGGATGCTTTCCGCTGGATCCTGGGTGCCGATCATGGGATCTTTGGCTTTAGGGTTCAGCCTGACTGCCCCCGCGAATTCGGCGTCGTTGACCCAATGTCCCAATACGAACTCATATTGATTCTCGATGCTGGAGTTGATGAAGTATCCGAGCAGGCCCCGCTCGATGCCGTCGTAGGGTTGCGCCGGATCATAGGTTGGCCCATAGGGCAGGCCACGACGAATAAGCCGGTGAGTGTTGTTGCTGCCACCAGGTTCGCCTTGGCCCGTGACCGGCTGGTCGCGCGGATTAACGCGGCGCATGTGCGCACCAACAGGACAGCGTATTCCCCTCGGATCGCCTGATCCATCTGCGTTGACATATCCGTAATTATTCAGTTGCTCCGGTGAAATCCCGCCCGCAGGGCTATCCGTCTCTGGCGACAATTCCAAAGGAGTGCCGTTGCGCCACCGTCCGCAAATCTTGGCCGCGAGCAGCTCAGGATCTATCTTGTCCTTATTCGATTGCAGAAAATTCTCAAATCCAACCACGTCCGTCATGATGCTCTTGAAGACAGCGAAGCTGCCATTCAGGCCAAGCTCTCGAGGCTCCGGAACAAAATAATTCTCAGCCTCGTCCTGCAAAACAAACAGCCACGGTTCGCACGGCTGTTGGTGATCTGGCGTATATCGTTCGGGACCGCCGCGAATGGTAGTCATACTGATGCCGTCGGTGTAACCAAAGGGAACCTTGGCACAGGGCGCCGGCTTTCCGTCGACCATCTCTATCCACGCCATCCCGTCGGTACGCCAAATCTCCTTAAAGGCTCCGCCTTCAGCAAAAAGAGCCGACAATCGGTCGCTATAGGTCGTCATTGCCTCCGGGCTCATTGCGTGCAGCGTCACCAGGATGTGATCGGCTCCCCCGCCAAAGGCGCCGATCCAGTTTTGCGGTGCGCTCGCTCCGGTATCGCCCACCAGGTTGGCTCGTGCGGCGGCCCCGGCGATGAAGGCGCCGAACGACTTGAAGGAGAGCGTTGGAACGCGATCTTTGACCTCCAAGGCGATCAGTCCCGGCCAGGTGATGCCAACGTTAAGGCAGTAGTCGGGCTTGCAACGTGGAGCATCGGCGAGGTTGTCTCCCGGTCCAGGAGACAACCCCACGTGCCAGTCTTCCGCAGTGGTGATCTGCGGTACGTCAGACTCGTCACCGCTGACCAGCCGCCCAAGCAGCTCGCGAGCCTTGGCAGGAGCGCCCACCGTAAGTACGAAATGCCGAACCATGGGCATCCTGTAACCACGGAGGATGAACCCTTGAATATCTGCCAGGTCTAGTGTGTTCTTCGCCGGGCGGGATGTTGTATCCTCCTCCTCCGTGTCTTCCTGCTTGTCGCGGCCATGCGTAACTAACCTGTGAAAAAACCTCTCCGCGGACCATGTTCTCTTGTCTCCACTCACCGCTGGCTCCTACCCTCGCTCTTCCAATCCCTGTCTTATGGCTGTGCCACGACAGCTTTGCTATCGGCGATCAAGGCGTGAATGTCCTGAACGCCCAGGCCCGGATACGCCTGGTAAAAGCCGATCGGCGTTCGGTTTGCTCCCGCTGCGAAGTCAATAAACTCCTGCAGGTGTTTTCGGCACGGCGACGGCGGCGGGTCTATGCAGAATTTGAATATCAAATCGAAGACCTCTCCGATGTTCTTGGTGAAGTCGGCGATGTATGTATCAAAGGTGCCGTCATACACAGTAAAAAAACCAACCTGGTGGTCCTCGAGCGGCACGAACTGCGCAAAGTGGGGCGTGCCGACCTTGTCCAGATCGTGAGTCGTTCCGCGTCCCCTCGCGCGCAGCAGCAGTTTCACCTCGGTGAAGGCGAGTGCTGATTTGATGGGCAGGATCACCAGGAACGGATTGAGTACACCGCCGCCGCTGAGGCCCGCGGCCGATGCGAGGGCCTTAATCTCCGCGGCGGTGACTCCCGGGTAAGCAGTGTAGAGATTCACCGGCTTCAGAAGATGCTTCTCGGTCCAATCGACGAACTCATCTGCATGTTCGGCGACTAGACCAGGCGGTGGATTGTCCACGTGTTGGAAGATAAAATCGAACACCGGCCCCGCGTGCTTGGCGAGTTCGCCCATAAGCTGACCGAATTCACCGTCGAAATCGCCAAGAAACAGCAGGGTTTTTTCGCTGAGCACCGTGAAGCGTGAATAATGGATGGCACCGATCGCATCCTCCACCTGGAAGAGCCCAGGCATCATGGTTGGAAGCTGCTCCGCCAGCGCCTTTGCGTCCGCCGGCGACTTCAATGGAAATGCGAGCGTAAAGTGGCTCTGGTTTATCACAAAATCTCCTTGGTCTCCTTCGCTTGTATTGCCGTTATGCGGCAGGCCACTGTTTGAACATCTTCGCCACGGCCTTCGATACCATTTGCGAATTCTTGCTGCCATTGTTGCTCAGCGTATTCTGAGCAAGGCCTCGCCAAACCAGGGACTTCGTCTTGGCGTCGTATAGGTCGACAATCATGGTTCCTATCACGTTCTGCTCTGGAGTGATGGTACCCATTCCTCCTCCGAATCCACGCATGCCCATTGCACTATAGGAGGTCTCCTGTTTCATGCCACCGCTTGCCGTGAGAATGATGTCAGGGTTCTGAGATTCCTGCACCAATTGCAAACCTTTGCTCTGCATGGCGCTATCGATGTCCGATTTGGCTTGTTGCGCCAGTATTGAGTTCTGGATTTGGTTGGCATTGTCAGTAGCCCAGGCGTAGGTGTGATACTGCGAAAAACTCTGGCTACGGTTGTAATTCACTGAGACTGTTTGCCCGAGGGCAACCACGGACGCGATGCATGCGAGCATGGCGCACAATGCATATTTCGTTTTCATAATCGTCATCCTTTTCTCCAGGAGCGCTGCCGGCACTCGTGTTGACTGCGATTGTTGTCTTCAAGTGACGGTCTGCCTACTGTCACTTAAGACAGGGCGGTTTTCCCTTTGGCGGGTGCCGGTAAGCGGAGTCTCAGAATATGCCCGACGGTCATAAATGCAGAGGTGCAGACATTCAGTTTCGTACTATTAGTCTTGCCAGTGGCGTGAGTGCCCGATGCTTGTGGGCTCGTCCTGTCTCCACAGGCGCGTCTGATTGACGAATTTCTCCTGATCGCGTAGCCGCCTATGCATGCGTCTTCCCACGCGTCACTCATTAGGAGAGCCCATGAATGCGTCAGTCGCAGCAACCCAGACGGAACCCAACTTCGCCACTCTGTATTTGCTCAGCTTGGCTGGACCTGACCAAGGAGCCGATGATCGTCTCTGAGCCCGACACTGCGGACCGCTCTTACTTATAACCGATAGTCGATATGTGGAGATACAAAAGCTGAACCAAAGTCCTTTTCGAAACCTCTCTCATCGGTAATCGAAAACTCACTTGGCAGAAATCCAGTCGAGCGAGTAGACATCCTGCGTTCCGGCGTCCCGAAGCATCAGCGGGGAGTCCTCAGGATCCAGTCCGAGCCAGAAACCCCAGAACCCGGTTGGCGTAAAGCCTTTCAGATCGGCAACCTGCTCGAGCTTGCGGTCGCTGATCCGAACCCTAAGCACAGCGGGGTTTTCCGGATAATGCACAAAATAGATAGACTGCCCATCTTTGGACCAGCTGGGGAAGTCGACCGCCGTCTGAATCAGATCGGACCACTTACCGGTCTGAAAATCGAAGAGCACCATCTGCAGCCCGGTTTTTGTCATCGCAGCGATGTAGCGTCCATCGGGCGACCAGCGGGGCGAGCTGTAACCGACCGATTCTGGAAGGGAGGACACGCGATGACTGCGAACGTCCAGCAGCCGGAGCACCGGAGGAGCATTCGGCGTGACCTCTTCGAACAGGATCCGATCTCCGTTCGTGGACCAGTTCGGTTCTCTACGCGCAACCGAATCCCCAGGTATCAGCGGTTCCGGCGCACCTCCGTCAGCCGGCACTGTATATATCTCATCGATTCCTCCTCTTCTATATCCCCAGAACGCGATCTGCTTTCCGTCTGGGGACCAGCGTGGATTGAGAGGATAAATGGGCGGATCGGTGAGCCGCTGTCGCTCACTACCGTCCACCCTGCTTCGCCAAAGACTTCCGTCAGGATAGGTAACGTAAGCGATCCATTTTCCGTCCCGTGAAAAGGCAGTACATTCCGCTGAGGCGCCGCCGAAGTAAGTCAGGAATTGGCCAAGACTCCGGTCATAGCGGGACAGCGTTCCGTGTAATGTCGACCCGACCACGAAAAGCTTCTTGCCGTCCTTACTGGGAAGAGGAGACGCCAGCGGCATGGGGCTCGAGGTCAGCCGTACGGGTTTGCCGTCCACTCGCCCGAAAAGCCCCGCCCTGTCCGGCAACGCCCATATCTGGCCGTTGGCTTGAAAAACGAAGAACTTCCCGTCCGTGGTCCATTTGCCGTTAGCATCGGTGGATGGTTGATGCCAGCCTGGAAGCAGAGGATGAAGGTGCTCTCCCTCCGCCGTTACTTCCCAAAGGGAACGGCTTGCATTGGTTAGATTTTGCCAGGTGAAGCGAAGTCTGCTCCCATCTGGCGAGAATTGGGGTCCGTAGATAATTCCTTTGAACGACGCCACTTTCCGACCCCCGGTCCCATCGCCAGCCGAAACAAACAAGTCGCCGCGATTGCAATAGGCCAGCATTCTGCCATCTGCGGACCAGGTAGCGTCGGTCGCCACCAGATTGCCGATCCGGCGAGGTGGACCGTTGAGGGTAGGCAGCCGCCAAAGACCGCCAGGGTATTCAATCTCGATGCCCTGGCGCCCGATTGCGAGCAGTTCAGTGCCGTCGGGCGATACGCCGGCGGGAAACGTGTACGCGGACGGAACCGGAATCCGGACGGGGTCGCCGCCGGAGACCGACATCTGCGCAATGCCCGGTGCCATCAAAGCTCCCACGCCCAAATAGAGCCTCGAGCCGTCTGTGCCGGCCAGAAACTTCGCCTCACCGTCATGGCTGAGCTGCGTATATTCCGAAAGCTCTGGAGTTGGCGAAGGGGCTGAACGGTAAAAGATCAGCAGTGCGGCGGCAGGTATCAGCAGCCCGATGAGTATGAGCCATCGCCGCTGCAGGGCCGGTCGAGCCCGTTCCGGCTGCCCCGTTGCGGATACTGGCCTCGCGCCCCAACGGGCTAATCGCTCAAATGTCTGGGACGCTGAAGAAGGGTGCGCCGGCCGTTCTTTTCGCCCCTCCGCAAAGGGTGCGTCTATCATCTCCGCCGAGCTGCGCTGCAGCCTCTTCAAGTCCGCGCGGATTTCGCTCGCATGCTGGTACCGAAGCTGCCGGTCCTTTTCCAGGCATCGATCGATGATTCGCGCTAATCCCTCCGGAACATCGGGATTCAGTTGCGCTGGAGTGACCTGGACTTGCTGGACGATGGCAATCAGAAGCTCTCCGGTTGTATCTCCCGGGAAGGGCGAGCGGCCGGTGCACATCTCGTAAAGCAGGATGCCGAAAGAAAAAAGATCGGTGCGCGTGTCGACCGGTTTGCCAAGGGCCTGCTCGGGCGACATGTACGCCGCCGTCCCCAGCGCGGCTCCAAGCCCGTCGGTAAGCTGCGACTCAACCCCGCCTCCGGCGAGTTCCTTTACGGGTAGCATCTTCGCCAGCCCAAAGTCCAGAACCTTGGCGTTCCCACGTTTGGTCACGAAGATGTTCGCCGGTTTAATGTCGCGATGGATAATGCCTTTCTCATGTGCCGCTTCGAGTGCGTCCGCAACCTCGATGGCAACTTCGATCACCCGATCAATCGACAGCGAGTTTTCCTGAATCAAGTGCTTCAGCGTTTCACCCTCCAGGAACTCCATGGCGATGAACGTACGCCCGCCGTCCTCGGCGATTTCATAAATTGTGCAGATGTTGGGATGGTTC
>CAZSUK010000312.1:0-3282 GCA_964609355.1 uncultured Acidobacteriaceae bacterium | reverse complement strand
ATTGTCGAAGTGCGCCGGCACTCATGGAGTGCTCCATCTTCCTGAAGTGTTTGATCAGGGCGCCTGTATTAGGTGAATCAGTGGATCGTGGCTCAGCAAGATATTCGGAGCCAAGATTCCGTGCGGGTCGAGGAGGTTTTTTACGCGCCACATCAGATCAGTGATCGTGTCGCCCCATTCGCGCCGGACAAACGGAGCCATGTTGATTCCTGTTCCATGCTCGGCTTTCAAAGAGCCGTCATACTTATCCACCACCATTGCAACAAGGTCACGCATGAAGCCGTCGTACCGCTGGCGGCTGGCGTCTTCGCTCATCTGTTCAATCATCACGAAATGCAGGTTTCCGTAGGCCGCATGCCCCGCGGCCCCCGGTTGGTATCCGTGTTTGGCAAGAAGATCGAGCAAATCCTGAGTAGCCTCCGCAAGTTGTGCGGGTGGAAAGCAAACGTCTTCGATGATGAGGTTTGTGCCTTGCGGGCGCATCCCACCGATGATCCCCATGAGACCGTCGCGAACGTGCCACGCCAGCTCAATGGCTTCGATTTCGTGCGTGAATTCCAGCGGCTGCAGCATCTTCACATCGCGTAAAGCTGCCCCAACCTTGCTCACGACCGCCTCAAGTTCCTGGTCGCTATCAAAGCCGAATTCAACCAGCAGGGCGGCGTTCTTTGGGTCGAGATTTTTCCAATATTGGGGCGTCCCTTTCCACACTTTCGCGGCTGCGGTGAGCGCTGGAGCGACCATGAGTTCGACAGCCTGGGCTCCCAGCTCGACGAGCTTTCCTACCTGCTCCACCGCCGCATCGATGGTGTCGAATGGCAGCCACGCCACGGTCGTTTTTGCCGGCAAGTGATAAGTCTTGTAGACGGCCTCGGCCACGAAACCGAGCGTGCCCTCTGACCCAACCATCAGGCGGCGCAGGATCTCTACTGGCGTCGCACCGTCCAGAAACGCATGCATGGCATATCCGTTGGTGTTCCGGATCTTATATTTCCGGATAATTCGATCAGCGATTTCTTTGTTGGCGAGAATCTCCTCACGGATCTTCAGTAATCCTGCCGCCATTTCCGGCTCGGCGGCAGCAAACAGAGCCTCAGCTTGCGGATTTTCCGTATCGATAATCGTGCCTGTCGTAAGGACAATTTTCATGGCGACGATGGAATGGTACGAATCGATCGCCGGCCGGCAACGCATGCCGCCCGCGTTCACGGCCAGTACGCCACCGATGGTTGCGGCGTTCATGCTTGCGGGATCCGGCCCCATGCGGCGGGCGTAAGGTTTCAATACTTCGTTAATGCGTCCAAGTGTGGTGCCGACATTGCAACGAACCCGCGCCCCCTTGTCCTCGACTGTCCAGCCGCTCCAGTGCTGCCTCACGTCGACCAGGATGTCGTCGCCCTGCGATTGGCCGTTCAAACTGGTTCCGCCGGCCCGGAAGGTCGCGTGGCGGCCTTTGCGAAGGCAATATCGGAAAATCGCCGCTATGTGGTCGATGTTCCTGGGTTGTACGACGACGTTCGGGACATATCGGTAGGGGCTGGCATCCGATGCGTAGCGCACCAGGTCGGTGATCCGGTGCCGCACAAGATCCTCGCCAAGTATCCCGGTTAGGTCCGTCTTAAGCTCATCCGGAGTTCCTCCAGCAAGCTTTTCGTCGACAGCATCTGAACAGGGCGGCACGTCCGGACGGCCGAGGCGCGTGGGATCTGGTGAAAGAAATTCATTCATGTTTACCTCCGCAAGGTGATCGATACGGTTCGTGAATTAGCTAGAAGGCTGAGTGATCGGGTGACTCCAGAAAGCGAAACCGAGTGATAGATGCTTCAAACGGAATTTGGCTCCTCGTCGGGTTCGTGCAGGGCCCGAGGAGCCCAAGGCGGAACCAGAATCGCTCGTCGTAACTGCTGGCAATGCAGGCGACCCCTTTGGGTCAAGCTCGATCACCACATAACCCTTGTGAATTGAATGCTCTGCACAGCACTGCAGAACGCCTGAAGCCGGGCGAAGAATGCCCGCGTACAACACCTGCCGTACTCGCGTGACGATTTCGGGTGAAGCAGGTCAAGAGGTCTCGCGCTCGAACCCCCCGGAATGACTTCGGCCTAGCGGTGCCAGGGGCCCGGGGTCGTCGCCCTTCCCGGCAGTTGGACCACCCCATCTGGCAGCCGTCCAAGCTGATGGCTCGTTGGCGAGGGAGGCCAGGACCCATGGAGCAGAAGCGGAACCGCCAAACAACCATCCCCGGAGAGTTCCACGATTCCTCGATCTCGTTTGCCCATCCTTTATAGGAGCCTGGAATTTTCGATGGAGCTTACTTCGTCTGTCCTCGAAATCTCCAAGCGCGCACTCACATCAACCTCATCCTGCACCCAAAAACAGGCGCTTGGCGACGAACAAGTAGAAGCGAGCAGCTCACCGTGCATAGCCTGTGTTTACGGGCTTCGGCCAAGGCCGCCGACAGGAGGAGCATTCGTGAAGATCAGGAACTTCGGTTACGCGCGGTGGATCGCGCTACTCGTCGCCATCATGGCATTTGTGCTTTCCAATCCTATCCGCTTCAGGGTTCTAGCTGCCGCACCCCTTGATTATCGCCCTGTCGCACGGCTGACGCTTGGTGGCGAGGGTTTTTGGGATTATCTCGCCATGGACTCCACCGCGAGGCGGCTCTACATCTCTCGCTGGACACATGTGATGGTCGTAAACGCCGACAGCTACAAGGTCGTCGGTGACATTCCAGGAATCCAAGGCGTGCATGGCATCGCCATCGCCCACGAGTTTGACCGCGGTTTCATCAGTGAGGATCAGGCAAATCAGATTACTATCTTCGATCTTCGAACCTTGAAGACGATCGCAACCGCAAGGACGGGTAAGGGTCCCGACGGGATCATTTACGACCCCGTTTCAAAGCGGGTCTTTGTCTTCAACCACGATGGGACCGCCACTGCTGTCGATGCCGCAACTGGCGCGGTCGCCGGGACGATTGAACTTGGTGGGCAACCAGAATTTGCGGCGCCCGACGGTCGGGGTCACGTCTACAACAATCTTGAGGACAAGAGTGAGGTGCTGCAGATCGACTCGCTGTCGTTAAGGGTTCTCAACCGCTGGCCTCTCGTTCCTGGCGAGAGCCCTTCGGGCATGGCTATCGACCGTCAGCATCGTCGTCTCTTTATCGGCTGCCGGAACAGGACGATGGTTGCCATGGACGCAGATACGGGAAAGGTGGTGGCCACTGTGCCCATCGGCGAAGGCGTAGACGCCAATCGTTTCGATCCAGGTACGCAG
>CAZSUK010000311.1:0-3586 GCA_964609355.1 uncultured Acidobacteriaceae bacterium | reverse complement strand
CGTCCCTACGGGACTCCTCGCGTTCGGCGTGGGCCCTTCCCCGCCCTCCCGTGCCGGGCTGTTGATTATGCCGTCCCTACGGACCCCTCGCATTCGGCGTAGTCTTTCCCCGCACTCCCGTGCCGGGCTATTGATGATGCCGTCCCTACGGGACTCACTCGCGTTCGGCGTGGGCCTTCCCCGGCACTCCCGTGCCGGCCTATTGATTATGCCGTCCCTACGGACTCCTCGCATTCGGCGTGGGCCTTCCCCGCACTCCCGTGCCGGCCTATTGATTATGCCGTCCCTACGGGACTCCTCGCATTCGGCGTGGGCCTTCCCGGCACGCCCGTGCCGGCCTATTTGATTATGCCGTCCCTACGGGACTGCTCGCATTCGGCGTGGGCCTTCCCCTGCACTCCCGTGCCGGGCTATTGATATGCCGTCCCTACGGGACTCACTCGATGGCTATCTGTTTCTAATTTTTATTTCTGCGATGGTGACTTCATCAGCGCAACGAACATGTTTGTGAACTTCGGTAGATCCAAATCTACCTGGGCGTGGACCAGTTGCACATCCACGTCGGGCCTGAAGGCTTGAGTCCAGGTCAGAGTGTTGCCGTAGTTTGGACCATGGCTCAAATCGACATCCATGTAAAGCAGGCGCTCACCGGTAACGAGAGTGGGATCAAGCCACGCGCAGGCGGCGAATTCGTCCCAGAGATAATAGCGCTCCTGCGAGTAGCCGGCGATGTAACGCGCCGCCGGATTCGACGATTGCGCAATGTGGTCCACCATCTGCTGCGTGAATGGCGCTTTCACGGAAACATCTACAGTCGTCACATCGATACGGGGCCAATGCGCCCGAAGCACAATGTGGGCGGCCTCAGGATCGAACCAGAAATTAAATTCATGGCGCGGGTTGGTGGCAAATTCCGGATCACTGGTCTGCGGGTTGAGACTGCCTCCCATGATCACAATGCCCTGGGTCAACTCGGCGAAATGAGGATCAATGGACAGCGCCAAAGCAATATTCGTAAGTGGGCCCAAGGCGCAGATGGTCACCTGGTGAGGATGGGCATGCACCTGCGAAATGAGAAAGTGGGCAGCATCCTGGTCGAGGGGCAAAGTGTGCGGCGCTCCCTCCGCCATCGGAGGCACGAAATAGGGATCGTGGCTGCGGGCAAAATCAGCCGTTTTTGCTGCCTGGTGTTCCAGGTCCATAGGCCCCGCTCCCCACGCGCCGAGCCAGTTCACCTTGCCTACCAACGAAGTCGCCAGTCGAGTTCCCTGCTGGGTGCGGACCAAAGGAAAAACCGCACCAGGAACTACCGGCACATCCGTCCTTCCGATCAGCTCCAGCATGCGCAGCGTGTGCTGCACTTCCTCATCGCGCCAGGCATTGCCGGTCACAATGGTGATGCCCAAGACTTGCGCTTGCGGGGATTGCAGCAGAGCCATCATGGCCATCTGGTTGGATCCACCCGGACCGGAGCCATCCTGGTCAATGAGGACCAGACGCTTTTCCGCCACCGCCACGGGAACAAAAACCAGCAAGAGCAGCGACAGCAAGACGGATTTCATGTTTTCCATATATATCAGACGAGACAGGGCCGTTTGGGATCAAAGGTCCAGCCAGGGACCAGGTACTGCATCGAGACGCGGTCGTCACGGTCACCCAGCTCCCGCTTTTGATAAAGAGCGCGGGCAGCCTCGATTCGCTGCTCATCGAGCTCAATGCCAAGTCCGCAACGCTCGGGCAGTTCTATGGCGCCGTTGACAATCTGAAAGGGCTCTTTGGTCAGACGCTGGCCGTCCTGCCAGATCCAGTGCGTATCGATAGCTGTTACCTTTCCTGGAGCAGCCGCCGCGACGTGAGTGAACATGGCGAGCGAGATGTCAAAGTGATTGTTAGAATGCGATCCCCAGGTAAGACCGCAGTCGCGGCAGAATTGGGCTACGCGGACCGAACCCTGCATGGTCCAGAAATGCGGATCAGCGAGCGGAATGTCGATGGCGTCCAGTTGCACTGCGTGCTTCAACTCTCGCCAATCCGTTGCGATCATATTGGTGGCGGTGGGCAGACGCGTGGCGCGGCGGAATTCGGCCATGATTTCTCGGCCCGAGAAGCCCTGCTCTGCCCCGCATGGATCTTCCGCATAAGCCAGGACATGCTGCTTGCCGCTACAAAGAGCAATGGCTTCCGACAATGACCATGCACCGTTTGGATCGAGAGTGATGCGCGCCTGGGGGAACCGTTCGGCCAGTGCAGTGACGGTTTCCATCTCCTGGGCGCCGGCAAGCACACCCCCTTTGAGCTTGAAATCGTGAAAGCCGTAGCGCGCCTGGGCTGCTTCGGCCAGGCGAAGTACGGCCGCAGTGGTAAGCGCCTCGTCATGACGTAGCCTCAGCCAGGGGTCGCCGGCATCGGGTTCACTCGCGTAGGCCAGGTCCGTCTTGCGCCTGTCGCCCACAAAGAACAAATAGCCCAGGACGGGGACACTCGAGCGCTGCCGTCCTTCCCCAAGCAATGCGGCAACGGGCAAGCCGAGGAATTGACCGAACAGGTCTAATAGCGCGGACTCTATTGCGGTCAGCACATGCACGGTGACGCGCATGTCAAAGGTTTGAGATCCACGGCCGCCGGCGTCGCGATGAGCGAAGCGCCTGCGAATGGTCGCGAGAATCTCGTTGTACCCGGCGACTTTTTGTCCCAGTACCGCGGAAGTGGCCTGTTCAAGTACCTGACGGATCCTTTCGCCGCCGGGTACTTCGCCGGCGCCGGTATGCCCGGCATCGTCCGTAAGTACCACCAGGTTTCGTGTGAAGAAGGGCGCGTGCGCTCCACTCAGGTTCAGCAACATACTGTCACTGCCCGCAACCGGAATCACTCGCATGCTGACTATACGAGGGGAAGACCCAATGCTTTGCACGAGCGAAAGTATCTCAGATCTGCTGGTGGGTTATGCGAGATCGGGCTATCGATGCTTCTTGGCTGGAGTGGCTTTCTTTGCCGGCGCGGACTTCTTTGCCGGCTCCGACTTCTTGTGCACAGGCTTTACCGGCGCCTTTGCAACTGCCTTCTTGCCATGATTGCCATGAGCGGCGTGATTGCTATTTTTGGCTGCGGTTTTTGCCGCCGGCGCGGGCTTAGCCACCGGCCGCTTGGCCGGGACCGCTTTGGAACTCACAGCCTTGGCGGGCGTCGCTTTGGCCGCCGCCTTGATGGGCGTCGCCTTCTTTGCCGGTGCATGGCCGTGAGCGGGAGGGTGAGTGGGAGGGTGAGTGGCAGGGTGGCTGGGCGCGTGACCCGCTGCAGTTTTGGGTGATTGGATCGCAGTGCCCTTGGCGGTCGCGGATGCCGCTTTTGCCGGCTTCACCATGACGTGCACCTTGGCTGTTTTGCCAGGCGCAACCACGTGCAGCGAGGGACCTGGCGCCGCCTTGGAAACCGCCGAAGCTTTGACTGCAGCCGGTTCATGCTTGGCTGCAACTGGAGGGTGCAACGTCGGTTGCTCCGCTCCGTTTTCGGGTAGAGACTTCTTGGGCCCAGCGGTTTTCTTGGGAGCCGGCGGAAGGCTTATCGGAAGCTCGCCGTCATCCTCGTC
>CAZSUK010000310.1:0-5330 GCA_964609355.1 uncultured Acidobacteriaceae bacterium | reverse complement strand
GGGGCAGCAACCTCGGGCCGATGCCACGCCATACGCCGCAGAAGACCATTGAGACGAGCCAGCAGGATGGCAAGATCAAACGGCTTGGGCAGATAATCGTCGGCCCCGGCGCCGAACCCATTTAGTACATCCTCGGGCCGGCCACGAGCGGTGAGCATGAGGATGGGAACGAAATTTTGTTGCGCGCGTAGTTCCGCGGCGACCGAAAAGCCGTCCCGCCCCGGGAGCATCACGTCGAGGATGATCGCATCGATTGGCTCGGCCGCGATCATCTCCAGGGCAGTTTCGCCATCGACCGCGAGCTGAGCGGTGTAGCCCTCGGCGCGCAGGTTAAACAGCAGACCCTGCGCCAGGTGAGCCTCATCTTCGACCACCAATATATTGGCGCTCACTTGAGCCCCTTTGCCAGCGCACGCGGGAGCTGCAGCCGTATGGTGGCGCCCCGGCCTTCTCCTTCTGATTCGGCGACCACGTCTCCACCATGCTGGCGGGCGATCGTCCGGACCAGGAACAAGCCAAGCCCGGTACCTTTGATGCGGAAGACATTGCGTGCCGGAACCCGGTAAAACCGGTGGAAGATACGCTTCAAGTGCAAGGGGGCAATGCCCAAACCATGATCGGAAACCGTGAGCATCAGCCATGCCTCGCTGTCGAGAGCCAGATTTACCTCCAGTTCAGGTCCTTGCGGCGAATATTTCACCGCGTTATCGAGAATGTTGAGCACCGCAGTTCGCAGGTCCTCCGGGTTGCCGAGAACGGCAAGTTGTCCGGCGCCAGAGCCTACGGTGAACCGAATGGTCGAATCCTGCAGGTTGTAGCGCTGTAAAGTCGTCTGAATGCAATCGCGAACCACGTCGTCGAACGGGACCGGCAGTCGGACCTTGTTGCGTGCGCGCTGGCCTACCTCTCCCGCCTTGAGCACTTGCTCTACCGTGGCCAGCAAACGATCGCTATCCGAGAGCATGATGTCGTAGAACTCTTTCCTTTGCGACTCCGGCACCTCGTGCCGCTGCAGGGTCTCCAAATACAAACGGATGGAAGTAATGGGGGTTTTGAGTTCGTGAGTGACAGCATTGAGAAAGCTGTCGTGGCGCTCATTGCGCTTGACCTCACGCACCAGGAAGATGGTGTTCAGAACAACACCGGCAATCAGCAGCAGGAAGAGGGGAATGCCAATGACCAGCAGGATCACGCTGCGCCAGTTGATGATGATCCAGGCGACGTTGAAGGCAATCGCAACCGCGACCAGACAGGCGCCAAGCGTAATGGAAAGAACGATCGCATTGCGACGCCTGGTGATCCGCATACCTCTTCAGTCTACTGTGCGGAGGGAAGGGTCCAGGCATAAACCACGCTGTCAACCGGAGTGATGAGGTACTGCCGGCCGCCGATTTGGTAAGTCATGGGCGAGCTGTTCAGGGTACCGCCGGCATACACGTGCCAAAGTAGATCCCCATTGGCGGGATCAAGGGCAAGGAGGTTGCCCGACGTATCTCCGGAGAAGAGAAGATGGCCTGCGGTGGTAAGGACTCCGGAAAAGCTGTGGCCTTTGCCCAAATCTCTTTGCCACACCGTCTTGCCCGTCTCGTAGTCCAGCGCCTTCAGCTGGGACGAAGACCAGAAGTCGCTCAGCGTTCCGCCCTGGTGGCCGTCCGGCTTGTGGTCCTCATTTAAGACCAGGTACCAGAGGCTGGCGGCGGTCTGCGCATTCACATAAAAGAGCCCGGTCTGGGGATCGAAGCTGGGAGCCATCCAGTTGGTGGCGCCATCCATATTGGCCTGCACCAGCACACCATCTGGCTGCGGCTCTTTCTCAGGCGCTGGAACGGGACGGCCGGATTCATCGATATGCGATGCCCAGTCGGTCTTAACAAAGGGCGCCGTCAGCAGGTCTTTGCCGGTCTCGCGATCGAGCACGAAGAAGTAGCCGTTTCGGCTGGCCTGCAAAAGCATTTTTCGCCTGGCGCCGCGAAAGTTTCCGTCTATCAGCACTGGCGTCTCAATCGCATCCCAGTCATGGGTGTCGTGGGGAGAAGGCTGAAAATACCAGGCAAGTTTGCCCGTGTCTGCGTGGACGGCAACGATGGAACAGGTGAAAAGGTCGTCGCCCTTGCGAACGCTGCCGGCAAGGGTCGGGTGGGGATTGCCTGTGCCCAGGTAGATCAGGTTGAGCTCCGGATCATAGGTCGGTGCGCCCCAGATGCTTCCTCCGCCGTGACTCATGCTGTCGCTATCCGGCCAAGTCTCGGATCCCGGTTCACCCGGCTTTGGCACAGCATCCCACCGCCAGTTGATTTTTCCCTCAGCTGGATCAAGCGAAAGCACGAAGTGAGGGACATCTGCCGAGTCACCCGACGTGCCGACGATGACTTGGCCGCCGATGACCAGCGGGGCACCGCTGATGTAATAGCCAACCGTTACATCCGCAATCACCTTGTCCCAAAGTTGCTTTCCATTGCGCGCATCGAGACAGATCACGTGGGCATCGGGGGTTCCAAAGAAAAGCCGGTCTTTGTACATGCCTACGCCGTTGGAGCCGAGATGATCTCCCTGCGAGGGGCGGCTGAAATGCCAAACCTGGCGGCCAGTGGCGGCATCCACAGCCCATACATGATCAGGGACCGAGAAGTAGAGGATTCCATTCACTTCCAGAGGGGTCGACTTCCCACTCACCGAATGGGTCTGGAACGCCCATGCTAACGTCAGCCCGTGCACGTTCGACCGATTGATCAAGTCGAGCGAGCTGTACCTGCGGCCAGTGTAATCGCCATTGTAGGTAGGCCAGGTATCCACAGGGGCGTGCAGCAACTTCTGCGGATCGAGTCCCTGCGCGCACAGGTTGCCTGCGGTGAGCAGTAGCAGGAACAGAAGTCTCACTGGAGAGTCTCCAGGTAAGCGAAGACATCGTGCAACTCTGCATTGGAGTATTGGGTGATCAGCTGACGATGCTTTTCGATCGGGTCTTCTACCCTTACCTTGATCCGGGAAGCCGGCCCGCCCGACAGAATGAAGGACCTATACCAGCCGTCCTGCCCTGTGATGGAGACAGAGAAAGCGTCAAGATGCACGAGGCTGCCTTTGATGACTTCGCCGGTGGGCAGGGTGATCGTAGCCAGCGCCGGGGTGCCCACGGGATAAAGAAATCTCGCCTGTAGGTTGATGGGCGGATACTTTTGGGCGACGTGGGCCAAGTCGCCTTGCGGGGAGTGGCACGCGGTGCAGCCGCCTTTACCGTTAAAGAATGCCTTGCCTTGTTCCGCATTCCCTGTGAGCAACAGCTTGAGGGAATAGTTGCTGGAGGGACCAGAATCGCCGGCGCTATCAGAGAGAGAAAGCAGAGCATGCAGATACGCGACTACGTCCGCAGCCTGATCAGCCGGAAGGCGTATGGCCGGCATGCCGCGGTCCGGCCTACCTTCCTGGATGACCGGCCCGATCAGATCTCCACTCTTGTCATGGCGAACCAGCAGCGATCGGATAAGATTCGGAGCTTCCGGCCCGCCGTCGGCGTTCTTGCCGTGGCAATAAGCGCAGGATTGTTGAAGAATGGCGGCTCCGCGTTTGGCATTTTCCTGTTCCAGAGGATTTTTCCCCATCCAGGAAACGGCTCGCTGCCCGTCAACAATTTGCCCCCTCAGACGGTCCACTGCCCAGCCATAACAGCAGGGAGCCGGCCAGCAGCCGGAGACACAGGGGGCGTGTTCGCCACCGGCGAACTCTGGAAGACTTAGTAATAGTCGGTAATTATGTCGCCGTCCGGTGCGGTTGGCAAGACATTTCGCAAAGCGGATAGCGAGCAGATAACGCGCAGCAGGACTATTTTTTAAAAGCTAGTAAAAAGTAGTTGCATTACGCGTCGCCTTCCTACATCCTTATGGAACTTTACAAAGTAATCAGGCCCAAAAAATCCAGCGATTTCTGCGAGGTTAGAATGCGATGTCTCCCAGAGCTCAAGAAGCTGTTTGCCGGCCGCTCCCTTTATGTCTTCCTGGCCGTGCTGCTCGCCACCCTGCAACTTCGGGCTGACGTCACTGGATCCCTTTCCGGCTATGTCCGCGATTCCTCAGGGGGTGTGCTTCCGAATGCGACCCTCACCGTTATCCAGGCGGCCACCGGCTACAGCCGCACCGCCACCACCGACGGCTCGGGCCACTACAGCATCCTTGCTCTGCCTCCCGGAACCTATCGCCTGACCGCCTCCAACGCGGGTTTCGAGAATGGAGTGGTGGACAAGATCACTCTCAACGTAAACGATGAGTTGAAGTTTGACTTCGACCTCAAGATAGGTAACGTAAGTCAGACCGTCTCTGTAGACGCGAGCACGGTGCAGGTGGATACCGCGAACACCTCGATGGGCACGACCATCTCGTCCTCGCAGATTCTGTCCATGCCGCTTAACGGACGGTCGTACCTCGATCTGCTAGCCCTGCAGCCAGGGGTTGCTCCTTCGAATACAGTCAGCACTTACAACGATCGCTCGCCTGCTTCTGGACTATACGGCTCGTCGGGGAATGTCTCCACGGATGGTCAGCCTGAATGGGCTAACGCCTTCCTGGTAAACGGTGCTGAGGTCAATGAGACCAAGAATATGGGCGCCGGCATGATTCCCGACGCAGACTCGGTGGCTGAATTTCGCCTGATTACCAACAGCTTCAGCGCAGAATACGGCAAGTTTACCGGCTCGGTGATGAACACGGTCACCAAGTCTGGAACCAACAGCTTCCACGGCACGGCCTTCGAGTTCTATCGCAACCAGAAGTTGG
Organism: uncultured Acidobacteriaceae bacterium; assembly: GCA_964609355.1. Taxonomy (GTDB): domain Bacteria; phylum Acidobacteriota; class Terriglobia; order Terriglobales; family Acidobacteriaceae; genus PALSA-350. The sequence goes on along the minus strand of CAZSUK010000310.1, from coordinate 567 downwards.
ACGCGATCAACTACTTCGACACCAACAAGGCAGAACTGAAACGTCATCAGTTCGGTGGCGTTTTCGGCGGGCCTATCCTGAAAGACAAGCTCTTCAGCTTCACTGATTTTCAGCAGACGCGCCAGGTTGCGGGAGCCAGCACGGGGCTAGTGCAGGTTCTAAGCAACGACGAACGGAACGGCATCTTTACCGACGCTATCCTCAATACCGCTGTTCAGGGTGATGCCTGGGCCGCCACTCTCCAGGCCCGCGGCGGCGGAGTCGTTCATGGCTCCGGCGGTGTGTGCCAACCTCCGACCTGTACACCAACCATGTACAACCAGCTGGGTACTGCGGTGATGACCACCGACAGTAACGGCAATGTGGTGCCTGGGCGCAATATCTCTGGGTATATGGACCCGGTGTCTAAATTGATGTTGCCGCTCATTCCCGCGGCAAATCAGGCCGGCGGTTTCAACTATGAAGATTCCAGCCACGTGGGATCCATCATCGATACCAACATGGCGGAGCGGATCGACTTCGTGAATCATAGGACGGGGGACTGGTCCTTCTACTATCACTATGACG
>CAZSUK010000309.1:0-2982 GCA_964609355.1 uncultured Acidobacteriaceae bacterium | reverse complement strand
TCGCTCACCGGCCCACTCGGAGCGAACGGCCAGACCGCCTACCTGGCACAACGGATCTGGGAAGAGGACGTCAACAAGCGAGGTGGGCTGCTCGGGAGGCCGGTGCAGCTCGTATGCGTCGACGACAGATCGGACGCCTCCCTTGTGCCTGCCATCTACGACAAGCTCCTGGACGTCGAGAAGGTCGATCTCGTCCTGGGGGGATACGGCAACAACTCGGTGACGCCTGCCATGCCCCGGGTCATCGAACGCAAGCGCTACTTCGTCGGCCTGATGAGCCTCGGGGCAAACCTACGCTTCGACTACGCGGGCTACTTCGCGATGATCCCGACGGGGCCCGACCCGAACACGGCGCTCACCGCGGGGTTCTTCGAGGTCGCCGCGCGGCAGAAGCCGAAGCCGCAGACGGTGGCGGTCCTCGCGGCCGACGCGGACTTCTCGCGCAACCCGATCGCGGGAGCACACGTGAACGCCGAGAAGAACGGCCTCCGTATCATCTCCGAGACCAAGTATCCGCTCTCGACGAAGGACTTCGCGCCGCTGCTCCGCGAGGTCGGCAAGACGTCCCCCGACATCCTCTTCCTGTGCTCGTACCTGAACGACTCGATCGGCCTGATCCGAGGCATCAGCGAAGTCGGGCTGGAGCCGAAGGTCGTCGGCGGGGCGATGATCGGTCCGCAGAGCAGCGCGGTCCAGACGGCGCTCGGGCCACTTCTGAACGGCCTGGTGAACTACGAGTACTGGCTCCCGGTTCCGAAGATGATCGTGCCGGGGGTGGAGGACGTGATCCGGCGGTACCAGGCGCGGGCCGAATCGCAGGGCGCCGACGCGCTGGGGTACTACGTGGCGCCGCTGGCGTACGCCCAGATGCAGGTCGTCGAGCAGGCCATCTCCGCGACCAAGACCCTCGATGATGGTGCCCTGATCGAGTACACGCGCACCGCCACCTTCTCGACGGCGGCGGGCGACGTGAAGTTCGGCAAGGGTGGAGAATGGAGCGCCGCTCGCGTTCTCCAGGTGCAGTTCCGGGGCATTCGCTCGAACGACATCGGCGAGTTCAGGGATGCGCGGACGAGGGCCGTCGTCTCGCCCGACGCGGTCGCGTCGGGTGAGCTCATCTACCCGTACGCCCAAGCCAAGAAGCCGCGATGAAAGTCGTCGGCGTCTCGGTTCCGGTGCTCACCCGGGACATCGATCGGGCCATCCCGTACTACGAGGCGCTCACGGGCGAGCGGGTGAAGGCGCGTTTCGTCGTTCCCGGGCGCGGCCTGAAGGTCGCGCTGCTCGGCCGCGTGACCCTCATCTCCGGAGACGAGGAGGCGCTCACTCCCATGCGGGAGCTGCGCGCCACCTTCCTCGTCGACTCGATCGCGGAGTTCGAGGCCCACCTCCGGAGCCGTGGCGGGACGATTCTACAGGCGCCAGCCCCGACACCCGCGGGTCGGAACATGGTGGCACGGGATATCGAAGGGACGGTCTTCGAATTCGTGGAGCCGAGCGTCGCCTCGGCGAGCACCGAAGGGAATCATGGTCGACCCCAATCGTAGAATCTGACTCGGAAAGCGCCAGGCACCGCAACGGCTGCTACCGTCTCGACGGCACGCGCCGCCCCTGCGATGCGCCCTACGGCTTGCGCGCTTCGGTGATCGCGGCGATCTCGTCACGGGTCAGCGCGAGCTTGCGTGCCGCCCAGTTGTCTTCCAGGTGCGCCACGGTGCTCGTGCCGGGGATAGGCAGTATCACGGGCGAGCGCGCGAGGAGCCACGCGAGCGCGACCTGCGTCTCGGACACGCCCCGCGCCGCGGCAATCTTCCTGATGACCGGGCGGTCGACGGGGCCTGGCCCCGGGACGTTCAGCGGGAAGTAGGGCAGGTAGGCGATCCCGTGCTCGGTGCAGAACGCGACGATCTCCTCCTGCCCCGCGGTGTTGCCGAGGAAGCTCTGGCCCAGCTTCTCGCCGCTCGCCGCCGCGTTGTACAGGTTCTCGACGGTGACGATCGGCGTCTTGCGGAGCGCCTCCTGGATCTGCGCGAGCGTCACGTTGCTCAGGCCCAGGTGGCGGATCTTGCCTTCGCTCTTGAGCGCGATCATGGCGTCCAGCGCCTCGCCGAACGTCACGGCCGCGCCGTGCGGAATCCACCGCAGGTGGACGATATCCAGGTGGTCGCGCCCCAGGGTGCGCAGGTCCTCTTCGCAGCCCTTGCGGAGCTCCTCGGGCCGCAGGTACGAGGCCCACCCCTTGTCCTCCGTACGGCGACCGCCGAGCTTGGTCGCGAAGACGAGCCCCGCCTTGTACGGGTGCAGGACCTCCTTGATGAGCTCATTCGAGACGTACGGGCCGTAGTACCAGGACGTGTCGACGAGGTTGATGCCCAGGTCGATCACGCGGCGCAGGACGGCGCGCGCCGCCGCGGGATCGCGGGGCGGCCCGTAGACCATGGGCCCCGGCAGCTGCATGGCGCCGAAGCCGAGGCGGAACACTTCTAGATCCCCGAGGCGGATCGTCTCGGGCAGGTGGGCGAACGAGGTCATGGCGCCCATTCTGGCACGGCAGGAGGGGGGCAGCACCTCGCCCGGCGGCCCGATCCGGTTGGCGCGGTCCCGTTTGCCAGCGGTCGTCGCCGTCCTAAGCTTGCTCGCGTGAACTCCTCGGATGCCCTCCGCCGCGCTGCCGAGCTTCTTGCGGGCGGGGACTGGGAAGCCGCGCACGCCATCGTGCAGGACGACCCATGCGCGCTCGCCGCTTGGTTGCACGGCATCGTGCACCTCCTCGAGGGCGATACCTCGAATGCGCGCTACTGGTACGGACAAGCGGGGCGGCAGTTTCCCGCCGCGAACGGCGTGCACGAAGAGATCGAAGCTGCACGCGCCGCCGTCCGATCCCAGGGGGCGTGAGTCGCACCCCCCGCCCGCCGCTCGAAGAGACGGCTACCAAGGCGATCTAAGGCGGACGTGGTCGCGACCCGCACGCGCCCACCCCGG
>CAZSUK010000308.1:0-5189 GCA_964609355.1 uncultured Acidobacteriaceae bacterium | reverse complement strand
ACCTGACTGCAATTTTATTGCTCACCTATGCTTTGCGGAACGCCGACTGTCATGCAAAGAACATAGCGATGCTCTATACCTCGCGTGCCGATGCGCATCTTTCGCCGGCTTACGACTTCCTCACGACCAGTGTCTACGCGGGCTACCAGCTCAATCCGCCCGGAATAGGATTTCTTGGCAAAAAGACATGGACGCCGGGCAAGAACCTTATGAAGTTTGTGACCGGCACCTTTGGCGTTTCAGCCCGAGAACAGGCGATCATCCTCGAATCCATCAGCGACTCGATTGCGGAGACTGGACCCCTGGTACGCGAAAAGATGGCGGAACACCCTGGTTTTCGAGACATAGGAAAACGGATGCTGCTCGCCTGGCAGGAGGGAACCACAGGCCTGCGTGATCGTCGTGTGTATGCCGCCGGAGACTGGCCGGCCAACAGGGTCTTCGAAGGAATCTCTGACCCTCCAAAGCTGGAAGCGCCTCGATCCGTGGTCGGTCGATCACCCCTGTTGAGCGATCGTTCAAAGCGTACGTTACAGAGAAAATAAACCGCGCAAGTCGTTATTTGGTAACCAGATGGGTTAATCAATATTTATCTTGATGAATCTTGGTTGAGGGATAAAATAGAACCAGAGGCGAAGACATGTCAGCCCCAACGACCAAGAAGTTCACTCCTGAAATTGATGCTCAACTTTACGAGGAGTTTGTCGCCGTTGCCGAGCAGAATGGGCAGAGTAAGCGACACGTCCTCGAACAGGCGCTCCGATTCTATCTGCACAATGTGGTTCCATCGCAGCAGTTAGTACGTCCCGAGGTGCTGGACGCCTTCGAGCAATCTGTTGCTCGCAACCACGATCTGCTGGAGCGCTTAGCCAAGTAAATGTCGAACTTCCTTACGGTGGCCGAAGTCTACCGTATGCAACATACACTTATCGATAGGTTCGGCGGTCTTCACGGTGTGCGCGACAAGGGCGCTGTGGAGGCCGCCATTTTCCGTCCTCAAATCGGCTATTACAGCACCATCGAGGAGGAAGCCGCCGCATTGATGGAATCGCTCGGCAACAATCACGGTTTTGTGGACGGCAATAAACGCATCGCCTTCGCTGGCGCTGACGTTTTCCTGCGAGTCAACGGCTTTTGTCTGGAAGTTGAAGGATCAGAAGGGCACGCTTTTATCACGGGTTCTATGGAACGGCATGAATTCCGCATGCTCCAAATCCTCGAATGGATTCGACAGCACATTAAGCCTCTCAGCGGAGCAAAATAGTTCCTGAAATTTGACTTCACTCGCCCGTGAACGGATTAATCTCGTTGGGTTTGGCCGTGGTGGGGTCGGGAGCTTTTGCTGCTTCCGTCTCGCGCGACGCGGTCCCCAGTTGTCCCCCGCCACTGGTAATCCGGTAGGGACTTCCCGGAAGCAGGTTGTGCTCCTCGAGCGCCAGGCGGATGCGGCGCTGCATCTCGCGCATTGCTTCGAATTGTTTGCGCGGCAGTGTCCTGATCTGGATGGGGTAAATCACTTCGGTTCCCTTGATGGAATCCACCCCGAATACCAGCGGATCGGTGACGAATACATCTTTGAACGCCGGCTCGTTGCGCACTTCGAGCGCGATCTTCTTCAACAACGGGATCACCTCGTCGGGATTTGCAGAAAAATCAACCGACACATTCAGCGTGCTTACCGAGTAGTCGCGGCTCTGGTTGGCTACATTGGTGATCTGGCTGTTGGGAATGATGTAGAGCGTGCCGTCAAACCCGCGCACCTGCGTCTTGCGCAGGGTCATGGAATCGACGGTGCCGGTCATCCCAGCCAGCGTCACCACATCGCCCACGTTGTATTGGTCTTCAATCAGGATCAGGATGCCGTTGAGCACGTCCTTCACAATGGTCTGGGCGGCCAGGCCGATGGCCACGCCGGCGACTCCTGCGCTGGCCAGAAGGGGACCCAGGTTGAAGTGGAGAACATTCTCCATGATCTGCAAAATGGCCAGGAAGGCGACAATGCCGATGCCGGTGGCGCGGATGACGGAGGCCAGGGTCCGCACCTGGGCTCCGCGTGCCGCTCCCAGGCTGTCGCGGTGCTCGGCGACCTTGATCACCCGACCGGTGATGAAGTTCACGATCAGGATCAGCACCCAGGCGTAGAGAGCAATGAAGAGCAGCTTGGGCAGACCTACATGGAGAAATTCCTGTACGTCGGCGAGCCATTCCTGATCGAGGCTGCGGACAAACGAAGAGGTGGGCTCAGACCGTTGAAGGAGGGAGGCAATTGGCAAAAGGGTGGCGTACACTGGCACCCTATGATGCTACTTGAGCGATGGGTAGTTGCGGTGGCGGTGGGGATGTGTTTCGTCTCCACAGCCGGCGCCCCAGGCCAATCGCAGGCATCACCGGACAGCCAAAACACCCAGCAAACCCAGCAAACCCAAAATCAAAATCAGGATAAAAATAACGCGGACACGGACGATGCTGAGCCGGCGGAATTCCACCCGCCGGCGGAGATCGGGCAACCGGCAGTGCCCAGTCCGCCGGCCGAATCCCATCCGGCGCCGAATCCTCCGGTCGCGGCTCCTGCGCCTCCTCCGGTCGAATCGCCCGCTCCAGCCAGCCCGCCGGCCCCAGTTGTTCCGCAGCCCGCGCCTCCGCCGGATCCTCCGCTCTCTACCGATCCAGTAGAGCGGCAACTACAGATCGATGCGGCTCATTTGCTGCAGCTGACTCAGGAGCTGAAAGCCGAGCTAGATAAGGCCGGCAACAACACCTTATCGTTGGCTGCCCTGCGTAAGGTCGATGAAGTACAAAAACTAGCCAAAGAGCTCAAGGAAAGAATGAAAGATCGCGAACAAGTGATTCAAAGCAAACCGTAAGTGCACGACAAATTGCCAAGGGGATGTGAAGTGAGGGACTTTTCCAACAACGGTTGGCGGACCATGAAAGGGGGCCCGGTTTCTTTTGTCGCTGCATTCGACGTTGTGTTCGTCCTTGCCCTAGTCATGTTTGCCGCCGGCCGGGGATTCGCGGCCCCGCAGTTCAATACCCCCGCCGCCGTTTCGCCCGTTCTCCCCGGCGATCAGCTGGACCACTCCCACCTGCCGGACGACCAACCTTACGTACCCCGGGAGTTGCAGGCGCGTCAACTCAAGCGGCTACGGGAAGAACACCAGAAACAGGTCTTCAGCGACGCCGCCCGCCTGGTGCAGTTGGCCACCGCCTTCAAGCAACAAGTGCAAAAGGGCGATAAGGTCTCCGTGGACGCGATCAAGGACGTAGACGAGATTGGGAAGCTGGCCAAGAGGCTCAGTGACCGAATCAAGACGCAGTAAGAGAGAACGGCTTGAACCTTACCGCGTGGACACCAAAATCAGTACTTGCCCTGGGGGACTACAGCGGGAGGAAACTCGGCGCTGACGTGACGGCCGGGGTCACCGTGGGGCTGGTGGCGCTGCCGCTTTCCATGGCGTTTGCCATCGCTTCCGGTGCGCCGCCGGAGGCCGGACTTTACACCGCGGTGGTGGCAGGGTTCGCAGTCTCCGCGCTGGGTGGTTCGCGTACCCAGGTTGCCGGCCCGACGGGCGCCTTTGTCGTCATTGTTGCCGGCATCCTGGCGCATTATGGGTTCGATGGCCTGCTGTTGTGCACCATCATGGCCGGCTGCCTGCTGATTGCGCTGGGAGCCACGGGCCTGGGAGCGGCGGTCAAGTTCATTCCCCGCCCGGTGATCGTGGGTTTCACCAACGGCATCGCCATCCTCATCGCCAGCACCCAGATCAAAGACTTTTTCGGACTGCAGACCGGGCCCGTTCCTGGGGATTTTATCGGTCGCCTGCGGGTGGTGCTCGAGCATGCGCGCACGGCGTCTCTCTCGACGACAGTGCTTTCCTGTTCCGCGCTGGTGCTCATCCTGGTGATTCGCCGCTTCCTGCCCCGAATCCCCGGCTACATTGTCGCCCTTCTGGGGGCGACGCTGGTGGTGTACTTCGCGCACTTGCCGGTCGAGACCATCGGCACGCGGTTTGGCGGAATTCCCTCAGGCTTTCCCCGCTTCCATGTACCGGTGTTTCACTACTCCACCATGAGGATGCTGATCTCGCCTGCGATCACGGTGGCTCTGCTGGGAGCGATTGAATCGCTCATGTCGGCGGTGGTCGCTGACCGCATGAGCGGCGACCAGCATAATCCGAACGTGGAGCTGGTGGCGCAGGGCTTTGCGAATATCCTGTCTCCGCTGTTCGGTGGATTGCCGGCGACTGGCGCGATCGCCCGTACCGCGACCAGTATTCGCTGCGGAGCAGTGTCTCCCGTCGCCGGCATGGTGCATGCGCTTACCGTGCTTGCGGTGTTGCTGTTCGCTGCGCCGCTGGCCAGGTTCATTCCGCTGGCGGTGCTGGCCGCCATCCTGGCGGTGGTTTGCTACAACATGGGGGAGTGGCCGGAGATCCCGCAGATTCTGCGGTTGTCCAAGTTGGAAATTGGGGTATGGCTCACCACGCTGCTGCTCACCGTCTTTGCCGATCTGACAGTTGCGGTCGAAGGGGGAATGATTCTGGCGGCACTGGTCTTCATCCGTAAGGTCACCCTGACCACCACGGTGACCCGGGTGACGGAAGACGATGTGGAGGATGGACGCGTGCATGTGCTGCAGGGGAAAGATATCCCTTCGTACCTGGCTATTTTTCGCATTCACGGGCCGTTCCTGTTTGGGGCTTCGGAGAAGGTAGATGAAATTCGCCGGGAGCTGGCTTCGCTGCCGCCGATTGTGGTGCTGCGGCTGCGTAATATGACGGCGCTCGACTCCACCGGCCTGCAGGCGCTGGAGAGGTTGGCGCTCGAGGTGCGCGCCTCGGGGCGAACCTTGTTGCTGTGTGGAGCGCGGGAACAGCCGGCGCGCTTGATGGCGCAGGTTTCCTTTGCGCGCCATGTGGGTGCAGAGAATATTTGCCCTCATGTGACTGCGGCCCTCGAGCGCGCTCGTGAGATTCAGACGCAAGCGCCGGCGCTCTCGTGATGGAGAAGGTCTATCTCGGCGTAGACGTGGGTGGCACCAAGACGGCGGTGATTCTTTCTGCGCGCCCTCCGGAGGCTCTTGCAAGGATCGAGTTTGCGACGCTCCCGGATCAGGGTCCGGAACGGGCGCTGCAGTTGATTGTGGAATCGGGGCGTAGTTTGCTGGCGCAGCACAGTGTGGGAGTGCA
>CAZSUK010000307.1:0-14338 GCA_964609355.1 uncultured Acidobacteriaceae bacterium | reverse complement strand
ACCATTGACACTGGCACGGACTCTGAGACGGCGGTCATCGTCTCTGTCAGAAGGTTTGGCACCACCACGATTACCGTTACCGCGCCGCTCACTCGTGGGCACGCGGCAGGCGCACAGGTCTCGGGCACCGGCATCACGCTGACCGCTGCATTGACTCGGGAACATGCGGCCGGAGCAGAAGTCAGCGACAACGTTCCCACTCCAGGCGCGCCCAACCAGTACCACATGAGAACTCGTTAAGGCGCGGGGCAAGCGGCATGCCTGCCTCGCTATTCGGATCGGTGGTGACCGTGTAAGCAAATGGGCCTCCCGGATTATCGAAGCCCTCCGTGCGTTGGGAACTGGGTCGAGGCGAGTGCAGAGAAGATCGGGAGGAGATCTTCGACTGCATTGCAGGTGTGGTCAGGATGAGCCGATTCGAGTTCCTCTGAGGTGCCGTAGCCGTAGGTGACAGCGATCGAAGTTACGCCGTTCGCGCGGGCGGCTTCGATATCGAAATTGCGGTCACCGACCATCAACGTGGTGACGGGATCGAGGGACTGCTCTTCAAGTAAACGACGGAGCAGGGCCGTCTTGGTGTGATCGAGCGATCCAGCCGTGTCCGCATACAGGGCCAGAAAATAGCGGCTCAGGGCGAATTTTTCGAGGATCCGCAGGGCGAAATCTTCGCGCTTGGAGGTGCAGACGAAGAGTTGCCAGCCCGAGGCCTGGAGGCTCTGCAACACCACATGTACGCCGGGATAGACGGAGTTCTCCGCCCAGCCGGTGGCGTCGTAGCACAAGCGGTAGTCGTGCCGGAGAGCTGCGCGGCGAGCATCGTCGTCGCCATCCGGCATGAGGCGGCGCCAGGACTGTTCGGCGGGAGGACCGATGAACCAGTCGAGAGACCCGGTCCAGGCGACGCCATGGGCTTCGAGGGCCTTGGTAAGGCATCCGAGAATGCCTGGTTTCGAGTCAGTGAGCGTGCCATCGAGATCGAATATTGCAGATCTGCGCATCATCATGTGACCAGTAGAACAGCGACCCGCAAAAAACAGATATGCATTTTTGTTCGGGGTTTTCCATTGCTTTCCGCCGTTAAAATAACGCCAGCCGGAACCAAACGAACTCAGGTTGCTGCTTATGGTAGGCACCCGGAAGTACAGAGACAGCGAGGAACCTGGTGAGAGTCGCGACGTTCAACATCAACAACATCAATAAACGGCTTGATAACCTCCTGGCCTGGTTAGCCAAAGCTGAGCCGGACGTGGTTTGTCTCCAAGAGCTCAAGGTGGAGCAGGAAGAGTTTCCCGCGAATGCCCTTCGATCTGCCGGGTACGAAGCAGTTTGGCAAGGGGAGCGGTCCTGGAACGGCGTAGCCATTCTGGCGCGAAACCATGCTCCCGTGTTGACCCGTATAAGCCTGCCAGGAAATCCTAAAGATCACCAAGCCCGCTACATCGAAGCGGCTGTTGAGGGAGTTCTGATCAGTTCTATCTACCTCCCCAATGGGAATCCGCAACCTGGACCGAAGTTCGACTACAAGTTGGCCTGGTTTGAGCGCCTCATTGCCCATGCCGCCGACCTCATGGCGAGTGGCGCCCCGGTGGTGTTGGCCGGTGACTATAACGTCGTACCGACACCGCAGGACATCTATCCGACGCGATCGTTGGATAGCAACGCATTGATCCAACCCGAAAGCAGGCAAGCGTTTGCGCGTTTACTGGCTCAAGGCTGGACCGACGCGATGCGCAGGCTACATCCGCATGGGCCGCTCTGGACATTCTGGGATTACAAGTTTGAACGGTGGTCAAAGGACAAAGGCATGCGTCTCGATCACTTTCTCCTTTCGCCGAAGGTGGTGGACCGGCTGGTGGACGGTGGGGTCGACCGATGGGCGCGTGGACAGGCGAACGCCAGCGACCATGCGCCAACATGGATCATGCTCGATCATGTGATGCCGGGAGATCCGACGCATCGTTGATGTGTACATCCGCCGTCTATGCCAAAAGGTCGAATTTGATCCATCTCATCCCGTCAAGCTCATCACGTGCAGGGGACGGATATATGCTTGTTGACTCAAATCGTCATCAGCAACGCATCTTACCTACAAGATGTCATGAAGCAAGTTAAGACCTGTGGATCAGCCAGCGGCTAAATGTCGAGCCTGTCTCCGGCGCTAAAGATGTACCACTTGTCCGCATAGCCGTTACTCGGATGCGTGGAGTCTCAACCCGTGAAGCAGAGTTCCGGTAGAACGGTGCCGATGCACGGAAAGCTGTGGATTATTTTCGCCCTTTATTCGCCTATAGTGATCAAACGCCGTCTTTCCCGTTTGGACTGGTACACCAGATAGCGAAACGTCCACGCCTAATAATCGCTTAGAATCATTACCACCGAAGTCCGCGCCCGCCGATATACCCGCGCGTAGCGGCTCAATCAGTGGCGTCAGCGCAAACCGCCGCTCGCCGTCCTCCATAATTCATCAACTGCGCCTGCGGAGTAACACCGGCCCCGCCCATCGGTGTTAGGTCTGCCATCGCGTCCTCGCTTTCGCTTGTGACTCTGAAGTCAGATGAATAAAGCTAAGAGATAACAGTGAATCAAACGGGTTAGAGCCAACCCAGTGCCGGAAACCCCATCTATCTGCTTAACCTTTCTGGCGGCCGTAAAGGTAGGACCATTTCAAGCTGAGACACTAACTCCCAAACCCCAGCCGATGGCTGAAAGATAGGTAAAATTGACTGGAAATTGAGGGACAAATGGCCCCTCCGTAGGGTAGAGTCTAAATTCACAACCTCGTTTCCTCCCTCCGAGCGAGCAAAAGGCTCAGGGCCAGGGTGTAAATAACCGCAAAGATTAGCTTCAGACGACGCCTGGCGACTTGCTCACTACTCTCCCCCGACACGAACCTTCATTCCGGGCGGCTTTCTTTTCCGGAATGAGTTGCCGGCTGCCGTGGGAATCGGCTCCAGCATCATCGACCCGGAATTGGTACTCGTTCGTCGCGGCAGGGGCCAGCGGGCGCGATCGATCCCTTCGAAGACGCGCCTGAGGAGGGGAAAAGATTTGCCCATGAACGACGTGGTGAAACAGAAGGTTGAGGTGAAAGACTCGCCAGTTGAGTGGGACAATCTCGGCCTCGCTCTGAGCGGGTCCCAGCAGCAAGAGAAACAATGGAAGCTAAGGTAAGAAGAAAGAGGCAAAGCTCAAAATGACGATCAACTACAAACGGACCGAATGCGACGGGATGCGATTGAACCCTGAAATGGATCAGCGTCGGGTGTCTGACTTCACTAAGTTTGTGGGAGAGCTGTGTGCCCGACGGGAAATCGATATCTATCAACTGGCTGAGCACCTGACTATGGATCCAGCCGAACTGCTGAAAATAGTTAATGGGAAGTTGATGCCCACCGATGTGGTCCTCTCAGGCTTGTCGAAGGCGTTGGATAGTGATGTGAACAATTTGAAAAAGTTAGCCGAGAAGATGAAAGAGGAGAGTTGAGACGGGGTGTCTCAGTTAGCTTCTCCCGGGCATTTGCCGTGACTGCAAAACTGATGCTCGCTGTGTGAAGCCATGGAACCTTTGCAAGTCGTCCCACGTAGGTTGAGTTGGGGGTCATCGTGGACGATCATTCAAAAGCTGCAGATAGCAATGGGACGGCTTGGTCAAAAGAAGAACAGGGGCCGGCATGGGTCAAAGCGATCGCGCTCCTTATATGGCTGCTGGCAGGCGTTGTTGCATTCCTTCCCTTTGCATTGGACACATCACCCTGGGACGCTGTGACGCTACGGGTTCCGGGTAATCAGGGCAATTGGTGGCACGTACTTGTCGGTGCGCCGTTCTTTCTCGCTTATCCGATGATCTGGCTCCGGCTACGCTCACTTTTTTCAATCCAACCTTCGACGGCGACCGGGCGACGCTTGATCTGGAGTGCCGTCGCCCTCTCTATCAGTGGGACGGTGTTGGTGCAGGTGCCGTTTCTGTTGCATCTCGCTGGGACCAGCGAATGGCAACGCCTCTCGGTCCTAAGCCTGGGGTTCGGCATAGTCGTCGCGAGCGCTCTCATCCTGCTCCTAAGGCGCCATTACCTATCCTCTACTCAGGCTTGCCTTGTGGGCCTTGATACCGCTTATCTCGCCAACGCTGCACTTTGCCTCGTCGTTTATGGTGGAGCGGCTGGGAATCTGCGGTCAAAATTGGGCTGGCTGATATCGATGGTGATCGTCTGGCCAATCGTTTTGGAGCTGATTTGGTTTTTCGGGCAGACCTTCCGAACACAAAGGTCCCAACTCAATCCTCGTGCCGCCTAACCCATCTTTTTTACTGCTGAAAAAGGGTTTGTAGGCATCTTCTCAGAGGTTACGGCCTCAACGGGTCCAAAGTTTTAGAAGGCAAATTACCATCGGCGTTAGAAGCCGCTGAGGTACGTTTTTTCCATCCTCTAAATTCTCTTATGCGCTGATAGAAAGATGTCCCAAAGGGGCTAATGGTCGCTGCGGCGAGGTAGCCAGGGAACTCTCAATCAATTACGGCACGGCTGAAGCCGACTTTTCGAGACGCGCCGGCCAGGCCTCTGCGGACACGACCGTGAGTAGCATCTTGTGAACACGCTCTAAGCCGAGGATTTGGATCTTGTTTCAAAGCGAACGTGACACGGCCCGATGGCGCACCCGGATTAGCACGCCTTGGCCAATCTGATGGAATTTGGAGAGAATTGACCTCGGAGGAAGGAGGTCGTCTCATGAGTGGTCCGATCGCGGAGACGGCAGTGAGGCTGCCGACTCGCGGGATGACTCCTGGCGTTCAAGCGTCACCAGCGCAGTCCTTATGGAGCTTCATTTGAAGAGTGAGGAGAGAGGGCCTGCACTCCCCGGGCCGCCAACCGGCTGCAACTTTGGGACTCTCTGCTCCACCGGGGGTAGGGGCGGCAAGGGGTCGCTTGGCTCCGCCTGATACCAATAAGCGACGGAGTAGAAGTTGTCTGAGCGGCCATTGGCATTTCCATGCTCAATGGTGGCTTTGAACGATTTGTCGAATGGGATCGGCTGGTCGAGGTGGAAACGATAGACGCTCGACTTGCTCCCCGCCTGCTCCGCACCCACTACGGGCGCGCCATAGAGCTGATAGGAAAATGGCTTTCCGCCGAAGTCCCACGCCCCCAGAAAATAGTCTTCCGTGCCCGTTCCAACGATCGACGGGGTCTTCGCTCCGTCGATGAAAAACATGTCGTCGCCTTCGCCCCACCACTTATCCTGATTTTGCAGCACGGACATCGTCACACCCATGTACTGGCCGTGTCCTTTAGCCTCCATCCAGACATAATTGTCCTTACCATCGAGATTGGTCTTGTCATTGACGATAGCGTCCTGGTTGGATTTCCAGTTATTTGTCCAGCCACGGTTTGGTTGGGCCTGATTGTACTGAGCGTGAAAGTACAGGGTGCCGGGGGGCAGAGGGTGGGAGTAGGTACGGTAGTCGATGTTGTAGTAGAAGGCGTGAATCGGCTGCTCGCCTTGATTGGTAATCGTGATTCGCGCGTGATGCTGGAAGGGCATGGGAAAGAAACAGTTCAGACTCTTCTCGCTTCCCACGGAAAGCACCGCCGACTGCCAGGAATGGTATTCGCCAAGGCCGAGACCGAAAAAGTCACCGATGGGAGTTTCGACGCTTGCTGATGCGTTGCCATCCCAGAACATGCGCAACACGATCCGTTTCAGGTTGTAGGGCTCATTGTCTGCAACGGTGAACCAGATGTGAGCAATCACCCCCGGCCCATCCTTATCCAGAACCGTCAGCGTGGCGCCGGGAGCCACGGTGCGAAAGTCATGATTCGCGCCCGTGGGGTCGGTGCTGGACGCACGATGCGGAGTGTAGGTCTGCTGCTGCATCGGGTCGGGCCAACCAGGAGTTTGCGCACCGCACGCGAGTGTCGTCCCTGCCACCAGAATTAATAGGAGAGCGAATGGTTTCATAGTGCCTTTCAAGTGCGTCAACGAGTCTATAGCGATTTCGTTCCCTGGGCGCGGGTCGTTGCGCACTGAGGCATCTTTGTTCGAAACATAGGGTCAGGCCAAAGGAACCTTGCCGCACACATGCACCTGGACTCCAAGCGAGTGCAACATCGCTGACTTCACAGCCAGCGCATGGATGGCCGACTTGTCGTCTTCTGCGTAAGCAATATTCACGTGGTTTGCCCGGTGCCTGGCCATGAATTGGTCGCGGGTAACGCCATCGAAAACGGCGCTTACCAACGGCCATTGCGGAGTCGTCTCTTTCCAGCGCCGCTCCAGCTCATCTTTGGGAAGCTCAATCACCGAGCCCAGCCCAACATCTATATGCAGCTGACCACCTTCGACGAACACGCGGCTCCAGACGATCTTTCCCGGACGCCCAACGCCCTTGAAGGTTCCCCCGCCAAGGGGAAAATACATGGGTGGCTGTCTCTCACTGGTTACTCCGCCATAGCCGCCAATGAAATGACCGGCCGGAGCGGCGCCTGAGATTTGGAGTACCCACACAAAATCGTCGATGCCTTCGCCAACGTACTGCTCACCCCACCGGACATCATGGAGCGTTGTAGCCGGATCAAGCCCAAGAGCACTCCAGCACCGATTGGTCACGAGCGCGTCCACCCCGGCACACTCATCCACCTCGTTGAAATGAGGCAAGGCGCCGGCTGGATACAATTGCTGCCCTGACTCACTGTAGACGGGGGGACGATCAGAATTGTTGAGCAGCGCTTCCACCAGGTCGGAGGCCGGTACCAGATCTTTAAGCCCCTGTTGGTACTGGATGCCGATTGCATCGCATCCGAACTCGTGAGCGATGCGTACTGCGGCGATGTACATCTTGCACTGCTGATGGATCTGGGCATCGGTGAGTTCCGTCGCTTCTTCCTTGCCGGTGACAAACTTTACTCCCTTCACGTCGAGCCAATCGCGCACCGCCTGCGCTTCACTATCCGCGATTGTGCTCATCCGGGCAATCAAGGCCGATTGGCTGAGCCGCTCTTTGAATACTCCAAGCGGGTTCAGAAGTTCATCATCGATAATGGCGTTATACATTCCCATACAGCCTTCGTCGAAGACGCCAAGAATGGCTTTCCGGTGCTTTAGTTCAGCTGCCAGGTTGTCCCCCATACGGCGGGCTGCATGGGGGATTTTGCCAGGCTCCAACGGCCTAACATGGCTTGCATCGTGAGACACAGTGCCCTGGTGAATCCACTCCCGCAATCCACGAAGGAAGTATTCATCATCGAACCGCTCGCTCCATAAGGTGCTGAACCTGACTCCGGCCTTGATCAGCGAACCATTCAGGTTCAGCAGACCAACCAGGCCCGGCCACCGGCCAGACCAATTGGCTACAGTCAGGATTGGTCCCCGATGATGGCGCATGCCGGGAAGCACGTGGTGGCTGTATTGCCAGGCCGCGGTAGCGAAGACCAGGTTTGCCTCGGGATCGATCTGAGAGAAAACGTCCATGCCCATTCTCTGGCTGGAGATGAAGCCGTGCCCTTTTGAGGGATCTACGGGAAACGCTCTGGTTACCTTTACGCCTTCTTCGCGAAAGCACTGCGTGAGATTGCGTTCCAGTTCTTCCTGCTGCGGCCAACAGACTTGATTTGCGGATTGTCTCAGATCACCACTTGTGACCATGGTGACCGCTGTTATTTTCGGCATGGACTAAGAATCTCTCCGTTTTGCGTTTCACTTCACTGAGTACTAAACCGGCTAACCCGATGCGCGTGCGCTGGTAGATACGGGGCTGCACGAGGCTCTCAGGGTAACTGTTCCTCGGTGGGCGTGTCCACGCCCCCCTGCGCAAGCCTCTTATAGCCCATCTGGATGTGGGCTCGTTGTTTCGTATTGCGATCCCGCTATAGATACCAGGGGATGTTGATGACGATAATGCGTTGGTTGCCCTTAAGAAGGAGCAGGACCTTGAGCAGTTGAGCTCGCTGGTTGTGCAGTGGCGCCTGCCACCAATGGCGAACTACCAGCTCGGGAACCAGCACAGCGATTTGACGGTCCGGGTGGACGCGCTCCACTTCCAGGATGTGATCGACCAGGGGGACGAGGACGAAGCGGTAAGGGGAGCGGACCAGGACAAGCTCTGGCGGGGTAAGACCCGCGGCCAGCACCGGAGCCACCACGTTCTGTTGGAACATGGTGCAAACTTCTCCCGAGCAGTCCTCGGCGTCGACATGGACCGCCTCGATATGGCTGCTGATCTTCAGGGCAAAGCGAAGTCCTTTTTCTGTAATGCGCGTCCATCGGTCGAGTGGGACGATGACAAGCGGCTCGGCAAGGTTGGTGAGGTTGATGGGAGTTTCGACATCGATGGTCCGCCTGACACCATCATAGTGGCGTTTGACCCCTGCCATAACAATGATGAGCAGAGGAACCAGGATGACGGTGATCCAGGCTCCGTCGCGAAACTTGGCGACCAGGACGACCAGAAGAGTAACTCCGGTGGCGAATGCACCGAAGCCGTTAATGAGCATGCGGTGGAGGCGCCCCGGAGAATCAGAGCGTTTCCAGTGGACGACCATGCCCGCCTGAGAGAGGGTGAAGGCGAGAAAGGCTCCGATCGCAAAGAGCGGAATGAGGCGATCGGTGACTCCACCGAAGGCGGCCAGCAACAGCGCGGTGAAGCCGACAAGGGCATAGATGCCGTGGGAGTAGAGGAGCCTGCGACCGCGAATCTTGAAGACGTGAGGAAGGTGGTCGCGCTCAGCAATGGCGCGGGTTAGACGGGGAAAATCTGCGAACGAGGTATTGGCCGACAGCGCGAGTACCGAGAGAATGGAGGCGATGGCAACGTAATAAAACCAGCCGCGGCCGGTGACGGCGGAGATGAGCTGGGAGAGGATGCTCTGATAGCCGGAGCCGCCAGGATCCGTAGCTCCGATGTTGTAAGCGCGGCAGAGAAGCGCGATGCCGCTCAAGAAGAGCATGAGCAGCACAATGATGATAGTGAGGGTACGCTTGGCGTTACGCTGAACCGGCTCACGAAAGGCATTGACACCATTGGAGACAGCCTCCACGCCAGTCATGGCGGTGCAGCCACTGGCGAAGACCTTCAGTAGCAACCAGAAGGAAAGCATGGACGCGGGCGCCGGCAGGGCGGGTGGACTGACGATGGGCGTGGGATGGCCGTGAGCAAGAATCGCGCGAATGGCTCCGGCCAGGATGACGAAGAGCAGCGAACCGATGAACAAATACGTAGGAATGAGAAAGGCCGCGCCCGTATCCTTAGTGCCCCTCATGTTGATGAGGGTGAGGACGGCAAGAATCAGCAGGCAGAGAGCGAGGGTGTGTGGCTGAAGTTTTGGAAAGGCAGAGATCAACGCGCCCACGCCCGCCGAGATCCCCACCGCGGCGTTCAGAATGTAGTCGATCATGAGGGCCGCGGCGGCGAGAAGACCGGCGGTTTCTCCAAGATTTTCTGTAGCGACGGTATAACTGCCGCCGCCATGCGGATAGGCATCAATTGTCTGGCAATAGGAAAAGTAAACGATCGCCAGTAAGGCGATAATGGCGAAGCTGATGGGAACGATGTGTGCGACGCCGGCCAGGCCGAGCGGTATAAGCAGGGTAAGCGCCGCTTCAGGACCATACGCGGCCGAGCTAAGCGCATCCAGACCGAATACCGGGATGCCGGAGATGGGGCCAATATGCTCGGCGCGCTCTTCGGAGGTGGCGAGCGGTTTACCGAGAAGAACATTGAAAACGGACACAGCTCTCCGGCGGGCCGGTGGAAGCCCACTCGAGATTTTAGGTTGTCAGAAATAAGGAAGTTGTAAAGGTACCCAGCCGCCCACCTGGGCGCTATCCCGTCACCAATCGCCGGGTGCCTCTTATCTGCCTGGTTCTGGCAGATGTGGGATTCGGCAGGCCTCCCCTCAAGCCTGTTGAGGGCTACTAACTCCCTTCCGCAACTGTGGCGGTCATGGGAATGACCGCGTCCACGTTGGTAAGCTGGAACAATTCCAGGACGCGCGGGCTCACTCCCGCGGCGATAAACCGAACGCCTTTGTCCTGGCAACGGACATAATGCCGGATGACCATGCCTAGTCCCGAGGAATCCATATAAGGCACATCGGTCAGGTCGAAGATGTTAACGTTCGGCGGCTCGCCGTTGGGCAACATCAATTGCAAATCGAACATTTTGCTCACGGCTTCGGGCGACTGGCATTCAAATACGGTGCGCACGGTCAAGGGCCCTGAGAAATGGAAGATCACCGTGCCGGGAACTTCTCCTACCTCGCGTTCGACGGTAAGAGGCGGTTGATTCGAGATCTGGGCTTGAGTCATGGCATCAGATACTCCGTATTGAAATTAGGCCGCCGTGCCTGGCCATTGCGAGCATAAGTGAGGATGCCGGAGAGCAGCGCCGGCAAGATCGGGCTGAGGCCTGTGGGATGAGAGTATACCGCCTACCCAATTGTTCGCGCCAAATAAGCCTAATTCATTGAGAGTCCGCATCCTTACGTACGGCCATCGATGCTCATCGCTCCGGCACCGAATTGGGTCAACAGAAGCGCTGCACCGAGCATTGATAGGTTTTTCACGAACATGGCTTGCTGAATGTGAAAAGCCGCCGCATCAGATTGCTTCCAGAAGGCATGCATCATCCAGGTGACCGGTATGAGGAAGGCTACCAGCGTCCAGGCACCCCACCGAGCCTTCCAACCTAGTGCGACGCTCAGTCCCCCGGCAAGCGCCATCACCCCTGCAACGGGAACCAGCAGGCCCGCGAGTGGTACGCCTAAATCCGCGGCATGGTGTATGCCCTCCCAAGTGAAATGCCTTGGAGCAGCGGTGATGAAGATCAACGCGAACAGAACCCTTCCAATGGGAAACAGCATGCGCATATGCATCCTTCGGGTGCGTCACTCATAGTGATATTAATATCACTATGAGTGATAGAAGTATCATGTAGATGAAAATGCTGTCAATGTTGCCATGAATACTCGTGGAAAAAAGACGGAAGCGGATCGCCCGCGGCGCGGCGCACCGGCCCAAACTCGTGAGCGGTTGGTGTCCGCGGCCGCCGGCCTTTTCAATCAAACCGGCTTCCATGGAACTGATTCAAATCGGATAGCGAAGGAAGCCGGTTATTCGACCGGCACCTTCTACAAGCACTTCCAGGACAAGCGTGAAATCTTCCTCGCCGTTTACGATGCTTGGGTAACCTCGGAATGGGAGGCCATCGCGGCAGAACTTTCGCTGGGCGGAACACCCCAAGAGTTAGCCCGGAGGGTGGTAGAACGATCTATCGAATTCCATGCAAGATGGCGTGGCTTGCGGGCCTCGTTGATGGAATTGGTCTTTACCGACCCCGAGGTGCGGCGGTCTTATCGCAGACAGCGCCGCAGACAACTCGACTTGATCCCGCAACTTCGCCAGCGCTTTGGACTACCGCCGGGCACGCGGGAAGAGGACGCCATCCACCTCTTCACCGCAGAACGAACTTACGATGCGATCGGACAGAAGGAACTCGAAGCCCTCGGCCTCGACCACGACACGGTTGTCGAGGCCATGGTCCAGAGAGTGCTTGCGATGTTGGCCTGAGTTCGCTTCTTTCCGTGGAAGTTTGCAGTGACATGATCCGTATTCACCAGCAAAAGTGTAAATTTGCTCCATAGCAGCGGCGGGGGCGGGTTGGTTGAATCGAGCGAGCAGGGAATGTTTGTTCACTGCCGTAAGCCAAGCTGCTGCGTCGCGGTTGAGAAAACAAATGACTGGACTGATGCATGATCTTCGCTACGCTCTGCGGCAGTTGCGCAGGAATCGGGGGTTCACGCTCGTTGCCGTGCTCACTCTGGCGCTTGGCATTGGGGTCAATACGGGGATCTTCAGCGTGGTGGAAGGTGTGCTGCTGGCCCCGTTGCACTACTTCGAACCGGATCGCCTGGTTATGGTGTGGGAAAACAATCCGCGCTTTCCGCGTGTTTGGAATTCATACCCAAACTTTCAGGACTGGCAACACAGCGCTCAATCATTTGAGCAGATGGCTGCGTTTCGACCGCAAGGGATCGATCTCACAGCTCCAGGCATGCCCTCGCATCTTAATTCCAGTCAAATCTCGCAGGACTTTTTCCGCACGCTCGGCGTGGAAGTGGCACTGGGACGGGAGTTCACTCCCCAGGAAGACCAGCACGGCGGGGGGCCGGTCGCTATCATCAGCAATCATTTGTGGTGGGAGCGGTTCGGTGGGAGCCGTCAAGCATTGGGCAAGAGCGTTACCCTGGATGGAGTAGACTACGTGATCGTGGGCGTTGCCCCGCCTCGATTTCGCCTCGAATATGAAGCCGATGTTTACACCCCACTCGGCCAGCTCGATCCGTTGATTCTGAACAATCGAGCAACTCACGACGGACTGTTCACGCTGGCGCGTCTGAAACCTGGAGTGAGCGTAGCTCAAGCTCAGTCGGAGATGAGTACGATCCAGAGTAGACTTGATCGCTTGTTCGCCAACGATAACCGCGATCTGGGAATTTATATCGAACCTCTCAAGCAAGCCATCGTTGGGGACGCAGGGCAAATCCTCACGCTTCTGTCAGGAGCAGTTGGCCTGGTGTTGCTGATTGCCTGCGCGAATGTCGCCAATCTGCTGCTGGCCCGTGCAGCGGGGCGAAACCGGGAGTTCGCGATTCGCTCGGCGCTGGGTGCGAGCCGCGTACACGTGGCACGGCAATTGGTCACGGAAAGCGTACTTCTGTCGCTCGCCGGTGGGAGCCTGGGCATCGTGATCGCATTCTTCGGAATCAAGTCTCTCCTGGCGGCAATGCCAGAAGTTTTGCCGCGTAGTGAGGACGTTCGCGTGAATGCTGCCGTTCTGCTTTACACACTGGCAGTGTCGCTCCTGGTTGGAATTCTGTTCGGAATCACGCCCGCCCTCAAGGCCTGGAGAGCCGATCCGCAAACATCGCTCAAGAAGGGGGGCCACAGTACTCCCGTCCATCGACGGACTCAGAGCAGTTTCATCGTTATCCAAGTGGCGCTCACGCTCGTGCTGCTCGTCGGCGCCGGCCTGCTGCTGCGGACAATTCTTCACTTATGGAGCGTTCCTCCAGGTTTCGACACAAAAAATGTCATCACCTTGAAGGCAGGAGTGTCGCATTCCCTGACCAGGACACCTTCCGACGCACGCGTCGCGTACCAACAATTGATAGAACGCATTCGCCAGATTCCCGGTGTACAGGCGGCGGATTTTACTACCGCCGTTCCATTAACCGGAGAGGGCGGATACCTGCCCTTCTGGCTCGATTCCCAACGGCCCGCATCGCTGCAAGGAGCGCCACGGCTGCAAGCGTTTCTCACTGGGCCGGACTATTTTCGAGCCATGGGAATACCGCTGCTTCAAGGGCGTTTTTTCACCATGGAAGATACCACCAGCTCACCATGTGTCGCCGTTATCGACAGCGGATTCGCACATAGATTCTTTGCCGATGAAAAGGCTATTGGGCGCACGATCACTGCGGGGTTCGAAGCCTTTGGCCCTTGCACAATTGTGGGGGTCGCGGTTCACGTGAAGGATACGGCGCTGAATGACACGGCCGCGGCCAATCAGTATCAAACGTACTATTCGCTTTATCAAGATCCGGACCGGTGGGTGGCACTCAATTATCCCGAAGCAAGCATAGTGGTTCGCACTCCACTGGACGCCGCGACCCTCATACCTGCGATCAAGGCAACTGTCTACCAGGCAGGCAGCGAGCAGCCGGTTTACCACGTACAAACGATGCGGCAGATTGTTGCGGATTCGATGTCTGAACAGCGTTTCCCCATGATTCTGTTAGGAACGTTTGCGGGGCTGGCGTTGCTGCTGGCAGCAGTTGGAATATACGGGATGATTTCGTATTCCGTAACACAGCGGGTGCAGGAAATTGGCATCCGCATGGCACTCGGCGCCGATAAAGGAAATGTTCTTCGCCTGTTTATTGGGCGAGAACTGCGATTGGTGCTGGCCGGCATCGCGGCCGGGATAGCCGGCGCACTGATACTCACGCGAACGCTCTCGAGCTTGTCGCACCTCCTCTATGGGATCGCAGCCAGCGACCCGCTGACCTTTGCTACCGTGTCGCTTGTTTTGATCGGAGTAGCTGCTTTAGCTTCTTATATCCCTGCGCGCCGGGCGGTCAAGGTTGATCCCGTGGTGGCGCTGCGCTATGAGTGATCACTTCGTCCGTGCATACTGGCTGGAAACTCTGAGCTTGCGGCGGGTTTACTGCGTCGACTCTCAAAGGCCAGGAATGCGCGCGCGGAGTATTCGCGCCTGTCGCTCACTGACCTCGATTTCCGAGCTCTTCGCATCGTTCATGACCAGCACAATACTGCTCCGCGGATC
>CAZSUK010000306.1:0-5504 GCA_964609355.1 uncultured Acidobacteriaceae bacterium | reverse complement strand
TCGTAGAGGCTCTCAAGAAGGTTGGTCCTTTGCACGACTTGCAAGAGTCGGAGTACGAGTGGCTGGCCACGCACGGTAGCGAAATGTTCGCCGAAACTGGAGCTATTTACTTCCGCGAAGGCGATCCTGCCACCAAGATGATCATCCTGCTCAAGGGCGAGGTCTATGTGCGTCGCGAGCATGGAGGGCCCGCTGCTCTTTTTATTGGCCGCTCCGGTCTCATTACCGGTGTGCTTCCCTACTCTCGCATGAAGGCTTATGGCGGCCTGGGTTATACCTCGACCCCGACCTGGGGTCTGGAATTTGATCGATCCCTGTTTCCGGAGATGCTCAAAACCATTCCAGCGCTGACGGAGCGGTTTGTGGGCATTCTTCTGGATCGTGTGCGCGAAGTGACGCGCATGGAGCAGCAGTCCGAAAAATTGAACGCGCTGGGGAAGCTTGCGGGCAACCTGGCTCACGAACTCAACAATCCTGCTTCCGCAGCCCAGCGCTCCGCTGCGGGCATTCTGGAGGAATTGCGTGTTTATGGACATGAGCGCTTCAATCTAGGACGGCTTTGCCTGGATGCCGCCAGTACCGAAAAGGTTCTGGCTTGGGAAGACCAGGTTCGCGCCGAAGCCAAGCGGTTGGGCAAGCCCGCCGAAACCGAGCAGACCCGTCGCGAAGACGAGATCGTCACCTGGCTACACCGCCATGAAATTCAGGAATCGTGGCACATCGCACCCGAGTTGGCAGAGTTTGGAGTATTGCCTGAGCAACTGGAAACGCTCACCGGCTACCTGGACCCAGGCGCCATCGCCGTCGTGCTGTCGCAGTTCACCTCTTCGTTGCGCACGGAGAGGATCGCCGAGGCCATGATCGATTCGACCGCGCGCATCTTCGATTTGATCCGCGCCATCAAGGATTACTCCTACATGGACCAGATGCCCATTCAGGAGGTGGATGTTCCCCAAAGCCTGGAAAATACGCTGGCCATGCTTGCGTCTCGTTTACGCAAAGTGAAGGTTGTCCGCGACTACGAGCCCAACGCTCCTTGTGTCAGCGCCTATGGCAGGGAGCTTAACCAGGTGTGGACCGCGCTCATAGAAAATGCGTTGGACGCGGTGCAGGATGAAGGGGAAATCAAGCTGATTGTCCGTACCGCGGGCGATATGTTGTTGATCGAGATTTGGGACGACGGTCCGGGAATTCCGGCTGAGTTGCAGGCACGCATCTTCGAACCTTTTTTTACGACCAAGGCTCCGGGAAGTGGGCTAGGGTTGGGACTGGATGTGGTGAATCGGATTGTTCGCATGCACCGCGGTTTCGTGACCGTACAGTCGAAGCCCGGGGAGACATGTTTTCAGGTTCGACTGCCGTTGCAGCAAGTGCAAGCCTACTGAGGAGAACCGGAGACGGAGCTTTAGATGCTGCCACCAGGGCTAAAACCCTGACTTTACGTACCGGAGGGTTATCGCGGATTTGAAAACCCGCTCCCCGGACTAAAGTCCGGGGCTGGCACCCTTCAGGCTGACTCTATTGAGGTGCAGGTACTGCGACCACTTTCACAATTCCGCACTTCGTCTTATTGCCTGCGGAGTTTTTTGCCTCGCCACTTTGTCCGTTGACTTTGAACTGTATTGGGGAGCCCACCACAAACTGCGTCGGTTTCATAGAGCTACCGAGTTTGGTACGGCAAACATACTCGTTCGATGCGGTATCGATCACCAGATCGTACTGCTGATGCTTCTGCTTCTTGCTGGTGGTGCCCACCGTTTGCAGGTCCTTGAGTGTTGCTGTCTGGACCAGGTCGGCGGCCAAAGCGACACTCGAAAGTACAACACCGGCCAGACATAGGCTTAATGATTTATATAACGCCACGGGTCCCTCCCCTGATTCAGGCTCCTACAAGTTTAGCGCCGAACGCCAGCAGCAACGAGCCCAGGATAATGCGATAAATCGCGAAGACAACGAAACCATGGCGCCGCACCCATAACAGAAACCACTCCACGACACCCAACGCCACGAAGAAAGACACCACGAAGCCAATCGCCAGCACGATCCAGCCATGGCTGGTCATCACAAGGGGTGTAATGGCTTCTTCTCCCGGGACATGCTTGGGATGAATGGTGCGCAGGAATTCGTAGCCGGTCGCCGCGATCATGACCGGGATGGATAAGAGAAAGCTGAACTCGAGGGCCGCAGTGCGCGTCATACCTACGGCCTGTCCTGCAGCGATGGTGGACATGGATCGCGAGACGCCGGGAAAAACCGCAGACGTGACCTCCCAGAGACCGATCCATATCGCCTGAAAAAGCGACATCTGGTCCACATCCCTGGTCTTGAGCTCACGCCGCACGCTTAAAGCATCCACCACCCACATCACCACGCCGCCGATCAGCAAAGCCATCGCCATGAGGCGGATGCTTTCCAGATGCTTACCGATTAGTTTGACCAGCAAGAGCGAAGGAACGGCGGTGCAGACAAACGCCACCATGGTGAGCGAGAGAGGGTGGGTGAGCACAGTGCGGTCACCGTTTTCCCCCTGGGGAAAGGTGCGAAAGAACTCCAGGATACGACCCGTGAACAGCACTACCAGGGCGATAATGGCGCCCAACTGGATCACCACCGTGTACATCTTCCAGTAAGGGCTGGCCAGATCAACATGGAGCAGGGCCTCGACCAGCCTGAGATGCGCGGTGGAGCTGACGGGAAGAAACTCGGTCAGTCCTTCCACAATACCTAGCAAGACCGACAGGATGTAATCGTTCAAAGGCCCTCCGGCCACCGAGACCTACTGCCGGTCGGTGCCGTAGATGGGAATTGATTCCTGCAACTGGTATACCAGAGTGGCGGCGCGGGCGGCATAGTCCGATTGGGGATATTTGGTAGCAATGGTACCGGCTATGGTTACCGCTCTGCCCTTTGCCTCGGCGGCCTTCTTCTCGTCTCCATTGGCGTTGTAGATGTCGTTCAGCGCGCCCTGCCGGTAGACCGCGTTGTAAAGCGCTTCCGGGGCCCGGGGCGACGAGGGATGCTCCTGCGCGTATTTTTCATACATCTCCGCTTCCTTCTGCGGGCATTTGGTGGAACCCTGCCAATCGCCGCAGACCTTGTTGTCGAGCATGTCCCAGTCAGCCAGGTCGGCCCATTTGGAATTGGGGTAATTCTTCCGTAATTTGCGCAGTTCCTCATCATCAATTTGTTCGCGCAGGTAGGCGTCTTTTTCGTGCGCTGAGGGGAGCGACATCACGTCGGCCTTTTGTAGTTGCCAGCGAATATCGGCAGAGCGCCAGGCGGCCTCAGGGGTTAATGGCGACTGGGGAAAAAGATCGGACATGCGCTGGTAGAGCAGTCGCGCTCCCTGGGCTACGCTCTGGGGGGCTTTGGGGAGGGCGGCATCGATCTCCTGGCTGGCGGCGGCGCCGAAGAGCACTAAATCTCCCTTGGGGGTCTCTGAGCTCACGACACCGGCAGCCTGCATCCACCCGGAAACCGGAACCGCGGCTGCTTCGTGACCAAACACAGGCGCGTCCTGCGACCTGGAGGTTTCCTCGTCGGTGTTGGCGAACACCCGCAACCAGGGGCCATTCTTCTCGGTAACCACCATTTCCCTTCCCGGCGCGATCTCAGCCATGCGCGAGGAGGAGAGATCGGGCGCCACGTAGAGGTTGGTATTGCGAATCACAGTGGCTTTGGGGCCGTTGCTGGGAGCTGGGGACTTTGGTGCCGCAATCGCCTGGACTGCGAGCAGTAGGAACGCAGAAAGGGAGATGCATGCGTTACGCATTTCTGCTCTAGAATACGCTGCCAACTCAGCCTCCCCAAATGTCGCCTTTTTTGCCGACGAAGCCACTTGTTTCCCTTGCGTGAGAACTAATGTTCGGGTGCCCCATCCTTCGCGTTTCTTGCGAAGGGTGGGATACCACTGCTCTGCACCCGAGACCCTTGCCCCGCACCTTTTGCTTATCCCACCCTTCGCAAAAAGCGCGAAGGATGGGGCACCCGAACATTAGTTCTCACGCAACGCACTTGTCCCACGTGATTCGTCCAGGATGCTGCGCAGGACCGAGGGCTCGACATTGCCTCCACTCATGATGGCCACTGTCTGTTGCGCCGGCGGCAGTTGCTCGCGGTGAAACAGAACCGCTGCCAGGGCGACTGCGCCGCTGGGCTCGGGGACCAACCGTGTGGCAAAAATAATTCTCCGCATCGTCTCGCGAATCTCATCTTCTGTGACGGTCACAATGTCGTCTACGTAAGCCTGCATGTGAGCGAAATTTAACGCGCCTACGCTCTGCGTTCTTAAACCGTCGGCCGCGGTCCGCGACGTTTGTTCGCCAGTGAAGGATACGATGCTGCCTACCTTCAGGCTCTCTGCAGCATCGGAGGCAAGTTCCGGCTCGACTCCGATCACTCGCACCGCCGGCTTGCTCTGCTTCAACGCAGCCGCAACACCGCTCAGGAGCCCGCCTCCTCCCACCGGCGCGAGCACCAAGTCGACCTCGGGCCGGTCAGCGAGAATCTCCAGACCACACGTTCCCTGCCCGGCAATGATGTCGCGGTCGTCGTAGGGTGGGATGACCACGTAACCGAAAGTTGCCGCAAGTTCTTCTGCTTTGGCTCTGCGCTCTGCGCTCGCGGGGCCGACGGTGACGATCTCGGCTCCCAGTGCACGGGTGGCGTTTACTTTGACCAGCGGTGCGTTCGATGGCATGACGATCACCGCTTTGATGCCGAGGGCGCGGGCGGCGTAAGAGACCCCCTGAGCATGGTTGCCGCTGGAGTAGGTGATGACGCCACGGGCTTGCTCGCGCGCAGACAGCTGGACGATCTTATTGAAGGCGCCGCGGAGCTTGAAACTGCCGATGGGCTGTAATCCCTCTGCCTTAACCCAGAGGTCAGATCCTTCCCAGCTGACCAGCGGCGTGTGCATGGCGACACCGCGAAGCCTATCCTGAGCGGCGCGCAGTTCGGCCAATGTCACTAACAATTTAGATTTCCAGAATAATGGGCATGATCATGGGCCGGCGCGAAGTGCTTTTCTGGATATAGCGCTTCAGATCAAGACGGATTTTTTCTTTCATTACCCCATAGTCAGCCTTCTCTTCGGCCGACGAGCCCTCGAGCGTGCGGTTGACGATCTCCTTTGCCTGATCGCTGAGTGCGATCTCGCCGGCAACAAATCCACGCGTCACCACTTCAGGCGCGCTCTCCACTTTGCCGGTGCGCTTGTTGATGGTGATGATGGCCAGCACCAGTCCATCTTCGCTCAAGTGTCTTCGGTCGCGGATGACCAGGTCTTCGACTACATCGGTGGTGGACCCGGCATCGATGCAAACCCGTCCGGTCGTGACCTTGCCGGACTTGGCGGCAGTGTTTGCGTCGAGTTCGAGGACGTCGCCGTCTTCCAGAAGAAGGGCCTGCTGCACCACACCGGTATTTTTCGCCAGTTGAACGTGCTTCTGCAGATGCCGGTAGTCGCCGTGAACGGGAATAAAGAATTTGGGTCGCAGCAGGTT
>CAZSUK010000305.1:0-8223 GCA_964609355.1 uncultured Acidobacteriaceae bacterium | reverse complement strand
CAATGATCGCATCGTGAGCTATGCGTTGGCTGGCTCCATGGTTCCCCAGGGCCCGGCCACCACCGTGGTTACCGGATTGCCTCTCGGTGGCGATCATCCCATGCACCCGTTTGCCATCACCGCGGACGGATCCATGTATGTCGATGTGGGAACCGCAACCAATTCCTGCCAGCTGAAAAATCGAACCCTCAAATCGCCCGGCGCGGACCCTTGCACGGAACTCGAAACTCGTGGCGGTACCTGGCGCTTCGATGCCAACAAAACCAACCAACCGTTTACCCCGGCCGATCGTTATGCCACCGGAATTCGCAATGGCGAAGGCTTTGCCGTCGATGCGAAAGGCAAGCTGGTATACGTCACCCAACACGGAAGGGACCAGCTGCATGCGAATTGGCCGGACCTCTACAAGCCCGAAGAGGAAGCCACGTTACCGTCTGAAGAGTTGCTGCTGCTGAAACAGGGCGGCGACTACGGATGGCCTGAGTGCTACTACGATCCGTTTCAGCGAAAGCTGGTGCTGGCGCCGGAATACGGCGGGGACGGTGGCAAGAAGGTGGGAGTCTGCGCCAACAAAACTGGCCCGGTTGCCGCTTTTCCGGCCCATTGGGGACCGAACGGCGCGGTGTTCTACGACCAGAAGCAGTTCCCAGCCCACTACCGCAACGGAGTGTTCATCGCGTTCCACGGCTCCTGGGATCGTGCGCCCTATCCGCAGGCCGGTTACAACGTGATCTTTCAACCCGTTGCTGCCGGCCGTTCCGCTGGTCCCTGTGAACTCTTTGCCGATGGCTTCGCAGGCCCGGTCGAGACTCCGGAGAAAGCTATACATCGTCCCAGCGGGGTCGCCGTTGGACCAGATGGATCGCTCTACATTTCTGACGACATCACCGGGCGCATCTACAAGATCGTTTATGTCGGCGGTTCTGCAGGTGGTGGCGCCAAATTCACTCCCTGTCCCAGCTCGACTGCTTCGGCTGGCTCGATCGCAGAAGCCGCGGCCAAGCCGCCCGAAGGCACCCACCCGGACGCTGGCCTTGCAGTTCCTCCCGGAGCCACGCAGGAGATGGTGGCCCTGGGTGATCGCATCTATCACGGTCAAGTGGGCGGAGCCCCCTGTGCGGGCTGCCATGGCGCCAGCGCTAAGGGCACTCCCCTGGGTCCCGATCTGACAGCTAACAAGTGGTTGTGGAGCGATGGCAGCTATACCGGAATCGCTAAAACCATCACCGATGGCGTTCCGCAGCCGAAGCAGTATCGCAGCCCCATGCCGCCGATGGGTGGAGCGCAGCTTACCCCCGACCAGGTATCTGCTGTCGCATCTTATGTTTGGGCCCTAAGCCAACACTGATGAAGCCCTGGCTACTCTATGCTTGATTGTAGTGGCATGGGGCGTGTGGGGCGTGTTCAGCAAACTCGCGTCTACCTATGCACGTCCTCGGCAGACGCTGCTGTTTCAAGTGCTCGGCGTGATGGTCTTTGGCTTGGTCGTTTTGACCATGGAGCGCTTCCACATCGAATGGACGCCGCAGGGATTTGGCTGGTCGGCCGCTGCAGGCTTCGTTAATTTCGTCGGTTTCCTGTTCTTCTTTGCGGCGGTCGAAAAGGGTAAAGTTTCGACCGTCATTGCCATGTCGTCGCTCTATCCGGTGGTCACCATCGTGTTGAGTGTCCTTTTCCTGCAAGAGAAGATTTCGGCCCGTGAGGGCCTGGGCATTATTTGTGCCTTGCTGGCTGGTTTTCTGTTGGCCGGCTGATGAGAAACTATTACGGTTACAGTTTTTGGCTTGAGGACGCAGGCGAGGCGTTAACGCCGCGTCCGCCGCTCGCCGGGTCAAGCGATGTCGATGTGGCGATCCTCGGCGCCGGCTACTCTGGCCTTTGGACTGCTTATTACCTGCTCCTCAAGGAGCCGGCTCTGCGCGTTGCCATAGTCGAGAAGGACATCGCCGGATTTGGCGCCTCGGGCCGTAATGGGGGCTGGTGTTCCCCAAACTTCCCCGTAACTGCAGGTTCGCTGGAGAAGCGTTTCGGCAGGGAAGCCGCGCGTCATCTGCTCCTCGCCATGCGCGCTTCCGTCAACGAGGTGGGCCGTGTATGTGCTGAGGAGAAAATCGACGCCCGGTTTCACCCAGGCGGCGTTCTTACCCTGGCGCGCGGAGAACATCAATTGCCGGGCATCCGATCGGCCTACGCAGCGTATGAACGGCTGGGCCTTGCCGATCGTTATCAGATGCTCAGCGCCGAGGAGGCCACCGAGCGTGTGCGCGTGACCAATGTGCATGGCGGCTTGTACACGGCCGACGGCGCAAGCCTGCATCCGGGACGGCTGGTGCGAGGTCTGGCCCGCGCGGTAGAGGCCCGCGGCGGAGTGCTCTATGAACAGACGCCAGTGACTGGTTTCAAGCCAGGCAGCCTCATCACGCCTGGTGGGGAGCTGCGCGCTAAACGCGCCGTCGTGCTCGCGGGAGAGGCCTACCTGACTCGCCTCCCGCGCCTGCACCGTTCTCTCCTGCCTGTGTATTCTCTGATCTCTCTTACCGAACCGTTGACTCAGGGGCAGTGGTCACAGGTCGGCTGGCAAGGCGGCGAAAGCCTGTCATCGACTCGCAATACAGTCGTATATCTTACGAAGACCTCCGACGGCCGTATCCTCTTTGGCAGCCGGGGTGCTCCTTACGTGTTCGGCTCGAAGATAACCGATGAGCAGGACACCCACGAAGCAACCTTCGACATGATCCACCGCTCCCTGGTGGAGTGGTTTCCATCACTGGCAGGCATTCGCTTCACCCACTCGTGGGGTGGCCCGGTAGGCATGCCGCGCGACTGGATGCCGGCGGTGAGCTTTGACACCCACTCACGCATTGGATCGATCAGGGGTTACACGGGACAGGGTGTCTCTACCAGCAACCTTGCTGGAAGGTTAATGGCAGGCCTGATCACAAACCGGCAAACTGGGCTGGAATCACTCCCCCTGGCACAAAGACGCTCCCCAAACTGGGAGGTGGAACCGCTGCGCTGGCTGGTGGTGCGCTACATGCAAAGCGCCTTTCTTCGCATTGATAAGGCAGCCGAGGCCGGACGGCCGCGCCCGGTCGATGCGCCGCTCGCCGAATACCTTGGCAGGCATTAGCGTGTACTTGATTTGCGCGGTTGCCGGGGTACCGGGGAAAAGACAGAGCATGATAGGGCTTCGCCCGTGATTATGAATTCGCAGCCAGGACTCGCGCCTGGAGATAGACGCGAAGGAAATCGTGCAGGGACCAGCCCCCACGGGTCTGATTCCACTCCATAATCGTCTGGCGAGCCTGCTTCAGGCCGGCCGCTTCGGCTGCCAACGAAGCGGCCGTGGTGGTCAGTACCTCGATCTCCAGGCGCGGTACGTAGGTTTGATCGAGGACGCGGATTCTGTAAAGGCCCGGTTCGGGTAGCCTCACTGGCGCCGCCTTCTGCCCAGCTGTCCAGGCCAGCGGTTGAGTGGCCGGGCGGCTTGAAGAGGTAGTTTGCCAACCATCTTTGGCCACGCTCAGCCCATATTGGCCTGAAGGCAGGACACGCAGCGCCGGTGCAATGGAAACCTCTCCCTGTGGACCCATAGCCGCCACGATTTCGACTTTGCCTGCCATTGCAGCGCGACCCGTTGGGGTGGCAAATGGTGTCTCGGCCGATGCCGGCCGGAGTAATAGGACATTTCGGACTGAGACAAACATATTCCAGACCGCGGGGCTCGGGGGCGGAGTAATTGCCGGAACGCGGAAACCCTGGGAACAGCTTTTCGCTTCGTAGCATTCGCAAAGCATTCGCTGTCCGTCCGGCAGCAAAACCGTCATTGAGTGCGTTGGACTTTCAGCGCCGGCGGTAAGCAAGCCACCGGGCGGAATAGCCTCTCCAAGCCGCAGCACTGCGGAGCTGCCGTTAAGATGCCACTCGCCGTGCCTTTCCCAAACCATTCCGGAAAGAGCTTCCTCTGCATATGCCAGGAACCCAGCAAATACGATTACGGGCACTAAAGCGCAGAGCAGAGCTCGAGATCTCATGCCTTGAGTTGTATCAAAGAAAACGAGAGCGGCGGCGCAACCATCTGCGAACGGAGGATCGATCGGTTTAGGACACGAAGCTCTTCACCAAGACAAATTCAGCCAGCGAACACGGCATTTTTCCTTTGGTAACAGCCCGTGTCTTGTGTATAGTCAACTTCGGTTCGTCACTTTTTTAAATTAATTCCCCCTGTACGATCCCCCGCCCCCGGATTGCAGAATCTTCCCCTAACGCTCGAGAAGCGTTGCAATCGAAAAATTTCTGTTCGGTGGAGCAGCGGCTGTGCTGTGCGGCGAATTTGCCGGACCGTTGACTGATTGCCCACCTGGGTAGGAGGGCCTTATTTTTCTGCCAAGTGCATTCCTTGGTCTCTCGCAGCGCCTTGGCTTCTGGACGGAAGAGCCGGTAGAACGGCCAAAGCACCTAACCAGGCTGCTATTCGCGTGTCTATTCTTCTTGCTGGCAGCGGGGTCGAGCTTTGCCCAAGCTCCCAATGTGCTCACCTGGCGCTATGACAATACCCATCAGGGGCAGAATACGCAGGAGACGATTCTTACTCCGTCCAACGTAAACACCAACACCTTCGGAAAGTTATTTACCCAGACCGTCGACGGGGAGGTTTACGCGCAACCTCTCTATGTGAGTAATCTGACCCTGCCCGGCCAGGGAACGCACAACGTCATCTTCATTGCCGACGAGCACGACTCGGTATATGCCTTCGATGCCGACAGCAACGGTGGCTCGAATAGCGCGCCTCTATGGATGGCCAGCATGCTCAGCACGTCGCATGGAGCAGGAGCCGGAGCGACTACGGTACCAACTGCGGATGTCCAATCCGGCACGGGAGACCTCAACCCCGAGATCGGGATTACCTCCACACCGACCATCGACCTTACCACCGGCACTCTCTTTGTCGTCTCCAAGACGAAAGAGAATGGCAACTACTTCCAGAGACTGCACGCCCTCAACATTCTGAACGGCAACGAACAGCCTGGTAGCCCGGTAGTGATCTCCGGTTCGGTGCCTGGCACGGGCAGCGGAAGTTCAGGAGGCACGCTCGCTTTCAGCTCGCTATGGCAAAACAATCGCGTGGCGATGGATCTGTTCAATGGCAATATCTATCTGGGTTTTGGCTCCCATGGCGACGATGGTCCGTGGCATGGCTGGGTCCTTGTCTACAACGAGACCACACTCAGAGAACAGCCGAATTTTGTACTTCTCCCAATGGATACGGAGACGGAATCTGGGGGGCGGGCGCCGGATTTCCCATCGACACCGTGACCGCGAACGGGCGGGCGTTTCTTTCCACCGGGAATGGCGACTTCACATCCTATCCACCGCTCACCAACAGCGTTGACTACGGCGAGAGCATCCTTCGTTTTGACCTTTCGAGCGGCGGTTTTGCGATCAGTGATGCATTCACAGACTTCAACCAGGCGACGTTGACATCGGAAGACGAAGATCAGGGTTCCGGCGGCGTTCTCATGCTTCCGAATCAGCCCGGAACCTATCCCCATCTGCTGGTCCAGATTGGCAAAGAGGGCCGCATTCTTGTCCTCAATCGTGATGCGCTCGGCGGATATGTGCCTGGAGGGAATTCCAACACCAACGCGGTGCAGGATATTAACGGCGCACTCGGAGGGGCTTGTGGAGCACCCCGGCTTATTGGAATGGGAACGTCTATATATGGGGTGAGAACGATGTTCTCAGAATGTTTCCTATCTCTAACGGCGTTCTGGCCACCAAGGCCAGCGCGCAGGGCACGGCCTCATCCACTTTCCCCGGCGCTACTCCTGTGGTCTCGTCGAATGGTACTCAGAACGGCATAGTATGGGCGCTGGTAACCGATCTTTACAATTCCAACGGATCCTCGATCCTGTACGCATTCAATGCGCAAAATGTCGCTCAACAGCTTTATGCCAGCAATCAGAATTCCAGCCGGGACGATGTGGGACCGGCCATCAAGTTCACGGTTCCCGTCATCACTAATGGGAAAGTATATGTAGGGTCCGGCTATCAGGTCGATGTCTATGGTCTTCTGAACGCCGAGCAGCAGGCGCCCGCGCCAGTCATTTCGCCCGCCGGGGGTACCTTCAGCGCTGCGCAACAAGTCACCATCACTGATAGCGTAAGCGGCGCCTCGATTTATTACACCGTCGATGGATCCACTCCGACCACGGGCTCAACATTCTATACCGGACCCTTCCAGCTAACGACGGATACCACGGTGCAGGCGATTTCGAGCGCGGTGGGCTATCTTCAGAGTTCTGTCTCGAGCGCCACCTATACCTTCAATACGCAGGTTCCCTCGCCGCAGTTTTCTCCTGCAGCCGGATCTTATACCACCACGCAGTCGGTTACGATTTCCGATACCACGTCCGGCGCAACGATCTATTACACGACAGACGGATCGACACCCACCACGGCATCGGCCAAATATACCGCGCCTATCACCGTTAGCAGCTCCACCGTCATCAATGCCATCGCGACCTTTAGCGGGCTGACGGCCAGTAATGTGGCGAGCGCCACTTACTCCATACAGCCGAACGGGACAGAGATTAACTTTGGAAATGGTTTCGCCGTTGCGACTGGGCTGACGTTGAACGGGAGCGCAACCAACACCGACGATAGCCGCTTGCAGTTGACCACTGGTCTGACCTACCAGGCGGGAAGCGTCTTCTATAACACCCCTACCAATATCCAGTCTTTTACCACCGACTTCGCATTTCAACTCTCGAATGCGCAGGCCGACGGGTTCACCTTCACCATCCAGAACGTTGCCCCTACCGCAATTGGCGGTTATGGTGGAAGCCTGGGTTATGGTCCGAACCCGAACACCGGAACAACGGGCGGCATTGCCAACAGCGTGGCCCTCAAGTTCGACTTTTACAGCAATGCAGGCGAAGGCACCGATTCCACTGGAATCTATACCGATGGAGCTATGCCCACTGTTCCGGCGGTGGACATGACCTCTTCGGGTGTTCTGCTGACGAGCGGAGATTCGATGGCGGCGCACGTGACCTATGACGGCACCAACCTGATACTGACGTTGACCGACATCGTCGTGAACAAGGTCTTTACGCACACGTTCCCCATCAACATTCCGGCAACCATCGGTAGCAACGTAGCCTACATCGGCTTTACCGGCGGCACAGGTGGAGAAACTTCAAGCCAAAAAATATTGTCCTGGACGTTCACCTCGCAATCCGGATCGGTGACGCAGACACCGACATTTTCGCCGGCCGCAGGAAGCTATACCACGGCGCAACAGGTGACGCTGAGCGATGCAACCGCCGGCGCCGTCATCTACTACACCACGGATGGTTCGGTTCCTACGACTTCCTCGACCGTATACAGCTCTCCTATCAGCGTGGATAGTGGATCAGTGACCATCAACGCCCTGGCGCAGGCGTCCGGAATGAGTGCCAGCAACGTTGCCAGTGCTGTCTACACCATCCAGCCGGGGGTAACGGCGACGCCCACGTTTTCACCGGGTACAGGGACTTACACTTCCGCGCAGTCAGTCGCGATTTCCAACACCACCCCCGGAGCAGTGATCTACTACACCACCAACGGCACCACGCCGACTACCTCGTCGGCTGTGTACAGTTCCGCCATCACGGTCAGCGCCAGCAGCACGCTGGAGGCACTGGCGATTGCTCCTGGACTTACCCAGAGTGCAGTGGGCACCGCAGCGTACGTCATTCAAACTGGTGGGTCCGCCAGCATTAATTTCGCCAGCGGCTTCCCAAGCGCCACAGGCCTGCAACTGAACGGAAAAAGCAAGGTGAGCTCCAGCAATTTCCTTGAGCTTACCGACGGCGGCGACTATGAAGCGAGCAGTGCTTTCTGGACGACGCCGGTCAACATCCAGACCTTTACCACCAACTTCACCTTTCAGCTTTCCAGCGCCACAGCCGACGGATTTACTTTCACCATCCAGAATGCCGGCGTCACTGCGCTGGGAGCCTATGGAGGAGGGCTGGGGTACGGAGCAGATCCCAATAACGGCCCTACTGCCTCGATTGGCAAAAGCGTCGCTGTCAAATTCGACATCTACAGCAACAGCGGCGAGGGCAACGATTCCACGGGAGTGTTTACCGACGGCGCCACTCCTACCAACCCGGCGGTGAGCCTTACTTCTTCCGGGATCATACTGTCCAGTGGCGACACCATTGCGGCCCAACT
>CAZSUK010000304.1:0-9507 GCA_964609355.1 uncultured Acidobacteriaceae bacterium | reverse complement strand
GATTCCTCATCTGGGTGTGTTCGCCTTCGCCCCCTTCGTGATCTTCGTCACCTTGTTCATCGTTGGCTCCAGCAATGCTGTGAACCTCACCGACGGTCTCGACGGGCTGGCCATTGGTTGCACCATCATCGCCGCAGCCGCGCTGACCGTGCTTACTTATGTCAGTGGAAACGCCGTATTCTCCGATTACCTTGAACTGCAGCGTATGCCCATGGTGAGCGAGGTCACCGTCTTTTGCGGATCCATGGTGGGCGCCAGCATCGGCTTCCTCTGGTACAACGCTCATCCCGCCGAGGTGTTCATGGGTGATGTTGGCTCGTTAGCCCTGGGCGGCGCCATCGGCACCGTATCTGTGGTTATCAAGCAGGAGCTGCTGTTGCCTTTTATCGGTGGCATCTTCGTGCTCGAAGCAATCAGCGTCATTTTGCAGGTAGGCAGTTATAAACTGCGCAAAAAGCGTATCTTCAAAATGGCGCCCCTGCATCATCATTTCGAGCTGATGGGCTGGTCGGAATCCAAAGTGATCGTCCGCTTTTGGATCGCCGCGCTGGTGTTTGCCCTTTTGGCACTCACCACCCTGAAACTGCGTTAATACATGGAGCGCATGGAATTAAAAGGGAAAAAAGTACTGGTTGTTGGACTCGGTAAGTCGGGTCTTGCCGCAGCGCTCTTTCTGCGCCGCCGCGGCGCCCAGGTCACCGTGTCTGACTTACGCAGCGCCCAGGCCCTCAGCAAAGAAATCCCTTCGCTGCTGGAGGCCGGTATCGTGGTCGAAGCGGGAGGCCATGGGCTGCTGACCTTTCGCCGCCAGGACCTGATCGTTGTCTCGCCCGGCGTGCCCCTGTCGACACCGGAACTGGTTCAAGTGCGTAGACTGGGCCTGCCCATCATTGGGGAGTTGGAACTTGCCGCCCGTTTCCTCAAGGGAAAGGTCCTTGCCATCACCGGTTCCAATGGAAAGACCACAACCACCACCTTGTCCGGCGAAATCTTTTCCGCCGCAGGCTTGAACCCCCTGGTGGCAGGCAATATTGGACTGCCCGTCATCGACGTGGTCGACCAGAGTACCGAGGCCGGCTGGTCCGTCCTCGAGGTGTCCAGCTTTCAATTGGAGACCACGGAAAGCTTTCACCCTCATGTCGCCGTAATTCTCAACATTACCCCTGACCACCTGGACCGGCATGGAACCTTTGAGAACTATGTCGCTATGAAGGAAAAGATCTTCGCCAATCAGACTGGGGAGGACTACCTCATCCTCAACGGCGACGATCCAATTGCCCAGCAGGCAGCCAGCCGCACCAAATCGCAGGTTCTGTGGTTCAGCCGCAGCAAAATTGTGCGTTGTGGCGCTTTCCTCCTCGACGGCATGGTCATGTTTCGCCCAACCGAGCAGGGAAAGCCGATACCGGTCCTCCCGCTGGCCGAGATTCCACTTAAGGGCGAGCACAACATCGAAAACGTACTCGCCGCGGTTTGCGCCGCCTGCGTGGCGAAAATCCCCACCCAAACCATTGCCCAGACGATCGCCGCTTTCCAGGCCGTAGAGCACCGCCTTGAATTCGTGGCCGCCATCCACGGTGTCGATTACTACAACGACTCCAAGGCCACGAACGTGGATGCTACCGCCAAGGCGATTGCTTCCTTCCCGGGAAATATTCACCTGATCCTGGGAGGCAAGGACAAGAACTCGGATTACTCCCAGCTGAATGCTCTCTTGAGGGCGCGGGTCAAAGCGGTTTACACCATCGGCTCGGCGGCTGAAAAGATCGAAAGCCAGATTTCCGGAGTCACCAGGATCATTCACACCGGTACGCTCGAGGCCGCGGTCGACCAGGCTGCCGGCCAGGCCGTAGCCGGCGATGTGGTCCTGCTGGCGCCCGCCTGCTCCAGCTTCGATCAATTTGAAAATTACGAACAGCGGGGAAAAGTCTTCAAGCAGGCGGTATTGGCCCGCCAGGGAGCCGGCGTATGGCAAAGCGCGTAGGGGTCGACAAATGGCTCTACGGCGTAACCGTCCTGCTGGTCTTCATGGGTCTGTTGATGGTCTTCAGCGCTTCTGCCGTCATGGCGGAAGATCGCTATGGCTCGCCCTACTTCTTCGTGAGCCGGCAAATAGGTTGGGCGGTCCTCGGTCTGGTCACGATGACCCTGTTGATGCGCATCGACTACCGCAGATTCAATCGTCCCATCGTGGTCTTTCCCGCAGTGGCTGTCACCACTCTGCTGCTGCTGGGCGTCTTCCTCTTGCGTGACTCGCACAACACTCACCGCTGGATCCGCTTCGGCGGCTCCTCTTTCCAGCCATCAGAGATAGCCAAACCAGTGCTGGTTCTCTTTCTGGCCTGGTTTTTGCAGGATAAGCTGCATGCGATCCGCGATTGGCGCACTACCGTGCTGCCGGCAGCTCTGCCCAGCCTTCTGTTTGTCCTGCTGATTGTGAAAGAGCCCGATCTGGGGACCGCCCTGGTCTGCGCCGCGGTAACGGTACTGATGTTTTACCTGGCCGGTGTGGAACTCAAATACCTGGGCTACGCCGTGTTGGCCGCGGTTCCAGTGCTCTACATCCTTCTCTTCCGCGTGCCCTGGAGGCGAGCCCGCATGCTGGCCTTCCTGAACCCGGAAGCTGACCCGCAAGGCTCAGGCTTCCACACCATCCAGTCGCTCATCGCCGTGGGCACCGGCGGCCTGCATGGCCTCGGCTTTATGGAGGGCCGGCAAAAGCTCTTCTATCTGCCCCAGCCGCACACCGACTTCATCTTTGCCAATATTGCTGAGGAGCTGGGCCTGATTGGTGGCCTGGCCATCATCGCGCTGTTTGTCGCATTGGGATTCCGTGGGCTGCGGGCCGCCAGTCTTTCCAAAGACGTATTCGCCCGCTTTCTTGCTTTCGGCATCACGGCGACGATCCTCATCCAGGCGTTCTTCAATATCAGCGTGGTGCTCGCGCTTCTTCCCACCAAAGGCATTACGCTGCCCTTTATCTCCTACGGCGGCACCTCGCTCTTCATCACCATGGCGAGTATTGGCGTCCTGCTGAGTCTCACCCGGGAGATCGACTGACGAGCATGCGGGTCATGATTGCCGGTGGAGGCACCGGCGGCCACGTGATTCCTGCTCTTGCCATCGCCGGTGCACTCAAATCCGGCTACAACGCGGAAGTTTGCTTCCTGGGAACGGCCCGGGGAATGGAGACTCGCCTGGTTCCGCAGGCTGGTTATGCCCTCGAACTGATCGATGTTGGCCAGCTCAATCGCGTAAGCCTGGCGACGCAACTCAAAACTTTGGTCGCATTACCGCGCGGTATCTTGCATTGCTTCGGCCTCCTTCGCAGGTGGAAACCTCAGGTAGTGGTCGGTGTCGGAGGGTATGCCTCCGGGCCGGGCATGTTGGCCGCACTGATCCAACACATCCCCACCCTGGCTTTCGAACCGAATGCCATTCCTGGTATGGCCAACCGGTTGATCGGAAAGCGGATCCGCGCGGCCGCCGTCAATTTCGCCCCCACCTTGTCCTATTTCCGCAATGCTGAAGTGACCGGGATTCCCGTACGCGCCGAGTTCTTTGCCCTCCCGCCCCGTTCACCGGAAACCCAGCCCCACTTACTGGTGATGGGAGGGAGCCAGGGAGCACGGGCACTGAACCAAAGAATGCCGGAGATTGCCGCGGCGTTGCTGGACGCCGTCCCCGGCCTCACTATCCTTCATCAAGCCGGGGCCCGCCATGCAGAAACAACCCAGGCAGCCTATGCGGCCAGCGGAGCGCCCCCAGATAAATGGAAAGTTCAGGCCTTTCTGGAGGACATGCCCGTGCAGTTTGCCGCCTCGGATCTGATTCTGGCCCGGAGTGGAGCCAGCACGGTCGCCGAACTTGCCGCCAGTGGCAGGCCTTCGTTGCTGGTGCCTTTTCCTCAGGCCGCCGACGATCATCAGCGAAAGAACGCTGAGGTCCTGGTGGAAGGGGGTGCCGCTAGCATGCTCCTGGAACAGGACATGTCGGCAGCCAAATTGCTGGAAACCATCACCGGCCTGCTCGGGGATCGAGAGAAGCTGGGTGAAATGGCACTCCGTGCACGTACCTTTGCTCATCCTCAGGCAGCCGCCCGAATTGCCCGCATGGTTGCCGACTTAGCATCGTCATCCCGCCCCTAGTTGCTGAAATCCATTGACATTACTTTTCCGGACGGCCTTAGATTGCTTTGGTTGTTTTCCGCACTGGTCTGTACCGGCCCTGTTACCTGCTTTCTACTGTCTCCCCGGGGTTTGCGCTGCCGAAGGTGTAAGTGTTTGCCTGCTAAACATCCCTTCGGTGTAGATAACCAAGTCCTTTGAGTTACCAAGAACGCTTAACGATAAAGGACTGAACATCGGTGTGCGCTAGCCCTTGGGCCCCCAACCACTCTCCACACCTACTCAGACTTTAGGAGAACCATGATGCTTTCCAAGACCTTCTCCCTTATGGCAGCGTCTTCGGTAATGTCCGTCGCCATGCTGACTTCACCGGCGGCTCTCGCTCAGCGGAGCTCCGACAATGTTCCTCAAGGAACCCATCAAGCCAGTGATATGGGCCGTGTGGCTCCTTCGCAAGAGATCAACATCAGCGTGCAACTCCAGATGCAAAACAAAGCTGCCTTCGACCAGGCAGTGGCCGCGCTGTATGATCCCGCGTCTCCCACTTTTCACAAGTGGATGACGGAGGAAGATCTGGCGAAATACGCACCCACAAAAGAGCAATCTGACGCCGTGCGCAAAGAACTTGAAAGCCACGGTCTCGAAATTCTCTCCGCGGATGAAAATACGATCAGTGCCCGCGGAACTGCGGCAAACGTTGAAAGCGCGTTCAACACCCAACTTCACGAATTTCAGCGTAATGGTAAGGTCTTCCGCGCCAATGTAGTGAATGCACGGTTGTCCGGGGCTGCCGGGGACTACGTGGCGGGAGTTGCCGGCCTTGAGAGCCATCAGGCTCAGCCGCGCTTACGCCGCGCAATCAATATCAAGACGAAACAAGCTCCGCCAACGATCCCTCTGAGCAAGGTGCAGGCGTCCGGGGGGCTGAGTTCCATCATCACCGATAAGATTCTCTCCCCACCATCGTCCTTTGTTTTCACCACCCCGGGTGTGTCGCTGCCGGTGGGTGTTTATTACGGGAACGTCTACAATCAAACCGCTACTGTGATTCCCGACTACACTCCGGCACAGCTGCAGTCACTGTATGGCCTGCCCACTGCCTACAAAGCGGGATTCGACGGAACCGGACAAACCATCGTGCTGCTCGAGGCCTATGGGGATGCCACCATCGAGTCTGACGCCAATGCATTCAACCAGCTAACCGGCTTGCCCCAGTTCACGTCTTCCAATTTCAAGATCATCTATCCCCAGGGTCCGCCCTTGAGTCCGAACGCGGCCGCGCTGACAGGGTGGGATGTAGAGATTGCGCTCGATGTTCAGTGGGCTCACGCCATTGCGCCGGGGGCGAAGATCCTTGTCGTCGCGGCGGCAGGTCAGGACAGTTTCAGTTTTATCGATGCGATCAGCTATATCACTAAAAATAAGCTCGGTTACACCATCAACGACAGCTGGGAAGAAGACACGGATCTCGTTGCTGGTCCGCTGGAGGAGGAGGCCTATAGTCAAGTGCTGGAAGTGGCCGCGGCCAAGGGAATCTCGTTCCAGTTTTCCAGCGGTGACGGTGGAGACGGCGGCCTGGGCACCCCAATCGGAGCACCTGGAGTACCCTCCAACTCGCCCTACGTGACCGCTGTGGGTGGCACATCCATCCTCAACAAGGTCAACGGGTCCGGCTACGAGACGCTGGGGTGGGGCGGCTCTTTTGTCACGCTCAATGAGCAGGGTGTTCTCGATCCACCGTTGGCGCAGCCCTTTTTCGGGGGGGCCGGGGGAGGAGAGAGCGTTTACTTTGCCAAACCTTCCTGGCAAAAGAGTCTTCCTGGTACTGGCCGGCAAGTGCCCGACGTCTCCGCGTTGGCCGATCCTTATACCGGCGTTCCTATTGTCCTAACTTCACAAGGCGTCCAGGGCGTCCAGGCTGGGTGGGGAGGGACAAGCCTTGCAAGTCCGATCTTTACCGCAATGTGGGCTATTGCCAACCAACACGCCGGCCATTCGCTGGGACAGGCGGCACCATACATCGCCGGATTGAAGCCGGGAGAACTGGTAGACGTTTTACCTCTTTCCAGCCCCACCAACGTGACCGGGACTATATACGACAGTACTGGGGCTACCTTTTACTCGGCAGCCAGCCTGTTTGCCGGCCAGACCTACACTAGTACCGGCT
Source organism: uncultured Acidobacteriaceae bacterium (assembly GCA_964609355.1). Lineage (GTDB taxonomy): Bacteria > Acidobacteriota > Terriglobia > Terriglobales > Acidobacteriaceae > PALSA-350. The sequence continues at coordinate 3,213 of CAZSUK010000304.1, read as the reverse complement.
TCACCAGTGCCGTAATCAATGAAGGCGACGATACAGACGTTGCCATCGCCTTCGGTTTGGATACCTCGCTGACGGTTACCAAGGGTTGGGACAATGTAACCGGCTGGGGCACTCCCAACGTGAACACTTATCTCAACGCAACCAAGTAGGAAGAAGTAAGGCACAAAAGGAAACGGCTGGCGAAGTCGCCAGCCGTTTCGTCGTTCATTTGCTGATTGGTGTTTACCGGTGTCCGCCGCCGCCACCACCGTGGCCACCGCCACCGAACCCACCACCACCGCCGTGGAATCCGCCGCCGCCGGCCATGCCGCCCCCACCGTGGTAACCACCGCCAACCGCGCCACCGCCGTGATAGCCACCTGCCGCGCCGCCCGCGAAGGCGTGTCCGGCACCGGCGTAACCGGCAGGACCATGGTTATAGCCAGCTCCAGTCCGGGCATAGCCAACGCCGCCGCGATATCCATACCCACCGCGATAGCCTACTCCGCCGTAGTATCCGCCGCGACCGTAGTACCCACCGCGGCCATAATATCCACCTCGACCCCAATATCCGCGATACCAGGGACCCGCGCCGATGAAGACGCCGCCGACGAACCAGCTCGGTCCGTAGTAGCCATAGGGCGCGCAGGCGTAAGGATAATAGTTGTAGTAGCCCCAGGAACAAACCGGAGCGGGATACCCGTAACCATAATCGCCATATCCGTAGCCGCCGCCGACTCCGATACCGACTCCGATTTGAGCGTTCGCGGCCGGAGTAGACATCAAGGCTAAGGGAACCATGAGGGCGCCAAGCAGCAGAAAATATCTGAGACCTTTCATTTTGGACCTCCGCGCCAAGGCATCATGCATTGCGTAACCAACCGCTTTGGCGAACTTCCTGCACTCTTGGTTATCTTCGAGTGCCTACTACCTAAAACAACGTTTCTTCGAAAAAGTTGCGCGTACACCAGGGTAATGGCAGCGCAATTGCTCTTCTTGACCCATATATTAGATGCGGTACCCCCGAAAGGGGAAGCAGTTCCTCCCGGCTGCTAGAGTAGGTGGCAGTGACTCTCACCGCCCTGCCCGCGCCCGCCATGTTTGCCAAAGCTCAACGCGTTCATTTCATTGGAATTGGGGGCATCGGCATGAGCGGCATCGCCGAAATTCTGCTAACCCTCGGCTACTCCGTTTCTGGCTCCGACCTGCGCCGCTCAAGCATTACCGACCGGCTGGTCTCGCTCGGCGCTACTGTATTCGAGGGCCACGCGGCCGCCAACGCCGTTGGCTCCGGAGTGGTGGTTACCAGCTCCGCGGTCAACGAACAGAACCCCGAAGTGGTGGAAGCGCGGGAACGCAAGATCCCAGTCATCCAGCGCGCCGAGATGCTGGCCGAGCTCATGCGGCTCAAGTACGGCATTGCGGTAGCCGGCATGCACGGCAAGACCACCACTACATCCATGATTGCTACCGTTCTGGCTGCCGGCAATCTTGACCCGACCGTGGTGGTCGGTGGCCGGGTGGACGCTCTCGGCTCCAACGCGCGTCTGGGGAAATCGCAATACCTGGTGGCCGAGGCTGACGAGAGTGACCGCTCCTTCCTTAAGCTTTCCCCCATCCTCTCCGTGGTGACCAATCTCGATCGCGAACACATGGATTGCTACCGCGATATCGAGGATGTGGAGGCGGCCTTCCTGGAATTTATGGAGCGGGTTCCGTTTTATGGCGCCTGCACTGCCTGCATCGACAACCCCCAGCTTGCCGGGATTCTGCCGCGGGTGCGGCGCAGGCTGTTCACCTATGGAATGTCTTCGCATGCCGACTACGTCGTGCGCATGCTGCCGCCTGCAGAGGGGGTTCGATCCCGTTTTGAGGTGGCTGCCGGCGGCCTGGTGCTCGGTCCTTTTTCTCTGAACGTACCCGGCAGGCACAACGTACTGAATGCCACTGCCGCGGTGGCTATTGCCACGCAGCTCGAAGTGTCCTGCGAAGACATCGCGCAGGGACTGCGGGGCTTTCGCGGAGTAGACCGGCGTTTTCAGTTAAAGGGGTGCGCTCGCGGCGTGAACGTGGTCGACGATTATGGCCATCACCCCACGGAAATCCGTGCCACGCTGAGTGCAGCAAAGGAATCGGGGTATGCCCATGTACACGTGATTTTTCAGCCCCACCGCTTCACTCGCACCCGCGATCTGATGTCGGAATTCGCGACTGCTTTCGACGAAGCCGACACGGTCCAGGTGCTGGACATCTATGCTGCCAGCGAAGATCCCATTGCCGGCGTAGACGCACCCACCCTGGTCCGTGCCATCGGGCGCAAGGAAGTACAGTACGCCTCATCTTTTGAAGAAGCAGTCCATCGGGCTGTTGCCCAGGCCGCAGACGGTGATGTCGTCCTAACCTTGGGTGCAGGCAGCGTCTCTCACGCCGCAGCCCTGGTGCTCGAGGAGCTCGAAAAGTCGGCTTCGAAACCAACACCTCAATCAGGCTAGATGCGTCCTGGGACCGCGGTCAGAGTCCGGCGTACCAATCGTAACCGAGTTTGGTCCAGTAATCGTCGGGTTGCTGATCGCTGTAGGCGATCAGCCCGATGCGCTTGATTTGCTTATAGCCGTACTTGGTTGGCGCGTGCAGACGCAGGGGGGCCCCATGAAACTGCGTCAGCGGGGCGCCGCTCATCTCCGTTACCAGCAGCGTTTGCGGATGCAGGCAGACGTGCATATCGTAACCGACATAGTAGTCGCCGTTAGGCGTCTCCATGTACACGTAGCGTGGCAGGCTGCCGTCAGGCCGTTTTTCAGGCGGGTAAGCCGCGATCAGGTCGGCCATGCGCACTCCGCCCCAGTGCACGATCTGGCTCCAGCCTTCGATGCACTTGAACTGCGTGACCAGCTCGTGTTTTGGAAGCTTCAGAATATCGTCCATCGCCAGTAGCAGGCCCGGTGTGCCCGGAGCCAGCGTGGACCGGCTCACTCCTGCTTCCTCGCGTCCGCGAGGCATACGCCCAGCGCGCTCCTGAAAAACTTTTTGCCCGGCAACCATGGATTCGGGCGCCATCTTCTCCGCCGTGTCCGCGCTCGGAGCTACCTTCGTGTCGTGCCCCTGATCTTCTTTTGTTTTCGCCGTGGTGTACTGGTATTCCCAGGCCGTGACGTCGGCTACATACTGGGGAAAGCTTTTCGCGTTCGCGACTCCCGTCATCTGCAGGCGCCAGCTCTCAGGAACCAGTTCTTC
>CAZSUK010000303.1:0-22908 GCA_964609355.1 uncultured Acidobacteriaceae bacterium | reverse complement strand
GGTTCCCAGTTGGACCGAAACGCATGAGGCCGACCCCGGCATCACGCTGGTGGAGGCGCTCGCCTATTCGGCGGACCGCATCAGCTACCTGCAGGACGCAGTAAACACCGAAGCTTACATCGGCACTGCGCGCAGCCGCATTTCCCTGCGCCGTCACGCGCGGCTGGTCGACTACCAGGTGAGCGAAGGGGCCAACGCAAGGGCGTGGATCAGCATTTCGGTGAACCTTCCCAACATCACCGTTCCCGCTGGAACACAGTTCTATCCTCTGGTGCCGGGCGTCGCGGCCGCGGTTGATCCCAATGAACAAATCTTTGCGGCGTCGCTCCTGGCCGCGAGCGCCGGCCCGGTGTTCGAGAGCATGCAAGACATCATTCTTTTTGTGGAGCAGAACCAGATGGATTTCTACACCTGGGGCGATGGAGCATGCTGCCTGCCTGTGGGGGCAACGCAGGCCACGCTCACAGGCGTCTTCCCCAGTGGCGCGTATTCGAGCCTCCAAGTGGGGCAGGTGCTCATCTTCCAGGAAGTGATGGGGCCTCTCACAGGCAACGCGGCCGATGCCGATCCTACGCATCGCTGGCCGGTGCGGCTCACCTATGCATCGACCACCGACAATTCCGGGAATCCTTTGGTCGATCCCGTCAATCCCGGCGTTCTGCTGACCAACATCGCGTGGGACAGCGAGGATGCGTTGCCGTTTCCACTTTGCATCTCGTCGGTGACCAGCGCGGGAGTTCCCATCCCCGGCGTCTCGGTGGCCCTGGGCAACGTGGTTGCAGCCGATCAAGGTGTGTGGACAGTGAACGAGTCCCTGGGTGCAGTTCCGCCTATGCCTCCCGCACCCGTTGCCGGTGTGGGCTGCAATTGCTCAACCACTCCCGGGGCACTGGTCCCGCGCCCGTACTTCGAACCAGTGCTCGCCAATCAGCCTTTGACGTTTGCGGTAAGCTACGACACCAATGTGCCGGCGGCGCAGATGCCTTCCGCTTCGAGCTTTCTTTCCCCCGACACCTCCACAGCAACCCCGCAGATCACTGTATGCAGCGACGACGGCCAAACCTGGCATCCGACGGAAGACCTGCTGAGCAAGGACGGCGGATATGCAGGTTTTGTACCTGAGATTGAGTGGGATGGAAACGCCCATTTGCGTTTTGGCGATGGCACGTATGGCGAAGCGCCGAAAACCGGCGTTGCCTTCAGTGCAACCTATCGTACCGGCAATGGAGCGTCGGGCAATCTGGGCCGCGACACTCTGGCTCACATCCTCATGCCAGGCAGCGCGGGCATTACCAAGGTGCGCAATCCGCTGCCTGCCGCCGGCGGCGTTGATCCGGAGACGATGCAGCATATCGTGCAGGTTGCGCCCTTCGCCTTCCAGAGCCAAATGCGCTGCGTCATCGCGGCCGACTATGGCGCCATGGCGGCCGGTCTCAATGGCGTGAGCCAGGCGCAAGGGACAATTCGATGGACAGGATCGTGGTACTCGGCCTTTGTGAGCATCGATCCGGTTGGAACGTGGACAACCGGGCTGCAATCGGAGGTGACGACAAGCCTGAATTTGCTGCGCATGATGGGCACCGACGTGGTGGCCGAGCAGGCCATCTTTGTCGGTCTAAATATCGATCTTGAGATTTGTGTCGCGCCCAGCTTCTTCCAGGGCGATGTCTATGCGGCGGTGTGGCAGGCGCTGGTTACGGGCAACTCCTGCACGGGGACACCGGGCTTGCTCAATGCGGCCAACTTCCAGTTTGGCCAAACCGTGTACGCCAGCCCGATTGTTGCCGCCGCGCAGTCGGTGACAGGGGTTATGGCGGTGACTCTTCTGACGTTTGAGCGCATGACCCAGCCCACGCCGGTCAACACCATGCCACCCACGCAGTTGTTGATGGGAGCGACGGAGATTCCGTGCTGCAACAACGATCCTGACCACGCGGATCGCGGCATGTTGACACTCACGATGGATGGTGGCAAATGAGTTGCGGATGCCAAAGCACGGGGGCCCAACTCTGCGGATGCTGCACCGGTGTGACGCAGGAGACGCCGCAGGTGGTGGTGAATCGCGCCTCTCTGCCGGCGATCGTTTATCGCGTGGGAACCTATCCGACCTTTCTTGCGTCGATGGAGGCCGCGCTCTCCTCGTCGAGCTACCCGGCGCTTGCCGGCCTGCGCACCCGCGACAATGGCGACTTTTCCATCGCCCTGATCGACGCCTGGTCGGAGGTGCTCGACATTCTCACTTTCTACACCGAGCGGCTGGCCAACGAAGCTTATCTGGGCACGACGATTGAAAGCCGGAGTGTCTTCGAGCTGGCGCGGCTGGTCGGGTACAGGCCTTCGCCCGGCGTGAGCGCTTCCACTGTGCTGGCTTTTTCGCTGGCCACCGCACCCGGCTCGCCGGCCATTGTTCCCATCCCCGCCGGAACCCGGGTGCAAAGCGTGCCCGGTCCGGGCCAGTCGTCGCAGGTCTTCGAGACCTCCTCAGCGCTAACCGCCACCATCGCCGGCAACGCCATTCCCGCGGCCACCTCGCAACCCTGGCAACTGAATGGCAACGACGTCTCCACATGGATTGCAGGTACGGCGAACAATATTCAGGCCGGCAACTTGCTGCTCTTCGTCAGCGCGCCCAATGGCTTCCCTGCTCCCTCAGGTGCGGCTGCGGTCGTCAATGTCACCTCGGTGACCGTCGATCCGGTCGGCGGAAACACGCTCATCGCCTGGGATCAGCCCCTGCCCTCCGCGCTGACAAGCTTGAGCCCGGCAGTCTGCCTTTACGTCTTTCGCACCAAGGCCGCGCTCTACGGCGCAAATGCTCCGTCGCCAGGCCTGTTCACGTCAACCACACTTGGCACAATTCCAGGCAACGGCTCAGGCTCCGATTGGTCATGGCAGTACACGGACTATAGCAACACCATCAATCTGGATAACTCATACCCCGGCCTTAACCCCGCTGCGTCCGGCGCTAACGCGCCTGCGAATCAATCGCAATGGATGGTGCTGACCGGACCACAGCCCACTGCGGGCTTGCTCTACACTTCGTTCTTCCAGATTCAGGGCGCGTCGGAGTCGAATCCGGCGCTATATGCGCTCTCCGCCAAGACCACACAACTGGTTCTTGCCAGTGGCAAGGTTCTGGCCGGTGACCCCTGGCTTAATTTGAACGAGCTGCTATGGGAATTCGTGCAGGAGACGCGATCGACAACGGCCTATGTGGGCAGCCAGTTGCTTACGTTTGCCAACCTGCCCTTGACCGCTGCGACCCTGAGCAGCGCTTATCGCTATCCGCTGCTGACGGGAATGATTATCCCCACCTACCTTGGATCGATTAATTTGTCCGGCTTGCAAACCATCGCGGACAATTCGCCGATCGGCGTCAGCGGCAAACGGGTGCGGATTGTTTCCACGACCACTCTCAACGAGGCGAATGGAGGGTTCACACCGGCGGGCGCGATCGGCGCTCTGGCGGCCAGCATCAATCAGCCCTTTCTAGTGGATGCCTTTCCGCCCATCGCCGACCCCAGCATCAGCGGCAACCTGCTGTGGACCGTGCTAACAGCGGCGGGACAGGCGGGAACGTTGTCTGTGCCGAGTGGTTCGTTCCAGTTGCAACCCTCGGCTACAGGCGATCCTGTAGCCGGCGAGGCGGCGCTGGTCTCGAGCGCAACCGTCAATGGAGCCACCTCTACTACAACCATAGCTGCCACCACCTCGCTGGTGCTGGCTGCACCGCTTCAACGCATCTACGACACACCAACCCTCAAGGTGAACGCCAATGCCGTTGAAGCCACGCACGGCGAAACGATGATGGAGATTCTGGGATCGGGCGACGCTACCAATCCGGCGCTTGAGTTCCAACTCAAGCAGTCGCCACTCACATACACCTCCGCCTCCACGCCCAGCGGCGTGCAATCCACGCTGCAAGTGCGCGTGAACAACCTGCTCTGGAACGAGGTTCCGAACTTCCTCTCCTCTGCGCCCAGCGACCGCGCCTATATGACTCTGTCCAATTCGACGGGCGGGCCGTCGGTGCTTTTCGGCAACGGCGTGGAAGGCTCGCGCACGCCAACCGGAGTCTCCAATGTTCAGGCGCGCTATCGCAAGGGCATCGGTGTTGCGGGCATGGTGGCCGCTGGGCAACTGACTCAGCCGCTCGATCGTCCTCAGGGACTGCAAACTGTAACCAATCCCGGCCCGGCCACCGGCGGCGCCGATCCCGCGACCGCTTCCGAAGCTCAGCAGTCCGCGCCTCTGCCCACGCTGACCCTGGGCCGCGTCGTTTCCCTTGAGGACTACCAGAACTTCGCGCTGGGCTTTGCCGGCATCTCGATGGCGCTGGCCACCTGGACGTGGTTCGGCAATACGCGCGGGATCTTCCTCACGCTGGCCGGCGAGGGCGGAACACAACTCGATGCCAGCGATCAGGTAGTGGTGAACCTGATGAAGGCGTACCAAACTTACGGCCTGCCCAATATGCCGATGCTGGCGGTCTCTTATGTGCCGGCGCTCTTTGAAATCGGGATGCAGATCCTGGTTGACTCGCCCACATACGATCCGGCTATTGTGGTTCCGCAAGTGTGGCAGAGCCTCTCCGCGGCTTTCGCCTTTGGCCAGCTTGCGCCGGGGCAGAGCGTGGCGGCCAGCCTGGTAGTTCAGATTGCGCAGAACGTTCCCGGCGTTACGGCCGTCAATCTGACCGGCTTCAACTTAAGCGGGGCGTCGGGATCAGTGACCAATCTTCTCTGCGCGAGTGGTCCCATTCCCGCCAGCAGCTCCAATTCCAACCAACCCAGCGGCGCCCAGGTCTTGTTGTTGGATCCCGCCTCTCAGGGCAACGTGGTGGTGTGGCTATGAGCGCAACGCCCTCGCCAATCTACTCTCTTCTGCCCGCGGTCTTCCGCACTCGCGATGCCTTGCAGGGAGGACCGCTCCAAGCGCTCTTCGAAGTGCTGGAGAGTCAGTACGGCATCGTCAAACAGAACGTCTGGCAGCTCTACAACGATCAGTTCATCGAGACCTGCGCGCCGTGGGTGATTCCCTACATCGGCCAGCTCCTCGGCTATGAGACGGTCTACACCGCCGCCTTGGCCAGCCCGGACAGCCGCGCTGAAGTGGCCAATACCATCGGCTACCGGCGGCGCAAAGGCACGCTGGTGGCGTTGGAGCAGATCACGCACGACGTCTCCAGCCGCAACACGATGGCAGTTGAGGAGTTTCGCCGCCTGATAACAACGCTCAGCCTTCGCGATGTGCGCCCCAGGCACAACGCCACCGCAGATCTGCGCCGCGGCCGCGATTGGGAAGACCAGAACGGGCCGTTCACGCGCCTCAATCGCACCCTTGACGTGCGCAATATTACTCCACGCAGCCGTGTGGTGCAGGCGCCGGATGCAGCGCCGCTCGATATTGCGCTGCACGGACCTGGTCGCTTCAATATTCCCGAAGTTGCCGTGTGGATGTGGCGCTGGCAGAGCTTGCCAGTCGCCAATGCGCCGGCCTTCTCCCTGGGAGGCGGTGGCTATTTCTTCAGTTCGCTCGGCAATCCCGTTCCGCTCTTTCAGACCGTACCCGACGAGCCGCTGCCATTCGCGTGGCTGGTTAAGGAAAAAGATGTGCCGGAACCAATCTCTTTGCGCCGCTTTGGCGCACGGCCTGGCAGTTTTTATCCCGGCAGCATGGAGCTGATTGCCGACGGCAACCCGGTTCCGGTCAGCCAGATCGTCGGCGCCAACCTGGCGGAGCTGCCCGATGGAGCGATATGCACCGTGCCGGCGGGCCTGATCGCCATTGATCCGAAGTTGGGGCGCATTCAGTACGCGACCGATCTGAAGCTGCCCGGCGACCTGCGCGTCAACTATAACTACGGCGCGGCAGCGGAGATGGGCGGCGGGCCGTATGACCGCACGGATTACATCACGCCACCGGGAACGCAGGCAGGGGTAGATTTTGTCAACAGCAGCGCGCCGTTTTCAGCCGTCGTCGGCTCCCCGGCTTATCCGACGCTGGAGTCCGCTGTAGCGGCATGGAACCAACTACCACCGGGCTCCGCGGGAACCATCGTGCTGCCTGACTTCGAGGTTTACGAGATCAATCTAACCGGCGCCAATGCAATACAGATTCCGGCTGAGAGTCAGTTGCTTATCGCCGCCGCGGATGTATCGGCAGCAGGCGTGCCGGAATGGAGCAACTCTTGCGTCACAGTACGCGGCAACATTGAAATCGTGGCGCCGCCCACACCGCTCGGTCCCGACGGAATTGCGCTGCCCATCGGCGGAGTGCTGATCAGCGGCATCCGGTTGAGCGGGCAACTGCTTCTCACCGGCGACGAGGCTTGCGTGCAGGTCAGCGATTCCACGCTGGCGCCAGGCATCTCGCTCACTCCCACCGGCGACGCAGCCCAGCCCGGCGAACCAAGCGTAACCGGCTCGGCTTCCGGCATCACGCTTTGTCTCACTCGTGTCATCACAGGGCCGGTCGCACTGCCTTCAACCTGCACCACGCGCATCTGCGCGAGCATCGTGGATGCGGGTTCGCCCTATTGCCCGGCCATCGCCGGAGCGGATCTGGCCACTCCCGGCGCGACATTGCACATTGAGGAATCAACGGTCATCGGACGGGTGTGGGCGCAGGCCATCCGTCTGGCTTCCAACACCATTTTCTGGGCCAAGCTCGGCAAGCGTGATCCTTGGAAGGCGCCAGTGTGGGCACAGCGCGTACAAGTTGGCTGCGTGCGCTTCTGCTGGCTGCCGGCCAGCTCCATTACTCCGAGGCAATACGAGTGTTTGCCCCCGAACGCGTCTAGCCAGCCGGCGCTCGAACCCAAATTCATTACCTTGCGCTTCGGAGAACCGGGTTATTGCCTCTTGAGCGGCGATGTGCCGATGGCGGTGTGGAATGGCGCGGATAATGGCTCGCAGATGGGCGTCTTTTACCAGATTCAGGAAACCGAGGCAGTTGCAAATATCCAGATTCGGTCTGCCGAATACCTTCCGGCCAATTTGGAGCGCGGAGTGTTTCTTATTCCTTCGCGCCCGTGCGAGGAACCGATGCGAGAGATGGAAGCCTACGGTTATGCCCGCCGGAAGCGACGGTGCACCGGCGGCGAAGCGGTGGACGAAACGCCGGCCGGCATCGGCGTCGAATTGCTTTAGAAGAGGTAAACGCTTGCAGATTGATTGATTGTTGCGGGTCACGGAAGCGGCATCGAAGTTCCAACCTGGGAAGACAGGCAGGGCAATATGAGAGGCGATTTCAGCAGAATTCGATTCAATCCGGCCAAGCATTACTCCATGGTGCTGGATCAACAGGGCCGCGTGGCGCTGGATGCGGACGACAATGAGCGAAGCGCGATCGACGCTCATCTGCGCGACACCACCAACGTCGACGTAATTGGCCCTTATGGCGGCCCCATGGGCGACGCCGGTTTTGCGATCACGGTGCCAGGCAGCGAAATTCTAATCGGGCCCGGCCGGTATTACGTCGAGGGCCTGCAGGTTGAGACAAGGTCTGAGGTGCAGTACGACAGCCAGCCGTTTCTTATTCAGCCGACCTACAGTTCGCAGGGGCTGCTGGATGCGGTTCTTAACGGCAGCGGCCTGGTCACTGCACACCTGTCGCTTGAGGTATGGCAGCGGCTCGTAACCTGGCTCGATGACCCGGAACTGGTTGAGCCGGCACTCGGCCAGGCCGACACCACGGTTCGGCTGCAAACCGTCTGGCGCGTGGTTGGATCGCTTAGCACCGCGGCGCCACCCCCCGCCTCGGCGCCAACCCCCGCCCCGCCGACACTGGATCCGCCGGTCGTGGATTCCGTCGCGAAGACCGGCCGGTCGGTGCGGGTCAAAAAGGCTGCATCCACAAGCCAGGCCAGTCTTGTCCAAAAGGCCGTCGCGTCCACAAGCCCGGCCAGTCAGGTTCAAACGGCTGCGGTGGCGTCCGCCTCCGCGAGCACTCAGCTCGAAAGCACTGCTGTCTCCTCCACAAACCCGATCAGTCAGCTCACCGCGTGCTGCCAGTCGCTCTATGGGGTGTCCCCGTTGCCGCGCACCGGCTCCATGAGCGCTGACACCGGACAGGGCAACAATGAATGCGGCTGCCAGCCGATCGTCTCGGCCGGCTATCAGGGCCTTGAAAATCAGCTTTACCGTGTGGAGATTCACACCGGTGGCACGCTTGAAGCCGCCACGCTCAAGTGGTCGCGCGAAAACGGGTCGGTCGTCACGCAAGTCACGGCCCTCAGCGGTCCGGTGGTGACCGCCTCCAACCTGGGACCGGATGTCAATCTGGGCTTTCAGGCGGGACAGTGGGTGGAGCTGAGCGACGATTCTTGTCTCTTCAGCCAGCCACCTAATCAGCCCGGCGAGCTCTACCAGATTCAATCCCTCGGTCCCGGCCCCCTGCAGGTCACGCTGAACGCACCGGTTACCGGGATCAATATTGCGCTGAACCCTCGCATGCGGCGCTGGGACCAGGCCGGGGCTGGCGCCACGGCGCAGGGCGTTGCTCTCTCTTCCACTGCGATTCAACTCGAAAACGGAATCGAAGTCACCTTCACCGAGGGCCAGTACCAGACTGGCGACTACTGGACGATTCCGGCGCGCACCGCCAACGGCAGTATCGACTGGCCTGCCCCGGGGGCCCCGAACTTCTTCCAGCCGGCCAGATTTATTCCGGTCTACTGCGCGCCGCTCGCTTGCGTTCACTTGAACACGACACCCAATACCGGCGGCTCGAACACCAGCCAGTTCATCGTGGACGACTGCCGGCTCCAGTTTCCGCCGCTGACAGCGGTTGCACTGGAACAGGCTCCGGCGGCCCTCCACGTCCAGAGTGTCAGTTGGTCGAACGATGACGTGATGACCGTGGACACACTCGTGCAGCAGGGGCTGTTCGTGGTTTTCGACAATCCGCCCACCTGCCCGTGGGGCGGCGGCAACTTCCAGGTGACCCTTGAGGTCCCGAATAACCCCAACCCGCTTGCGGGCTTCGAAGGCAGTTCGGGATTTGCGCCTAAGGGCAACTATCCGCCCGGCACCGACGTGTTTATGCGTACCGTAATGCCGCTCGATCCGCCGCTGGGGATCATCGTCTCAGGAAACCAAGTCAACTGGACAACCCCCAAAGAGACTGTCCAGTTTGGGATTGGCTTTGTGATCAACGAAGACTACTACCTCTACTACACCTTGAACACGGTCCTCAATTCGACCGCTCCCGTGGGGTTTGCGCGCGTGCGCGTACGGCTTCCAGGGGAAGGCGTTTATGGAACCGGTCCCAACGGAGCTATCTATCTCGACGGCTCGAGCTTTGGACAGACCGGAACGCGCACCGCGGATGGAAGCCCATGCGTAAGCTTGTCTTTGCCCAGCGGGAACTCGCTCAAAGCCTACGATTTTGAAAGCTGGTTCTATCTCGCGCCGTCGATTGTGATTGCCAACGTCGTGATTCAACTGATGAACGGGACGAGTGTTGTGGGAAGCAATAACGTGACCGTCCTCGAGAGTGACTTCTTCGTTGGCCAGAGGGGCAGCCTCAGCTTCGAGGTAACGGGAAGCAGCCCCGCAGTCCCTGTCACCGCGGTGAATGCTGTAATCACCTTTACTTATGCCCCGGTGGCGGCGACAACCCTTTCGCTGTCGCTAGTTAATATCGGCGCCACTACCGCTGTGGGAAGCATCGTGACGATCGCGGGATCGGCGGCTGTGAATCCCGGGCAGCTCACGGTGACCGTGCCGATCAATATCGTGGGAAACCCCGGTATGAACCCCTCGGGCGCCCCCAACGTGGATACGGTAGGACTGAATGTATCGGTTGCCGGTCTGTTTTACTCCCTACCCTTCGGAGGAACGCAACCACAATTGATCGTCACCGGCAGCCAGCCTACGATCCTCCGTGTGACACCGATAAAATCGCCGTTCACGCCGCCGGATCTCAAATGAGCAACGAGACAGCATGAGAGCCGTCTGGTCGTTCTGGAGCAAGCCGTATGCGGGGCACAAAGGCCGCGTCTGGCGCGAGCCCAGGCACCACATGCTGGCTTGGGGCCTCTCCCTGCGGCTGGCCCGAAAGCACTTCCCCGAGACGATGCTGGTCACCGATTCCGAGGGCAAAGCACTTCTCGTAAACCGGCTGGGCCTCGAATTCACCGAGGTTTCCACTGAGCTCGACCGCCTTCGTGGCGTAGATCCGGGCTGGTGGGCGCTTGGCAAGCTGGTGGCCTACAGCCTTCAGGACCGCCCTTTCGTTCATCTCGACACCGACGTTTTTCTTTGGAGGCCGCTGCCTCTGCCGCTCAGGTCCGCGCCCGTCTTTGCACAGTGTCCTGAGCACCACGCGTTTGGCCATGGGGGCTGCGACCCGAGGCAGATGGAGGTGCTCTTTCAGCGTCATGGAGTTAGCCTGCCCGCCGAATGGGAGTGGGCTTCCTCCCGTGATGCGAATTCGTTTCGCGAGGAAAGCTGCGGAATCATGGGAGGCAATCGCGTCGACTTCCTTCGTTATTACGCCGATACCGCCATCCGCATGGTCACCAATCCGGCGCATGCCGCGCTATGGTCCGAGCTGCCTCACAAAGACGAATTCAACATGCTGATCGAGCAGTTCTGGCTTGCAGCTTGCGTGGACTATCACCGTCACCATCCCCAGTCTCCGTTCCGCGGCATCACCATCCGCTACCTGTTTCCTACTATGGATGCGGCATTCAATCCGCAAACTGCGGCGCAGGCCGGCTTCACTCACCTGCTGGGTGACACCAAATCCCATCCCGAGGTCACCGCTCGGCTCGAGCGCCGTGTGGGAGAGATCGATCCGGCCTTTCTCCGCCACTGCAATCGCGTGGTAGCGCACTCGGGCAGTTTGAAAGTGTGATATGCCACGCAGGAATTTCAAGCGCGTCCTGCTGCAGTGCGCTCAAGTTTCAACTGGATGCAACGATGCTGCGCGACCTCGGCGGGCGGAAAAAAAGTGGGGCGCGGGAGCCAAGCTGACAGCGGGGTTCTGAGACCGCAACCGAATCGGAGGAAACTCGACGATGGCAGCACCGGCACAGGTTCGCGCACCAGCGCGAACAAGCAAACAGTCCAATGCTGCCGCGCAGGTTGCGGAACCATCTCCATCCGTGTCTGCGCAAAGGATGGATGGGCACGCCGGCGCCTATGTGCTTCCGGGTGCGCCGGCCTCCATCCCGGTTCACGCATCGGGCGAGGACGCCTCCGATTCCAGGCGGGACCCGGCATCTTCACCACTTCTGCCGCTGCAGCGCAAACTGGCGATTGGTTCAACCAACGATTCGCTCGAAGAAGAGGCGGACGCGGCGGCAAAGGCGATTCTGGGGCCTGAGTTAGGCGGTGCGGCCCGCCGATTGCGCCGCGTCGATGTCCCCTTGGCCGAAGCGCCGCCGCTCGTTCACCAGGTCCTCCGCGCTCCAGGCCAGGAACTCGACAGCGAGACACGAAGCTGGGCCGAGGCTGCTTATCAGCGAGACTTCGGGCGCGTGCGCATCCACACCGGTGAGCAGGCCGCGGCGTCGGCAGCAAACATCAACGCGCGTGCTTATACCGTGGGCTCGCGCATTGTGTTCGGATCCGGAGCCGTTTCCGGAGGAGTGAATTACCGCACCATCATGGCGCACGAGCTGGCGCACGTAATCCAGCAGGGAACGGCTCCAGCTCTCGCCCAGCGCGGCCCTGGCCAGACCCCGCTGGCGCCTGTGCGCGGTGCGACTGCACCCATGGTGCAACGCCAGGAGGCCGAACCCGAGGACACCGGCTCGAAAGACTTGGGCTGGATCACCGAAGGTATCGTCGAGGTTGCCTCGTTACCCGCGCGCGCTTTAGGCGGCACGGCTTACAACCTCGCCCACGCCACCTGGCACGGCTTCTTCGCGGAGATCAAGGAACACGGCGGCGAAGCCGCCAGCAATGTTTTGGGCCGCCTTAGGGAGTTCGTCACCTCGCCCAAAGAGCTGGCTCTCTTCTTCCCCAAATACTGGTGGGGCCTGATCAAGGGGGTCTTCAGCCCTGTCACTGGCCTCTTCGACCTCGCCAAGCTTGCCGTTCACCTTGCGGAGATAGGCGGTCATGCCGCGGCGACCGCCTGGAAAAACCGGGACAAAATCGTCGCGGACGCCAAAGGCTTGGCCGATTCCATGCGCGGCCTAGGCGGCAAAGCAATCAACGCTCTCAAAGGCCTCTTCTCGAATCCCGTCGAAACCGCCACCGGCCTGCTGGACCTCCTCGAGGAGGCCAAATCCGAGGCCAACGCGGCCGCCGAGCGTGGCGGCCACAAGATCGCCGGCATGCTTCTTGCCGCAACCAACCAGCCCATCCCGGAGCTGGCCGAAACCGCCGGCGAGGCCATTGGAACGGTCGTCGTCAACGTGGCTCTATTCGTCTTTACAGAGGGCATTGGCGATGCCATCGTGCAGATCGCGGGGAAGCTGGGCGAGGTGGGCGCATGGCTGGGCCGGTTCGGCAAAGCGGCGGAGATGCTGGGCGCATTGGTCGCCAAGCTGGGAGAGCTGCTCACCACTGTCGGCTCGTGGGTCACCAAGGGCGAAGCTCTGATCGGCAAGCTGGCTGGCGCCCTCCTCAAGCCGCTCGAGCCCGTCCTCGAGGAGTTCGGCGAGCTCGTGTCTCAGCTTCGCACCTTCCTGCGCGACCTCCTCGGCGTGGCGGAAAATGCCGAAGCACAGGAGGCCACGGCTGCCGCCAAAGCCATTGCCGGCGCCAAAAAGGAGCCCCATGCGCCCAGACTCTCCGAAGGAGAACCGACACCGCCGCCGCGTCCCAAGCCCGAGCCGCAGACACCGCATCCCCCGGAGCCGCGCACACCCGCAAAGACTCCGGCGGCAGAGAAGCCTGCTGCCCCTCCGCCCAGGAAAGCGCCGCCCGTCGAAAAACCCGCTACTCCGCCGCCGCAGCCTGGCCACACCGCGCATGCGGGCGGGGAAGGTGATGCTTTCAGCTACGAGTACCGCCCGGAGTCTGTGCCCAGTGAGGTCGGCCCGGGCCGAACGAGCGGTCGGCCCGAAGCCTCGTCTACCGATGAATTCGCGGGCGAATTAGAAACTGCGCCAGTGCGCACCGAGGAGCCTCTGTCGAGCGAAGCCGATGAGATCTCCGATCCGATGGTCGACCCCGAAGATCGCGCCCTGCAGTCGGGCCGCAGCGAAGCCGACACACCGGCCAACACTCGGGAGGCCGACGAGTTGGCCGCTGACCGATTAGAGGCCGGCTTAACACCTCGCGAAGAGTGGTCTCCACCGCCCGGCTCTCCGCCACGGCCTCCAGACTCAGCCCCACAAGCCGAACGGCTGGAATGGATGCGCCAGCGCCTCCAAACTCATGTGGATCAGGCCGTCACACGGTACGCCCAGGAGGTTGGCTTGACGCCCGGGCAGGAAGCCGCATTGCTCGACAACCCACAGCTGCTGCCCGCATTCCGGGGCAGCCAGATCGACCAGCTTGCAAAGGACACGATACTCCAAGACGGCGAACTCGCAGATGTGATTA
The DNA here is from genome assembly GCA_964609355.1 of uncultured Acidobacteriaceae bacterium. Classification (GTDB taxonomy): domain Bacteria; phylum Acidobacteriota; class Terriglobia; order Terriglobales; family Acidobacteriaceae; genus PALSA-350. The sequence continues at coordinate 9,400 of CAZSUK010000303.1, read as the reverse complement.
CCGCTCCTGATTTCTTCCCTGAACCGGACATTTTGCACGCACCGTCGACACCAGATCCTTTGGCGGCAGGGTTGCCTGAGTGGTTCGACATCACGACACGCGCTGCGTGGCTCGAACACCTGCGGAGATATCAGGCACTCTATGGAGCGCGTGCAACGCTTCTGCCTACCAATTAACCTGGACTAGTTGTCGATTATCCAACGGACCTATGGCCATCGACCGCGGTCCCAAGGAGATATGAGATGGTAAGCTACTCTGCTCTCGCTTCTCTGCGCAACCCAGGAACTTTTGCGCGAACTGCTGCGCCGCTTATGCAGCCCTCGATCGCTGATCGCCAGCGCACGGCAGGGCAGCGTGCTCATCTGCTACCCACGTATCCATCTTCCATCCCTGTCGAAGCGGATTCACGGGTGCCACAGGCATCGAAGTTGGAGCTGGGTTCCGTTGACAGCCCGCTGGAATCAGAAGCAGATGCCATGGCGGCTCATTTTACGACCGGTGGACTGGCAGCCCGGTCGGGAACGGGCCCGCGACCGGCGGCGAGCGCTTCCCATGAGGTTCAGCCGGCGGGCACGCCGCCAATAGTCCATGAGGCGCTCAACTCCCCCGGCCGCGAGTTGGATTGGGAAACCCGTAGCTCGATGGAGCCTCGCATGGGCGCAGGCCTGGGTGGCGTACGTATCCATCCCGGCGGGCGAGCCGCCGAGGCCGCGCAATCCGTTCAGGCGCAGGCTTACACCGTCGGCCAGGACATTTTCTTTGCTGCCGGCAAATACAACCCGCACTCCACAGAAGGCCGCCGTTTGCTGGCCCACGAACTCAGCCACACGGTGCAACAGTCGGGCCGCGGATCCGCAAATGGACTTTCACGGGCAGCGCTCAGCGTCCAGCGAGATCCGGTCCCGCAAAGCACGACCACGGCCGCCCAGGGAACGACTACCGACAACGATACAAAAAAAAACCAGACCGACCAGGTGACTGTTCCCGTGCCTCCGTCTTTGCTGTCGGGTTTCCAGTTGTCTCCGCCGTCTCTGCTCGCGCCTCCGCAGACCCCGTCGTACTTCTCGCCTGGAACCTATTCGCTGGGAAATACCCGTCGGCCACTCCTGGTCCCAACCTTTCTCCCACTGCGCAGGGCGGCGGAAGCGGTACGCCCGCTACACCGCCGAAGGCGGCTGAACGGATCTCCCTCCATGACTTTGGATCGTTAAGTGTCGGCGCGCGCATCGGGTTTCCCGATCTATCGAAAGACACCAAGCCCGGCGACCCTCCAAGTGCGCTGCAGGAGTCGTTGAAGAAAGGCCAAATTCTGAACTTCATATTTACCGGCAACCTCCGTCGGAGTATTCCATCGATCCGGGTAAACTGGTTGGCGCACTGTGGGGCATCTTTTCGACCCAGATTGATCCCGGTCTGGCAAGAAAGATTGCCGCTGGACTGGCCAGCAAACCGACCCGAACCGGCCTCACCTACCAGCTGGACGCGACGATTCTCCTCAACCTGGGGGGCTCGAAGCCAGGCGGCGGCGGGGGTGCCACTTTGACGGTGAACTTCTAAGCACAGTGGTCGCTGCTGGTTTCGGCACTCTCGTTAGCTCGTGCCAGCAAAACGTCCACCGTAAGCTTTATAGCCGTCGTTTCCCTATTGTTCTTCCAGGGAGGGCGTGTTATGTCTGGCAGTTTCGCGCGCGCGACGGCTGTTTCGAAACACGCTGCGAGTCCCTTAACGCGATCAGTCCACGCCGTGGCGCAAAAAGCTGTTGCTGAGCGAATGTCTGCCGCGGAAAAGCCGGAGCGCAATTTTGCGCGGGGGGGTGTGTGGGCGCCGTGGGGAATTCCGGCGAATCCACCCAACGATTCGGGAGGAGCGCGTTCCTCGTTCGGTAGTGCTGGCGAGTTACTGTTACAGCGCAAGCTGATGGTTGGATCGACGACCGATCCGCTGGAGGCTGAAGCCGACCAGATGGCCGAGCATGTATTGGCGGAACGATCGGTGTCTGTTTCCGGGGCTAGGGCCGGATCTGCGGAAGTGGTTCGCCGATGCGCGTGCGGGACGGAAAGGAACAAGACGATCCTACGCCGGGCGACGGCAGATGTTGCACCTGTCGAGGCTCCGTCGATTGTGCATGACGTGATTCGATCGTCAGGCAGGCCGCTGGACGATGGGTTGCGTCGCGATATGGAAGACGGCTTTGGCTTTGACTTCTCCCGGGTCCGGGTGCACACCGAGGGTGCAGCGGATGCAGCGGCCCGGGCCATCGGCGCTGACGCCTTCACAACTGGTCATAACATCGTCTTTGCCAATGGCCAATATGCTCCCACGCAGACTTCGGGCCGTCGATTGATCGCGCATGAACTTGCGCACGTGATGCAACAGGGGTCGGCGGAGGCGACTGCTCGGATAGGACGCAAGCCCGCGAAGGTTGCCCAATCCGATCTGGTCGGTGATGCGGCCTCAAGGCTGCGCGGGGTCAGGTCCTCGATCCAGCTCCTCGCTCTTCAGCGTGCCGCGGGCAACCAAGAGGTCACTGGCTTGATCCAGCGCGCGCCAAACCAGTCCATCGATCCGCTGACCTTGCTGACTGGCGAGTCAGACATTTATGCCGCACCGATCAGCGACCGGCCAGTCGAACAAATGAGTAAGTCAGAGGTTGACGACGAGATCAACAGGATCGAGCGCTGGATTGGCAAGCAGAACCAATCCACGCCGGATGTAGTCAAGCGCGAAAACCGCCTTGCTGACTTACGCCAGCGCCAGACAGAGCTTGGCGCTCCGGTGAAGGCTCATCGCGCGACTCCTGTCGTTGCCGTCAAGCCACGGTGCCTAACCGAGTCGCTCGATATCACCCAGATGACTCGCGACGAGATGGCCGCCGAGTTGGATTCGATCGTTCGGTTTCTGCGTCTTGGCCCGAGCAAATCAGACATTGCCAAGGTCACACACTTCAAAAACGCGCTGGAGCAAGCCCTCGAAGGTCAACGCGAGCAGGAAAACGAAGAAGTCCGCAAGCGCGATATCGCGCTCGCTCTTCAGCCGATAACCACCGGCAATACCTATGAAGACTTCCGGAAGGTTCTGACCGTTATCGCGAGCATCGCCCCAGATCCGAACAATACGGCACAGGCGGCGCTCCACCTGCCAAATGGCATGACTGTGCCGGTCTCAAACGACGAGGCGATCGCTCTGAAGACTCAGGCGGCGCAGATGATCAAGAAGTACGCCGCTCAATCCGAGAGTTGGGCGGAAGACACCTACCAGGCGTTCGAAGAGCGACGGCAAAAGGGCAAGGAACATCCGATTGTCCACGGGTTGGTCAAGTGGGCCGCGGACGTCGACGACCTTGATGAGCTAGAGATGTTCGGCAAGAAGGAACAGGCCCGCAGCATCCAGGCCCAAATCAAAGGGCTGGCAAACAGCGGCGAGCTAATTCGGGCGTTTAACCTCTCAGTGGCCCTCGATGTGTGGTCCGAGGGCTACGCGCGCCAAGTGGGCGAATGGGAAGCAGCGCTGATGAACAGTGCTGGGCGATGGGTACTGGGTCTGACGGTCTTGAAAGAGGGTTTAACGTTGCTTGCCACGGCAGGTGCAGGCAGCCTAATCGGCTCCGCCAGGACGGCGCGTGGCATTAGCGCCCTTCGTGCCACAGCGGAGGTGGCGGGCGCGACGACATTTGCAGGAACCGCTGGTGCTGTCGGCGGCTACGCGGCGAGCGAGAAACTTACTGGAGGCGAGGTAACTCTGGGAGGTGCGGTGAAAGCCGGCCGAGTTGGCGGAGGTACGGGCCTGGCTATCGGCGCGGCGCCAGGCGCGGTCGCGGCCGCCAAGGAGGCATTCGGCGTTGGTAAGGCCGCGACAACTCTTGGCAACGTCGGACGCAGCGTCGCGGCGGAGGTCGTTGGTAACACCCCGGTGAACGTTGGGGCAGCCGGCATCCAAGGCGAGTCAATGAAGGATGCAGCGATATCCACCGTCACGAGCAGCACGATTAGTGGCGCCGGCTCGCAGGCGGTGGCCAAGATCGCAAAAGGCAGCAAGGTCGTCAGTACGGTCGCTGGCGCCGGCGTCGGCGGTACGGCTGCCACGGCTGGCGCACTGGCGACCGGCAAAGATGCGCGCGACACGGTCATTGCGGGAGCGTTCGGAACAGCCGGTGGAGCGCTCGGGCCGCATCTAGCGGAATCGAACAAGAACTATCTAGAGGGCCGCTCCGGTGGTTCGTCCACGGAAGGGGCGCCAAAGCCGCCGACCACGGACGAGCGCTTTGACTTCTCAGACACGGCTTCAGGCAGCGGCGCACGGTCAGGGGGCTCTGCTCCTCCGGCTGAGTCTGGAGTGGGTGGCAAGTTCGACTTGTCGGACGTAGGCGGATCGCCACCCGCGAATCCGGGGAGCGGACCCAAGGCTGCCACGACCGGTACGACCGTCGGCACACCGACGAGCAGTGCCACATCCGTCACATCGCAGTCGTCGGCACCTGCACTTACAGGCAGCAGGAGGACTTCGTTTGGCGGTCCGAACGAACCGCCATTGCCGGCGGACGTCGACATAGAAGGAGCTGTTGAGCGCGGTCTCTCCGAACACGATGCCGACCGGCGGCCGTACGGCGAGGCGCCGAGGCCGGAGCTGTCCGAGGTGGAATCGGCGGCAGGAGGCGCCTCATCGCCGCACCAGCAGGCACGCATCAATGCCGCCGCTCGAGGGCAGGTCGACTACGGCTTGCCGCACCCAGCCGCGGCTGCTGCGGCGCGCTCTCGCCTCCGGAGCGGCAGCGGGACGCCCCGCGACGCTCTCATCGTAATCAGGCAGTCCGTCGGGGTCGCGCGGGGCTACATGTCCGGTGAGCTTGGCCAAGGCGGGCTAAGCGGTATCGGACTGGCCGGTCGGTGCATGATGGCACGCGATATCACGGCGCTATCGATCGCGGCCCAACTGGAAGGCACCGGAGTGCCGGCCTCGATCAGGAGATACAGCGTAAACGGCGTGGCAGGTCGCATGACTGGCCAGAGCCACCAATTCACGGTCGTCGAGTTCCACTTTCCTGATCACTCGGAAGCTTTCATTTTGGACCCCACCTACGCGCAGTTCATCAGACCGGGGGGCGAGGTCGGGTCTGGCCGCGTGGGCGATCGCGCTCGGAGCGGGGCAGGCTCAGCTGAGAGCATCGCGCGCCTGATCGAAGATGGCTACGTACCACTGAACCCGACGACTGCTCGGATTTATCTCGATTCATTAGTGCCGCAGGGGAATCCGACGATAGATCCGGCGCGACTCCTATCTGGTCAAGGCGGCATCGATCCTGAGGGACGCGGACCAAGCTCGCACATTGAGGTAGGCGGTGGCGCGGCGCCGCTCTCGGAGCAGTTGGAATCACAACCATTCCTCGAGCCGTCAACTGAGGATTTCGCCCGAGCCTCCGGTGCCCTTCGCGAGCAGGGCCGGTCGGATCTGGCCCACGAGGTCGACGAGTTGAGTGCCCTACTAGCTCATCATGGCCTCGACAATCCGCGGCCATTCACGCCAGACGACTTCGAAACAGCCGGACAAACCCCGCCACCCTAAGAAACGCCGTTAACTGCGGAATCGCCTAGATCAATCCTTGCTTGATGGCACAGGAGACGGCGTGTGTCCGGTTGCGAATCTCGAGCCTGTCCTTCGCTAAAACCTTGTAAGCCATTAAGAAATTGATTCCTTTGATAGATTGCGGCGGAGTTATCTGCTCATGTTGAATGCAATTGTGCTCGGTTCACCATTCTCGTGTTCGGCGGTCATAAATAGGTCGGGTTGGTGCACTCTGGGGCATCTTTTCGACCCAGATCGATCCCGGTCTGGCAAGAAAGATTGCCGCTGGACTGGCCAGCAAACCGACCGGAACCGGCCTTACCTACCAGCTGGATGCGACGATTTTCCTCAACTTGGGGGCTCGAAGCCCGGCGTCGGTGCAACCTTGACGGTGACGTTCTAAGCACAGTGGTCGCTGCTGGTTTCAGCACTCTCGTTAGCTCGTGCCAGCAAAACGTCCACCGGCCAACGAAGCATTTCTGCACATCGTGCAATACGACCGTCGAGATCTAGCTTCCGGTCGGGTTCGCTGGAGAAACCTCACGCCCGCCGGATGGCGTGCGTAACAACTCCAGATCATATTGCCGCAGACGCTTCCTCGATTGCGGTTGGCAAAGTGAAATGAAACGTCGCGCCACGTCCGTCGTGGGATGTCGCCCACAACCTGCCACCATGCGATTCCACGATGGAACGGCTGATCGCCAACCCCATGCCGCTGCCTTGAGGTTTCGTGGTGAAGAAGGCATTGAAGATCTCGTCCGCTCTTTCGGCCGGCAATCCTACTCCGGTGTCACTGACTGAGATCAGCACTTGACCGCCCTCGTCTCGTCCCGTCTTGACCGTGAGCACTCCGCCGGTCTCTTTCATCGCCTCGATACCATTGAGCATGAGGTTCATCAGTACCTGCTGCAGTTGCACCCGGTCCGCCGTAATTTTGGGAAGATCGGCGGCGAGGTCCGTACGAATCGAAACAGCATACTCGTTGGCTTCGCCCCGCAGCAGAAGGACCATTTCGCCGATCACCGCATTGATCGTGACCAGCTCGCGTTTGGGAGGGGCCTTCTTGTACAACGATCGCAGGCGGTTGATGATTTCCGAGGCAAAGTTGCCCGCCTCAATGATGCTTTCCGTCCCTTTGCGAACTTGCGTCAGATCGGGCGGGTCGCGCTGAAGCCATCGCAAAGATGCCTTGGCATTATTGATTGTGGCCGTGATGGGCTGTGCGAGTTCGTGCGAGATGGAGGCGACCAGTTCTCCGAGTATGCTGACCCGATTGGTGTGTGCAAGGTCTGTCTGTAGTTGTTCCGCACGCTTGCGATCTTGAATGTCGGTCGCCGCACCGTACCATTTCACGACCTTTCCTCGCTTGTCCCGCAGCGGCACGGCGCGGCACAAAAACCACCGATACTCCCCGTCGGTGCGGCGGATGCGCATCTCCTCCTCGAACGGCTCACCAGTGGCAAAGCTTGCGCCCATTCGTCGTACAATTCGATCCCGATCTTCGGGATGAACAGCATTTGTCCCGACTCCTTCTGCTTTGCCCAGCTGCGACTGGCCGCTATATTCAACCCAGCGTCGGTTCCGAAATTGAACGGCCCCATCGGGTCCAAGGATTATCGCCATCGCCGGAATGGTCTCAATGGCTTCGCGAAGTTTTCCTTCCTCACGCCGCAATTGTTGTACTCGGAGTTGATGCAGCCCCCAAAGGAATGCCAGAAACGCAGCCACGCACAACAATCGGAAACAGTAAGTTTGATAGTAGGCCGGGGCGACGTTAAAAGCGATCGCAGTCTCTGGCCCGTTCCACAACCCCTCGCTGTTGCTGGCGACTAGCCGGAATCGATAAGAGCCCGGCCCAAGGTTTGTGTAAACGGCTTCTCGTGCTGCAACCGGCTGGCTCCAGCTACTGTCGAAACCTTCGAGAAAATATCGAAAGCGAATCCGCTCGGGCACCACGAGGCTCAGCCCCGTGTACTCAAATGTGATTCGCCTGGGGGATGGAGGAATTTGAACGAAGGCGGCAAGGTTTGCGATGTTGTCATCGGCGGTAATCGCCTCGATGTGAGGCAGCGCGGGAACTGAATTGTCGTTGATCTGCGATGGATTAACAACCGACAAACCGCTGCTGAGTGAAAACCAGATCCTGCCCGCTGAATCCGAGACCACCGACCGGCTCCGCTTCACTCCATCAGTGCTCTCGAGACCATCGGCCTGGTCATACTCGTGAACGTCCACTGCCTTCACAACACCACTTAGCAGTTTGTCACGCGGAACGCGCAAAACATGATGTGAGGTCGCGATCCAAAGCCTTCCGCTCTTGTCGTCCGCCATACCGAGGATTTGTTCGCGCAAAACGTCGGGCGACTCATTAGGAACTTGAAAATGACCAGAGCCAAAAGAGGCAAGACCAGCAGACGTTCCACTCCAGAGAGTTCCGGATGAATCCTCGAAAAGGCAGTTCACCTCTGGGGAAGGCAAGCCCTCTACCGTTGTATAGGTTTTCCATCGGCCGTTTGAAAAAGAACTCAGCCCGGCAGGTGTGGCAAACCACATTGCACCATCGCGGGTTTCAAGGATGGACGAGACGGTATTCGAAGCGAGGCCGTTGGTCGTCGTGTACGTAGTGAAGCGCCCATCTTTGAATCTGCTGACGCCGCCGTTGAGTGTGCCGGCCCACACGGAGCCATCGCGGCTCTGGTAAACAGCGAAGGCACTGTTTTGGGCCAGTCCGTTTGCCGCTGTATAGCTCTGGCTGGCTATCGCGCCGTTGCTAAATCGCAAACGGGTGAGTCCGCCGCGTTGACGTCCGGCCCACACCTCATCTTCGCGTCCGCCGATGGAATAGACGACCTCATCGTGTGGTATCGATGGAACGGGTTGAACGCGGCCGTTCTCGAGAACATACAGCCCACCTTGAGCGGGAGCGAACCACGTGCGGCCCTCCGGGTCGAGATATACAGGGCCATTGTGTTCGAAACGGCGATCGCTCGCAGATGAATAAGTTACGAACGCACTGTCCCGAATGCGGCCCAGCCCTCTCGCACCTCCGATCCAGAGATTCCCTTCGCGGTCCTCGAACAGAACGTTAATCGCGCCGTCTCCGCGAAGCTCATTTTCTTCGGAGAATGAAATGCCTTTACCGTTGATGCGCAGTAGCCCGCGCGTCGTACCCAGCCACATGTTCGAGTCATGATCGCGCAGGATGCTCAAAACCTGGATATTACCGAGGAACGACGGCAATTCGAACCGGCGAAAGCCGTTGCCGTTCCCGTGGTACAAGCCTGTGTCGGTGCCGACCCACAACTCTTCACCGATCGGCAGCAGAGAATTAATCTTTCGGTCGGGCAACCCCGCGTTGACGTTGGTAGCTCGGCTGTCTGTAAGAAAAAAGAGGCCATCGCCGAGTGTGCCCAGCCAAACTTTGCCATCGGTTGTTTCTGCCATGGAGATGACTGGGGGTGAAGAGGGGCCCAATTTCTGAACCTGGTCTGCCATGAAACGGAATGTGCCCTGATTGATGTCGGAAACGAGTACTCCCCCGTGGTTATCCTTTGACACGGCGGTGATTGCGGGTAAGCCGTATCTGACGCTCTCAAACTTGCCATCTTGTTGGCGTATGAGATAGGCCCCCTGTGGACGGAACCACAGTTTTCCGCCGGCGTCCGTAAGCAGTTGCAATATGGGAACGTTTGAAGAGGAGGCGATGGGAGTAAACGAGACAGGCCTGAAACTAAGGCCGTCGAAACGTAGCAAGCCTCTGTCAGCTCCAATCCAGAGGTATCCATCTGCGGTTTGCGCGATGCCATTGACGGCGCCGCCGGGAAATCCGGTTTCGGTGGTC
>CAZSUK010000302.1:0-3171 GCA_964609355.1 uncultured Acidobacteriaceae bacterium | reverse complement strand
ATGCCAAGCTCCGTGAGAAGCTCACCTTCGATATCTCTATCAATTCAGACCCGGGTGCAATCGACGATTTGATCCAGATGGCGAAGTCGGACCCCGAGAGCCGGGTTCGTGCTCAGGCTCTTTTCTGGTTGGCGCAGAAGGCGGGCAAGAAAGCCATCGGCACTTTGAACGCGTCCATCGAGAACGATCCCAATTTTGAAGTCAAGAAGAAGGCCGTCTTCGCCCTCAGCCAATTGCCCCGCGAGGAGAGTGTGCCCCAGCTGGTCCACGTCGCCGACACCAATTCAAACTTCGCCATTCGCAAAGAAGCGATCTTCTGGTTAGGGCAAACCAACGACCCACGTGCCCTTGCCTACATCGAGCAAATGCTCAAACGCTGAACAATGGTCGCAGAATTACCTGAGAGTCCTGAGCCACGATCAATCAAATGGCCAACGCGTTCAGACAAATATCAGGGTGAGCGCCTGGGTTGGCTTCGCTTACTTTTCAGTCCATCGCGGTAGGCCATCGCGTCGAGTTCCACACGAATGGCGTCGGCGATCGGGATGACAGGTCGAGCCTCGAATGTGAAAGCAGGCAACATCGAACAGCACTTATGCGCTTCGAGCGGGTCATCGCATTCCATCAACATATACCCACCCCAATCACCGACGCGGATGACGAACGACTGGATCTTGAAACTGGCTGGCGCCTTCCACGGGCTAAAGACCTCGAGAATTCTCTTCTGTGCATTTTCGTACTCGATGGGCGAGCCCTGCGGACGTTCGTTTCAGGTGATCATGTACTGCATAAATTAACCTCCTCCTTCATCCGGGTCCGAGTTGCGGACCTCGTGGTGGGGAAGGTATACGCCTGGAGGTATACACGCGTCGAGCAATAGTACGAAGATTCCAGGGCATCTTGGTGAGAAGGTTTAGTCCACGCAGCATCGGTTAGTTTACACATGCTGGACGTGAGGCCGGTGACTCGCAGAAGAGCCACGGATTCCCACGGCCTGCGGTTGATAGTCCTACAGACTAGAATTGGCGCGGGGGATGGACAGTGACAGGGTGTGAAGCAGTTAAGCCGGCGGCGATGGAAGGGCAAGGGGGGTACAACCGCAGCTCGCAGGTGCAGGCGGCTGGGTTGTCTCCGGCGGTGCCGATGCTGGTGCGGGCAGCGCGGGAAGTTTCTTTGCCAGGCGGGCGGCAGCCGATCGTGATTGGCGACTACGGGTCGTCGCAGGGGCATAACTCACTGGCCCCGGTGGGCGCGGCGATCGATGTGCTGCGGGAACGGGCCGGGCCCGAGCGGGCGATTTCAGTGGTGCATGTCGACGTGCCGGAAAATGACTTTACCGCGCTCTTTGAGACGCTGCGCGATGATCCGCAGAGTTATTTGCAGCGCGATGCCGCGGTCTTTGCGTCGGCGGTGGGGCGGTCGTTCTATGAGCAGGTTCTTCCGCCAGAAACGGTCGCACTGGGTTGGAGTTCTTGGGCGGTGCAGTGGCTTAGCCGCGCTCCGGCGGTGATTCCCGACCATGTTCAAGTGGCGCTGAGTGGCGATGCTGACGCGAAAGAGGCCTTTCACAAGCAGGCGGCGGAGGACTGGCAGGGATTTCTTGTAGCGCGCGGGCGGGAGTTGTGTGAGGGCGCCCGCCTGGTGGTGTTGACGATGGCCGCCGATGACCGCGGCGAGTTCGGCTATCGGGCTCTGCTGCAGGCAATGTACGCGTCGCTGGTGGAAATGGCGCAGACCGGCTTTATGCATGAGGAAGAGCTGCGAAGAATGGTGATTCCGACAGTAGGAAGAAGGCGGGAGGAATTGCTGGCTCCCTTTGGCACGGCGGGAAGCTTTGCCGGGCTGCGAGTGGAAGAGGCGGAGATCTTTTTCGGCGAAGATCACATCTGGGCGGACTTTGAGCGCGATGGAGATGCGCGGAGCTTTGGTGCGCGGTGGGCGGCATTTTCGCGAGCCTCGGTTTTTCCGACGCTGGCGGAGGCGTTGGAGAATGGCAGCAAGCCAGAGAGATCCGATGCATTCATGACGCGGCTGGAAGGTATGACGGCGGCGCAGCTCGCGGAACGGCCGGAACGGATGCTGATTCCGTTGGCCAGGATTCTGATGGCGAAGTGATCGCCCCAAATTCGTAGCTGCGCGTACAATTCGATTCGGACAGCCTCGGCGGATGGAATCCATGAGTGGCTATGCATTACCTCACGGTTTGGCAGGGGAAGAACAGCGTTTGGCTCTGATGTCGACTCTGCTCGATCCTTTTGAGTTCGCTTGCATGGAACGCTTGGGAATTGGTCGAGGGCGCCGCTGTTTGGAATTCGGCTGCGGGAACGGGTCCATTTCGCTCGCCCTGGCCGAACGCGTGGCGCCCACCGGTCTTGTCATAGCAAGCGATATCGATCTCTCTTACGTCTCGCGCCTCAAAAGACCATGCCTTCAAGTAAAGCGCATCGATATCCGTCACGATCCGATCGAAGAGAGTTCCTATGACTTCGTCGTGGCGCGTGCCCTTCTTCATCATTTGCCGTCGGCTCGCAACAGCCTTCAGCGCATGCTCACAGCCTTAAAGCCGGGAGGCACGCTCCTTTCCATCGAGCCTGACATGCTGCCATGCACGGTTGCCGCGCCGGCATCGATGCGGACATTCTGGCAAGGATGGTTGAACTGGTCGGTGGACGCCGGCATCGATTACTTTATCGGCCGTAAAATCCCTTCCTGGCTGGATTCACTCGGCGTCGAGGACATCGCCAGCGAAGGACATACCGCGACTTTCAACGGCCGATCGGCCTGGGCAAACTATTGGATCGAGACGATTCGAGAACTGCAGCCATCCTTGCTCAAAGGGGGTTACATCACGACGGCACTCCTCAAAGAATTCGAGACTTGCTATCGGGATCCGCATTACTGGGTCAGCCTCATCACGTTTACCGCAACCTGGGGCAGAAAGGGCTCTTCTTCATGACCCTCTTGCAAGGTCTTCAACCGCGCGCTCGTTGGATGCGCCTCGGCACCGCCGAAATTCTTAAACGCTTCTACTTTTGTGAGCGCTCTCTGGTGATTACTTGCTCTGCATGGCTGCCAATCATTAGCGCGATCGAAGCAAAAACTCTCCTCCCACTCTTCTCCTGGCAGAACGCGCAGACCGCCAACGATCTGCGCGAGCGAACCTTCGAATTG
>CAZSUK010000301.1:0-6459 GCA_964609355.1 uncultured Acidobacteriaceae bacterium | reverse complement strand
CACTTTCGCAACTTGCTGCAACACGCCGGCACTCAGCGCACCGCTCGAGTGAATGACAATTTGCCCCTCAAGACCCCGAACCGCAACTCTCTTCGTCAATTGTGCGGTAACCCGGGCAATGGCTTTGTCGGGCACACAGAGCCAAAGTACATCGGCCTGGAGACGGGCCTGGTCCAGGTTGACAAGAGGCAGTGCACGAACGGCTTTGCGCGCAGAGCGCCGGCCGGAGACGACTACCTCGTGCAGCGGGACGTGGGCGTCCGTCAGAGCTCGGGCCAGCGAACTGCCCCAGTTGCCGAGGCCGATGATGGAGACGCTGGGTTGCATACCGGATGGTACTTTAAAATTGTCCGGCACATTGGCAACGAAGGAGCGGCATGGCAAGAAAAGCAGCGAGTAAGAGCGACAAAAAAATCGAAGTGACCTCGTCAATATTGAGTTACGACGGTCCGCTGTTCCGCGTTTACACCGACAAAATCGTTGAGAACGGCCGTGAGATCACTCGCGACGTGGTGCGGCATAACGGTTCGGTAGTCATCCTGGCGATCGATGATTCTAAAAACAAACGAGATCCTTTGGTCGTCGTAGAGCGCCAGTATCGCCACGCCGCAAAGGAATATCTGCTGGAGGTCCCGGCAGGGAAATTGGAGGCGGGCGAGGAGGGACTCGCCGGAGCCAAACGCGAACTACTGGAGGAAACTGGCTTTAAAGCCAAACGCTGGCGGAAGATGGTGCACTATTTCGCCAGCCCTGGGTTTCTGGGCGAGTTCATGCAAGTGTATGTCGCGGAGAGCTTGACGCTCGGAGAAGCCCAGCCGGAGTACGACGAGCAAATTGAGATCGAGATGGTGCCGCTGTCCAAACTGCTCGGCATGATTGAGGAGGGAAAGATCCACGACGGTAAAACGTTGATTTCAGTCATGCTTTTCGCGCGGTTGCGGCAGGCGGCAAAGAAAAAGTCCACCAAATAGGGCACTTGTGACTCGTCCACCTGAAAGCCGCACGTACTCCCTCCGAACTTTTGAGGAAAACCATTCCAGCCTGTGATGCGTCTGTTAAGGAGAGCAGTTGTTTCCCCCCATGCTCCATTCGCATCAAGGAAGGTCGACGGCTAGTGGCTCAATACAAGGGAAAAGTCAAGTGGTTCAACAACGCTAAGGGTTACGGCTTTATTGGCCGGGACGACGGTCCTGACGTCTTTGTTCACTACAGCGCGATTCAACTGGATGGATATAAGAGCTTAAAGGAAGGCGATGAGGTCGAGTTCGACATCGTGCAGGGGCAAAAGGGTCCTCAAGCAGATTCAGTCACTCGCGTACGGGAAGTCGCCTGATCTAGCGGGAACAAAGTAGCACGTCAACGGCTGCGACGGTAGTTTTCTTCTCAATCGGTGCGAGTGTGCTCCTTCTCCCAGGTTGCGCTTTGCAACCTGGGAGACCTGTCTGCGTCATGATTTAATGTGCCTTGGATGGATAACAAATCCATTGCGCAGTTGTTGGGCGAAACGGCGGACCTGCTGGAAATTGCGGCGGGCGACCCTTTCCGCATTCGCTCGTACCGGCGGGCCGCGGAAGCAGTCGAGAACAGCACATAACAACTGAGTTCGTTCGTTCAGGAGCCGGAGCGGCTTCTCGCCATTGCAGGAATCGGCAAAGGCATGGCGGCGAACATCCAGGAGATCGAAACGCGCGGGAGCCTGAAACTGCGCGACGAACTCCTCACGAAATATCGCCCAACCATGCTGGAGTTACTCAAACTGCCGGGCATGGGCCCTAAGACAGTAGCTCTGCTTTGGGAAGCGCTGCAGGTCAGCGATGTAGAACAGTTGCAGGCCGCTATCGACGCTGGAAAGCTCGCCACCCTGCCCCGCTTCGGGCAAAAGCTGATCGACAAAATAAGCCGAGGAATCGTTGACTATCACAAGAACAGCGGCCGCTTTTTGCTGGACGATGCTGAAGCCGCAGCCGAACGAGTGACCCTCTACCTGAAACAGCTTCCGGGGATCGACGAAGTCATGCCTGCTGGATCATTGCGCCGGGGACGAGAGACGGTGGGCGATCTGGACTTGCTTGTCACGGGTCCAGCCTGTGAGGCCGATGTGGTCGCCGCCGCAGTCGAGTACACAGCAGCCTATCCTCCGATTGCAGAACTGCTGGCGAGAGGCCAGAACAAGGTGAGCTTTCGCCTACGCAGTGGATTGCAAATAGACGTGCGGCTTTTACCGCGGGCAAGCTACGGTGCGGCGCTGCAATACTTCACAGGCTCGAAAATGCACAATGTTTCGCTGCGCCAGCGAGCGCTGAAACGCGGCTACACCTTGAGTGAATATGCGCTGGCGCGTTTGGACGATGGCACCGTCATCGCCGCTCGTTCCGAAGAGGATATCTACCAGGCACTGGGCATGGACTGGATTCCGCCTGAACTGCGCGAGAATCAGGGCGAGATTGAAGCGGCCGCCGAACATCGGCTGCCACGGTTGATCGAAGGCAAAGATTTGCGCGGCGACGTGCACATGCATACCCACGCAACGGATGGAAAAAGCAGCATTCTCGAGATGGCCGAAGCAGGATTGGCACGGGGCTATGAATACATCGCCATCACCGATCACTCAAAAAATTTGGCCATGGTCAACGGACTCGATGACCAGCGCGCACTCGAACATCTGAAAAGGATTCGAGAGGTGGATGCCGGTATGGAAGGACGCATCCGCGTCCTGACCGGGATCGAAGTGGATATTCTCGGCGATGGAGAGATCGACCTTTCGCAAGAAGTGCTGGCGCAGATGGATGTCGTGATCGGCAGCGTTCATTCTCTTTTTCAGCAGCCGAAGAAGCAGATGACGGAGCGCCTGCTCAGGGCTTTGGAGAATCCGTATATCAAAATTCTCGGCCATTTGACTGGGAGATTGTTGCTGCGCCGAGATAGTTACGAGATGGATTTAACCGCGGTGCTTAAGCAGGCGGCGAAGCTTGGGGTGGCGGTAGAACATAATGCTTATCCTGACCGGCTTGACCTTTGCGACATTGATCTGCGCCGGGCACGGGAATTGGGTTGCAATATTGTCATCAATACGGATTCACATCACATTAGTCATCTCGACGCTATGCACTATGGGGTAAAGCAATTACGGCGGGCCTGGCTTACGAAAGAGGATGTGCTGAATTCCCGGCCGGTGGAAGATTTTCTTGCGGCACTGCGGAAACGGCCTGGGTAGATGGTGTCGAACACATTCCTTTTAAGCCTGCTGTCTTTACGAGGTTGAGAAAGAGGCAGACCTTTCATGGCTTCGCCCGTCTTTCCTAACCCACATACGCTGGTGCGACCATTGAGGGGCACCCCTTCAGAGTGGAGTGAATGATAGGGGGGATTACCAGGACACTTCGAAAACACTTCCCATGTGAATCTTTGGGACCCGCAGCCGGCTTGAGGGGAGACCTGCAGTATCCCACATCTCGCGAAAAACGAGCGAGATGTGGGGCACCCGGCGATTGTGGCGGGGATAGAGCCCAAAAAGCGTTGGCTAGAAGACGCGCTCGTCCAGAACGGAGCGGAGATACCGGCCATAGCCGCTCTTTGCTACCCTGGCGATTAGCGTCTCCAGACGTGCGGCGTCGATCCAGCCAAGACGATAGGCTATTTCTTCAGGACAGGCTACCTTGAGCCCCTGACGCTTCTCAATGGTCTCAATAAAAATGGCGGCTTCGATCAGCGAGTCGTGCGTCCCGGTGTCTAGCCATGCGAATCCCCTGCCCAGCACCTGGGTACGCAACTTGCCCCGCTCCAGATACCAGCGATTCACATCGGTAATTTCCAGCTCACCGCGCGGAGAAGGCGCTATCTGACGCGCGACCTGTGAGGCGTTTCCGTCAAAAAAATAGAGTCCCGTCACAGCGTAACGAGACTTCGGCTTTTCCGGCTTTTCTTCAATCGATAAGGCACGGCCGGAATCATCGAACTCCACTACCCCATAACGCTCCGGATCAGACACCGGATAGGCAAACACGACCGCACCATCCTGAATCTGCGCCGCCGCCTGAAGGCTGTGAGCAAAATCGTGGCCGTAAAAAATGTTGTCGCCAAGGACCAGCGCACAGGGCTCCCCACCAATAAATTTTTCTCCAATGATCAGCGCCTGCGCCAAACCGTCCGGACTAGGCTGCACCGCATACTGAAAGGAGATCCCCCACTGCTCGCCAGTGCCGAGCAGGCGCTCAAAGAGCGCCGTGTCCGCCGGCGTAGAGATGATCAGAACCTCGCGAATGCCGGCCAGCATCAGCACCGACAACGGATAGTAGATCATCGGCTTGTCATAGACCGGGAGCAACTGCTTGGAAACAACGTGGGTGACAGGATAGAGACGGGTGCCCGACCCGCCGGCGAGAATGATGCCCTTCATCGTGCGGCGCCTACGCGATGAGCATAATTCAAGTCGATCCATTGGCGATAGGCTCCGCTGGTCACCTGCTGCACCCAGTCCTGATGCGCCAGATACCACTCCACCGTGCGACGCAGACCAGAAGCAAACGTCTCCGCAGGACGCCAACCAAGGTCGCGTTCGATCTTATCGGCATTAATGGCATAGCGGCGATCGTGGCCCGGCCGGTCGGTCACGAACTTGATCAGACCACGGTGGGGCAGGTGGGGCGAACTGGGCAGCAACTCATCCAGCAGGCTGCATAACAACTCAATCGTATCCAGATTGGCCTGCTCATTACGGCCGCCAATGTTGTACGTCTCGCCGATCTGTCCCCGCTCCAGCACCGCTCGCAAAGCGGAACAGTGATCGCCGACGTAGAGCCAGTCCCGTACCTGCTTTCCATCGCCGTAAACCGGTAGTGCCTGGCCGGCGATGGCATGAGTGATCATCAGCGGCAGTAGCTTCTCCGGAAACTGATAGGGACCGTAATTGTTGGAGCAGTTGGTCGTTACAGCGGGCAGATCGTAACTATGCACGTACGCGCGCACAAGGTGATCCGATGCTGCCTTGGAGGCGGCATAGGGACTGTTGGGTGCGTAGGCGGTGGTTTCCTCGAACGGCGGAGCCTGGGGAAGAAGAGTGCCGTACACCTCGTCGGTGGAAACGTGGAGAAAACGAAATTTGCGCCGCTCTTCAGCAGAGGATTTGGTTAGATAAGCCCGAGTGGCCTCCAGCAGCCGGAAGGTGCCGTCGATGTTGGTGCGGATGAACGCTTCAGGACCAGAAAGAGAGCGGTCGACGTGGCTCTCGGCGGCAAAATGCAGGATGGCACGTGGTTGATAGCGTTCGAGCAGCCGATCGAGAAAAGCGGGGTCGCAGATGTCGCCCTGCTCAAAATGGTAAGCGGGATTCCGCTCCACGGAGGCCAGGTTCTGCAAGTTACCAGCATAGGTAAGCTTGTCCAGGTTCACTACCGGCGTGCCTACCTTCTCGAGCCATTCAAGGACGAAGTTCGAGCCAATGAAGCCGGCTCCGCCAGTGACTATGATGGGCGACAAATCGTTGAGCATCAGTTGATTCTAACTAAGTACGCGTAGGCAGGCTGGCGCGAAAGTAATCGAGTGACAGCTCCAGGCCCTGGCGGAGGCTTATTTTCGGCTCCCAGCCGAGGAGGGTCCTGGCCCTGGTGATATCAGGGCAGCGCTGCATGGGGTCGTCGATGGGCAAAGGCTCGTAGCGGATTCTGCTGCGTGAGCCTGTGACCGCTAAGATCTCGCGAGCACAATCGAGAATGGTCCACTCCACCGGGTTGCCGATGTTCACCGGAAGATGCTCACTGGAACGGGAGAGGAGAAGGATGCCGGCGATCAAGTCCGACACATAACAGAAGCTTCTGGTCTGGAGCCCGTCTCCATAGACGGTGAGATCTTCATCGATCAGCGCCTGGATCATGAGGTTAGAAATGACCCGGCCATCGGTCGGCTGCAGGCGCGGCCCGTAGGTGTTGAAGATGCGCACCATATGGGTATCGACGCCGTAGTAGCGGTGGTAGGCCATGATGAGGGCCTCAGAGAATCGCTTGGCCTCATCGTAGACGGAGCGCGGTCCGATGGGGTTGACCCGGCCCCAATAACTTTCCGTCTGCGGGTGCACGTCGGGGTCCCCATAACACTCTGAGGTAGACGCATGCAGAAAACCGGCACCGTATTTGCGCGCCAGATCGAGAGCATTCCTGGTCCCCTGCGAACCTACATTCAACGTCTCCGGACCAAGCCGCGCGTAGTCGGCCGGACTGGCCGGGGAGGCGAAATTGAAGAGGTAGTCGATTTTTCCCAGGTCGAACGGCTGGCAGATGTCCTGCTCTACCAAGGTGAATCGGGGCTCGTTGATCAAAGTGGCGAGGTTGGCGACCCTGCCGGTGGCAAAGTTGTCGACACCTACGATGTGATGGCCCTGGGCGAGGAGAGCATCGCAAAGATGAGAGCCAAGGAAGCCGGCGGCGCCGGTGACCAGGACACGATGAGTCGTCAAAATACGGTTTC
>CAZSUK010000300.1:0-11121 GCA_964609355.1 uncultured Acidobacteriaceae bacterium | reverse complement strand
CCGGCAGCACGCTAAGGGCTCTATCCCCGCGCCAAAAGCCGGGTGCCCCACATCTCGCTCGTTTTTCGCGAGATGTGGGATACCACAGGCCTTCCCTCAAGCCTGCTGCGGGCCCACGGATCCGCGGTTTTCCGTTCCCCTAAGCTTTGCTGCGGGCCATAACGGGCCTACCCTTTGTCATCTCGACCGGAGCGAACCCGGATTTCCCACTTCGCGCTGCTAGCGACGACCCCGTGTGCGGATCTCCGTAGAGAGAGCCGCATGCAGATCATCAAAGCCACGGGTCTCCACAGGAAATCCGGGGGAGCGAAGTGGAGAGATCTCTGTGGGGACGCTGTTTTCGTGGGAATGTTTTTCGATTGAAGTCGCGCAGTCCCGCGAGAGACGAGAAAAACCCGACTTGTAAGGAGCTACAACAGACCGCTGCAATAGTTACTACTTAGGTGCGCAAGCAGAGGGGACAGAGGAGGCCCGGCTAATCACACGCCTCCTCCGCGCGCAACTCACAGAAAGCCGTGCTTCTTATTGGCGTGCCAGTTGGATTCTTCCTTCTTCAAAGCCGGAGGAGTCGTTTTTCCCCACAGCGTGTGGTTCCAGGTCACCGCCTGCAGCCCATCATGGCTAGGCTGAAAAACCATGGGTGGATCGGCTGGCTTGTCTCCCACGGCGTCGAACTTGACCGTGATCTGGCTGCCGGCATCGGTCCAGTGGCCAAAGGTAGTGATTGCTCCTTTGCCCACGTCCTGGCTGACGGTAGCCGTACCATCCGGTCCCAGGCTGACGCTAAACGCTGGACCAGCGGGGCCGGTAGCGTCGGTAGTGTCCGGCGCCTCCGAGCTATAGGTACCCGCATATTTTGAAAAAACTGAGCCAAAGACGGGAGCCGCGACCAGCGCCAAAACCACGACTGCAGCGCCGGCGAGATGCAGAGAAAACTGTTTGGTAGTTCTCATAACGTTCTCATCATTGCGCTAGCTTGAGATGAAGGCAAGATGCAGTCAGAAAACTAAAGTTGTATCAACGCAAACCGTCGCGCCATCCGTGTCCATAGAATAAAAGCTATGGATTTTTCCGCCCCAGAGCGCGCCCGCCGCATACGTGTCGTACTCTTCGATGTCGATGGTGTCCTCACCGACGGCAAGATATGGACACTCCCCGCTGCTCTCGGCAATCCTGGAGAAAATACCTTCGAACCCAAAGGCTTCCATGCCCACGACGGCATCGGCATTTCACTTGCGCGCATCGGCGGCATCCACACCGGCGTAGTCACCAAACGTACTTCCGAAACGGTAGCCCAGCGCGCCCGCGCATTACGTATGGAATACGTCTACATGGGGCAGGATTACAAGATTCGCGCGCTGCGCGAAATCATGCAGCGTGCTTCGTTCACTCTCGACCAGATCGCCTATGTGGGGGATGACGTGATCGATCTGCCGGTCATGCGGGTGTGCGGGCTGGCCATCGCCACCGCCAACGCCCGCAACCAGGTGAAGGCGGCCGCTCACTACATCACTCCCAATGCCGGCGGAGAGGGAGCGGGGCGCGATGCCATCGATTTCATCCTTCAGGCGCACGGTATCCTTGAGCAGTGCATCGAGGAGTATATCGACGAGCACAACGCCGCAGCGGCCGCCGGACAGCAGTGAGTAAGACAGGCCGCTGGCGTATGCTATCTCTTTGATTCCTTTTACGCGCAGGAGCGTGGGCAACTGATGTTTATCCGCAGGTCCCTTTTCTTTCTCCTCCTTCTTTCTCTCTCATCCACATGGCATCCGGCGACGGCGCAGACGTTCAAGAACCTCGAAGGTGCGGTCAATATCTTTGGCCAATTCTCTGGTACTTCCAGTGGAAATGGGGTTCAGGACAGCCCCACCGATTCGTTGGGCGTTCTGGCCACTGCCCGGCAATCCCTTCATCCCTGGTTAGGCTGGGAGATCAATTACAGCTACACCCGCTATTCTGAGCGATATACGACGCCTGTTTTCCCCGTAAGCGTGCAAAGCAATATGCACGAGGTTTCTGGTGCGTATCTGGTGCAAGGTCCCTCGCTTCCGATTTTGGGCATCCAGCCTTTCGGTGCCGTGGGCGTAGGCGGCCTTATCTTTTTGCCCACCACCGTAGGCGGCCAAAAATACAACCAACAGTGGCGCGTGCCGTTTATTTACGAGTTCGGCGCCAACTTCCCGTTGCTGACTTCGCACCTTGGACTGCGGCTACAATATCGCGGGCTGCTCTATAAAACTCCTGACTTTAACGCGTCGCTCCTGACTACCAACGCCAGACGGCAAACGTCGGAACCGAGCGTGGGCGCCTACTTCCGCTTCTAGCTGGAGAACACATGATCAACCTCAGTATCAGTCGAAGCCTGATCCTCGCCCTCGCCGTCGTTTCTCCACAGCCATTGCTTGCCAAACCAGAGGCCGCGAAGTGGGTCGGCACCTGGGCATCGTCTCCTCTGCTGGATGCTCATGCCAAGCCCGCGGAGGCGGTGTTGACCGGCGCCACTCTGCGTGAGGTGGTACATGTGAGCATTGGCGGAGACATGGTCCGGGTGCGATTTTCCAATTTGTACGGCACCAGTCCACTGCTGATCGGCGCGGCGGAGATTGCCCAGACTCTCAAGGGCGCGGACATTGTCGCTGGTACGGGAAAGGCCCTCACTTTTCATGGAGCGCCGTCGGTTTCGATTCCCGCGGGAGCCCTCGCCGTCAGCGATCCGATCCCCTTCAAGTTCGCTCCACTTTCCGACCTGACCGTTAGTTTTTATCTCCCCAGCCCCTCCGGTCCAGTCACGGAGCATCAACTCGGCAACGCCACCAGCTATCACGCACAAGGCAATGTAGTCTCGAACGCCAGCCTGGACGCACCCGCCACCCTGACCAGTTGGGAATACCTCAACGGAATCGACACCCTCGCTGCTGCCGGCGCGGGCGCGGTGATTACGATAGGGGACTCGATCACCGACGGTGCCAAATCCACTCTCGACACCAACCAGCGTTGGCCGGACGAACTGGCGCGGCGCTTGCAGGCCGATCCGAAGTATCGCAATCTGGCCGTGTTGAACGAGGGCATCAGCGGCAACCAGATTCTGCGCGATGGAGCCGGCCCCAACGCCCTGGCGCGTTTTGACCGGGACGTGATTGCTCAGAACGGTGGCAAGTATCTCCTCATCCTCGAGGGCATCAACGACATAGGCCGGTTACACAACTATCCAGATTCCGGTCTCACCGCAGCCGACCTGATTTCCGCTCTGAATCAAATGATTGTGCGTGCGCACGCCCATGGAATCGCGGTTATCGGCTGCACCCTGACGCCCTATCATGGAGCAGGCTATTACACCGAGAACGGGGAAGCGATCCGCAAGGCCGTGAATGACTGGATTCGCAACAGCGGTGCTTTCGACGGCGTTGTCGACCTTGAAGCAGCGGTGCGGGATCCGAATCATCCGGATACCTTTCTGCCCGCGGACGACCCCGGAGATCACCTTCATCCGAACGATGCGGGCTACAAGGCGATGGGGGATGCCATCGACCTGAAGCTGTTCACCCTTAAGCCAAAACAGCCGTAGAGTGGTTGGCGTTGCAAGCGTGAAAACCGCCATAGACAGTACTTCTGTAATAGACCGATGCCTGTAGACAACGCATCCAATACGCCATGGGAGAGTTTATGAACGCCTATTGTGTGATGCTTTGCCGCCAGCCTTTTGTTAACCCCGCGTATCCGCGCACCAAGCGCTTTTACGTGGGAGCCCCGACCGCTGATCGCGCCATAAACGCTGCATCAGACCAAAATCCGCATTTCCGGGTGATGGGCATCGAGCACAGCGACCTATATCCCCGGTTAGCCCAGAATGATCGGTCGCCATCCATGTGGCAGGCCGCCTGAAACTATTCACCTTGTCCCAAATACTGCCTTTTGCGCTCTATCCCCGCCACTAATCGACGGGTGCCCCATGCGGTTACCGCGGGTAAAGCATCTGTTCTTCCCGCGGTATCCGCTCCCATCTTTCGCTTTCTTTGCGTGGAGCGATCCGCAGTGCGTCCTGGATGAGCCACAACAGTTCCGCCGAAACGCAATGGATAGATCTGGCAGGCTTGACAATCCTTATTGCGTAATGCAACATGTCATCATGCGACATGTCGTTAAAGATGCGAAGCCACTAAGCGAGCCCGTAATGCTTATGTTGACCAGTCTTGCCTCAGGACCAAAGCATGGCTATGCGCTGCTGAAGGACGTGGAAGAACTCAGTAATGGGCGTGTTCAACTCAGCACCGGCACGCTCTACGGAGCGATACGCCGCCTGTTGGAAGATCGCTGGATCGAGCGCTTCGAGCAGGAGGACACTTCGCGCGACAAGCAGGCGTATCGCCTGACCGCAAGGGGCCGGATGCAGCTGAACGCAGAGCTCGTCCGGCTGCGTCATCTTCTGCAATCGGCGGCCACACGATTGGGACTGAAAGGAGCGTAAATGAAACTCGGCGATTTATACCGCGTCTTGCTCCTGCTCTATCCCGCAGATTTCCGCCAGCAGTTCTCTGAGGAGATGATTTCTGTCTTCGAGCAAAGAACAGGCGAGCGCTTGGCGAATCGAGATTCTCGGCCGGTCGCCTGGCTGGCAATCGAATTTCTTGGCATCGTGAAAGGAGCCCACACCATGTGGCTAACCAGGATCCTGCCCACCCAGCGAAGCTCTTCGTCTTCGGATGCGCCGTTCTCAGCGGAAACACCTCTGACCATCGCAGAAGTAGCCAGCCGGCGTCACGCTACGATCAAGGCCATGTGTACGTCCATCGCAAAGCATGACTTCATCAATGCTCGGCGATATTCGAACGAAGAAGCGCGCCTCAATCATCTCCTCGCGGAAATGGAGAAAGCAGATCTCGTGGGGCAGAGCAGGACGGCATGATGAACCGGCTGCTGGCAAGCATTCGCCGATGGTTGAGGAGAGAGCCGCCGGAAGATCCCCATGTGGGCGTTCGCGTCCCTCTGCGGAAAGGGCCCCACGGGCGCAGCGCCGTTGCGGCGTCGAAGGCCAGCCAGCGCTGAGATAAACTCGAGCGATGGTGAAAGCATCATGAAGGCCGCCATGCAGTGTTTTGCCGGCGCCGCAGCTTTGTTAGCCTGCCTTGTCCTGGCTGCCTTGGCTCAACCCCATGGAAAGGTGAGGATTGGCTACTGCGGTCCGTTAAAAGATATCGATGCCGTGAAGGCTGCCGGCTTCGACTACATGGAGGTGCGCACCTCCGAAGTGGCCGCCCTTTCCGATGCCGATTATGCAACCGTGGCTGCCAAATTCAGGCAGGTCGGGCTTCCGGTCTTGAGTGCAAATCTATTTATCCCCTCCGATATCAAAGTCACTGGGCCCAACATCGACAAAGATCGCCAGATGGAATACGTCCGCCGTGCTCTCGATCGAGTCTCCCGATTGGGCGTCCGGCTGGTCGTTTTCGGCAGCGGTGGGGCGCGCCAGGTTCCCGACGGATTCTCCAGACAAGAGGCTTTTCAGCAACTGGTCGACTTTGGCAAGCGCATCGCACCTGAAGCCCGATCCCGCAATATCACCATCGCCATCGAGCCGCTACGGCATCAGGAGACCAACATCGTCAACAACACCACCGAGGCGCTGGCATGGGTCAACGCGGTGAATGATCCCAACATCCAGCTCATGATCGACTTCTACCACTTCGAGGTGGAGAAAGAAGACCCGGCAAACATTTTGCAGGTAAAGGATCATCTACGTCACCTTCACATGGCTAACCCGGAGGGCCGCGTCGTGCCCCTGAAATGGGACGAATACAACTACGCTCCGTTTTTCGCCGTGCTGCGTCAGATCCACTACGACCGGCTGATCTCGCTCGAAGCCAACACCAAAGATCTGCCGGTGGAAGGGCCGCAGGCCATCGCACTCCTGCACCGCGCATTCGGCCAGTAATATCTTGAAACATTTCATGTCCGCTGCCGGCTTAGTAACCTGATCTGTTATCACTTCCTCAACTAAGCGACCGCAAAAGCCAGGCATCCTGCCAATCATTACTAAAGATCGAAATCGCCTCCGTAGTTATTGCCGAAGGCTGGTTGCATTTCATCTAATAGCGCAGGAGGAAAATAATGCCTGCTGAAAAATGCAAACAGTGCGGTGAGATCATGACGGAGCAACCGACTGCATATGAAGCGGTAAATCTCCCCGGCGTTCCCAAGCATTCCGACCGGTTTTATGAGCAGTGGTTCGTGTGTGCAAACGGCCATCGGATGGGATATATTTCCGGGCACGGCCGTGCTCCCGGGGTTGCCAGGGTGGTTAGCGAAACCAGTGTGGTTTGCGTCCGTACCTAAATCTACCGCACGACTTCTCAAGGAAATGCCTCTGAACTTCGGGTTCAGGGGCATTTTCTTTTTAGAGTCATTTAAGTTCGCTGGGGCAAGACACCTTGGGCGCCCGGCAGCAAGGGGTTTAGGCTGAAAGTGTCGCTCGGAATGAGGGATCGCTCAGGATGAATCGTGCTCACAAGATAGCTGCGGCGTTGTCGCTGGCAGTGGTGGCGTTGTGTCTTCTGGGGACTTTCATGACCAGGGGTGTTATGCAGCATCTGCCTTTCCTGCATGGGCAAACAGCAGGGTGGAATGCGGTTCCGCGGTCCTATGGGATCGTGGACCAGCGCCCGTGGCAGACGGCAAAGACAGTAGCGGCCCTGGCGGTTTCGGCAGAGGAACTGGATCTTGCGCGCGAAGCAGAGCGGCTGGCAGATCATGAGGTGGACCAGGCCTTCGCTCAATCTCTGCGCCAGGCGACTGCGGAGACCAGGCAGCTCACAGGCGAGGCCCTGACCTTGCAGAAGCGCGTTACCGAGCTGCAGCAGACGGTTAAGCAGGATCAGGCGCAAGTGGCCTCCTTGACGGCGAAGGCTGGTCCTGCTCCGGTAGCGCCGGGCACAGCCGGACCCACAGGAGACGACCTGGATGTTGCCAAGGCTCAGCTAAGCCTTGATCAGGACGAGTTATCGGACTCGATGGAAGACCTGGCCCGGGCTAGTGGAGATCATCGAGGGAAGATTCAGCAGGAATTAACGGCGCGCGAAGCGTCCATGAAGAAGTACGACGAGCAGGCAGGCATAAGCCGCGATGGGGAAACAGCCGTAGTCTCTGCCGGTAGATACAAAACGCTGGCGGGGCAGATTGCAGAGTGGTGGGCACAGCGCACCCGAATGCAGCTGATCGATCAGGCTCAGCAACTGGCAACCGCAGATGTGGCCGCGCTCACGGCCGATCGTGCGAGGCTGGCGCCGGAGGCCCAGGCGGCTGCAGTCACAGCGGCCGCAGCGGCGGCCGGCGAATCAAGTTCTGACCGGGTGAAGGAACTGCAACGGGTCGCAACCCAACAAAACATCCTTAGCATCCTCGATGACCGGTTGTCGGCACAGCAGCAACTGGTGACACTCTACGGTCGCTGGCACAGCCAGGTCGAGTTGCAACACAAAATGTTGCTTCATCTCATGCTGCAGTCGCTGACCTTGATTGCTGCCATCGTGCTGCTGACCATTCTGGCTGGCTGGGGTTTGCAGGCGGCGTTCGACCGCATGTCGCAGGACCGTCGCCAGAGGCAGACGTTGCGCACCATTCTGAATCTCGGCACGCAGGTGCTCGGATTGATCCTGGTGCTGCTGGTAATCTTTGGAACCCCGCAGCAGATGCCGACCATCCTGGGCTTGGCCACTGCTGGATTAACGGTCGTCTTCCAGGGCTTCATCCTGGCGTTCTGTGGTTGGTTCGTGCTCATGGGAAAACATGGAATCCGGGTAGGGGACTGGGTAGAGATCGATGGGGTTGTCGGTGAAGCGGTGGAGATCGGAGTATTCCGCACCTGGCTGCTGGAGACCGGGAACTGGACTGCCAACGGTCATCCCACGGGACGCCGCGTGTCTTTCCTGAACGGTTATGCAATTCAAGGCAAGTACTTTAATTTCTCCACCACCGGGCAGTGGATGTGGGATGAAATCAAGGTGAGTATTCCTCAGGGAACGGAGGCTTACCCCTTGATCGACAAAATCCGCGAAGCGGCGATCAAGGCCACCGAGACGGACGCAAAGATGGCGGAAGAGGAATGGAAGCGGGTAACCCATGAACAGGGCTCGCCGCATTTCAGTGCGACCCCATCGGTTGATATGCAGCCGGCTGCTGGGGGAGTAGACATTGTGGTCCGTTATGTCACCCGGGCCGGAGTAAGGCTTGAAACCCGCAACCGGCTGTATGAAACGGTGGTGGGGCTCATGGTGGGGACGAGGGAAATGATCCAAAAGTAGTAGTCGGACTTCATTACCAGTGCACGGGAAATGGCGCAAAAAGGTAATGTCCGCCGGCAACAAGTAACATTGACTGTTTTGATTGCGCTAAAAGACAATCGTTCAGTCCCGGCTTACTTCGACGCTGGTTGGAGGTTACTTTGCCCTCGGAAACTCTTAATTCTGCCGGTAAGATCGTTGTCTCCGGCTTAGCCAGAGAAGATAAGGAAAGGCTTTTGCACGAGCTAGCCCGTGAATGTGGCTATCACCTGGAGCCCGTTCGACAAATTCCCGAGGATTTCCAACGGAAGTTATTCCTCGACAACATCGACTAACCCTTTGATTCCGTTCCCACCCTGGCCCTTCAACTTACCGGTGTAGCCCCGGACTTTAGTCCGTTTAAGCGGGTTTTCAAGCGGATACCGCGGGTAAAGGCATCTGTTCCTCGCTCGGTAGCCGCTTCAAACCCGCTTAAACGTTCCGGTTACAAAATTCAGGGCTTTAGCCATGGTGCCGGGGCAGCGCCGGTTCACCTAACTCCGTCACGGCGGATCTTTCTTCATTAAGACCGAAAAATCGGGGATCTCTTCAATCTGTTTTTAACCCCTCCGCGCCTACAATGAACCTACTTATGAGATCAGCCCTCTGCTTATCTCTTTCGCTGTGTCTGGCAGCCGTCAATGGGACCGCGCAACAGAGCGATCCCGGACCGGCTACCCTGACCGTGCGTTCAACCCTCGTAGAGGTCCCTGCCATGGTGAAGACCAAGTCCGGAGAAGTGGTTTTTGAACTCACGGCGGACGACTTTACCCTAACCGACGACGGCATACCGCAGCATCTCACGCTCGACCCGGACACGGACTCGCAACCCCTCGCCTTAGTCGTTTGCGTCGAAACCGGCGGTGCCGGGGCCGCTCATCTTGGCGACTATCAGGATCTCGATGCCAACCTCGATGCGCTGATCGGCAACGTCGAGCATCGCGTTGCAGTCGTAGGTTTCGACAGCATGCCCCATCTGCTACTGCCTTTTACTGCCAACACCGCCGACGCGTCCCGGCAGTTGAGCAACCTGTCCCCGGGCAACCCTGGCGCATCCATTCTGGACGCAGTGGCATTTGCTGTTGAGCAGTTGCGGGCGCAGCCCCCGAGCTACCGCCGTGCGATTCTGCTGCTCAGCGAAACCCTTGATCAGGGCAGCAACACCACACTCACGGACGCTCTGCGGCTGATTAGCGATACCAATACCACCATGTACGCCTTTGCCTTTTCCAGCACACACTCAGCGGTCCACCACGAGGCCGGGAAATTCAATCGCGGCGAACCCGGCCCCGAGCACGGCTGTTTCAGCAAGGACGGAACCGATGCCGAGTACGGAGGCCACTACAGCAAGCAGGTGCTTGACTGCATCAGCGAACTAGCTCCGCCCATCCGTTTGGCCACCATGGCATTTGTTGCTGCGCGTAATGCGCTGCGCACCAACACTGCGGAATCGGTTGCGCAGTTGACCGGAGGCGAGTTCTTCCACTTCAAAAACATCAAAGACCTGAAGGCAGGTCTAATCTCAGTCTCCAACGACGTACCCAACTACTATGTCCTGAGCTTCCGTCCGACGTCGCTCACCCCCGGCCTGCACGCCCTGCATCTGGAAATCAAAGACCGTCCTCAGTTGGTGCTAAAGTCGCGAAGCGAATACTGGATAGAAAACGACGCAGCCCAGTAGCAGCGTTTTTTAGGCTCCATCCCCGCACCAGTCGCCGGGTGCCCCACCATCTCGCTCGTTTTTCGCGAGATGTGGGATACCGCAGGCCTCCCCCTCGAGCCTGTTGCGGCCTCACAGCTCCACACGCAGAGACCTGCGGTTTCCGTTCCCTAGAATCTGCTCCGGGCCGTAACGGCCCTACCTTTGTCATCTCGACCGGAGCGTACCCGGATTTCCTACTAAGCACTGCTAGCAACGACCACGTGTGCGGCTCTCCTTAAAGAGAGCCGCATGCAGATCATCAAAGTCACGGGTCTCGATAGGAAATCCGGGGGAGCGCAGTGGAGAGATCTCTGTGTGGATGCTCTTTCGTGGAAATGTTTTTCTTTGACAGATCTCCGGCTATCGAACTTCAGCATCGAACACGCCAGTCTCGACCGTATCCGAATGTTTCATCTGAATGAAAATCCGATACCGTCCCGGTGACGGAAACCCATAAGGAAATTCAACTACCGGCGCAACAGGATGTGTACTCATGTCCATGCCGCCCATCGTGCCGCTGTCAGCCATCTCGCCCGAACCGCCGTTAGCGATCATCATGGCTTGCATCGATGCCGAGCCCTCCGGATGAGTATGGGCGAAAACCGTTCCGTCCGTCTTGACGAAGGCCGCGTGTCCCGCCATCCCGAGATAGGGCCGCGTATCGGTCGCGGGTTGGCCGGAGGAGTCGAGCAGCCGGAAGCGGAACGCGTACGCCGTATTCGCGCTCAGATCCTGAGGACGATCCCAAACCATGGTGTAGCCATCAGGAAGCTTGTAGCTCGTCCCAAGCTCACCCTGCGACAACGCCGGCGGTCTCGCTGAGGCGTCTTCCGACGCCAGCGGAGCAGGTGGCATATTCGGAGGCACAATCAAGTCGGCGGTAAGCGTTTCAGGGAATCCGTTGGCATGAACAATGTCCGCGTAAAGCCGATACGTTCCCGGGGGCATGGAAGGCAGTGTCATCCGCAGGCGTTTGTCCGAGGCCACAGCCGGGTGCAAGTGGAAGACTGCATCCATACCCGGCTGGCGAATGGCGTAGAGATGCATCACGTGCCCATGGTCGGGCAGCAGATCGTCGTTGGTGCGCGTCCTGAAGGCGTGCTG
>CAZSUK010000299.1:0-9317 GCA_964609355.1 uncultured Acidobacteriaceae bacterium | reverse complement strand
CGAAGAGGAAGACGGAGTAGCCGGCACGGCACAAATCGGACGCGAAGAGTGGCTACGCATTGCCCACGAACACAACATCCCATGCCACCTGGATGCTGCCGCGGATATGCCTCCTATCTCAAACCTATGGAAATACACTGGGATGGGATTTGACCTGGTAGCGTTTTCCGGCGGGAAGGGAATGCGGGGCCCGCAAAATGCAGGTCTACTGTTGGGTAAAAAGCACCTCACCGACCTGGCGCAGCAGAACAATAATCCCGAAGAAGGCGTGGGCCGCGGCATGAAGGTGGCCAAGGAACAGATTGTCGGGATGGTGGCGGCGGTCGACTGGGTGCTCTCGCACACCGAAGAATCAATGCAGGGGGATTATCAAAAACGCGCGGACCTGATCGCCGCAGCGGTGAAAGGAATTCCCTCCGTTACCAGCGAAACCGTTGTTCCCAGGATCGCTAATCACGTGCCTCACTTGCTAATCCACTTTGATCCGTCCGTGACTGGCGTCACGACCGGGCAGATCGTGACTAAGCTACGCGAGGGCACTCCCTCGATCGAACTCAATCCCAATACTGGACAACCACCCAACCAGGGCATTCCGTCGAACGCGAATACTCTGGTGGTGGGAGTCTGGATGCTGCAACCCGGGGAAGATGCGGTCGTCGGCCGCCGAATCCGTGAGGCATTTACCAGCAAAGCTTAGGCTTCTAAGCAAAGAGGAACTTCATCTTGGAAAACCAAAACCTCCGCGTGACCCGGCGAGATCTACTCAAGACAACCGGAATGCTTTCTGCCGCCGCGGCTGCTCCCTTATCGCTCTCCGCCGCTACCTTGATGGAGCCCCCCTCGCCAATGCATCCCGTCAACACTGGCACTCCTACCGACAATCTCTACACCCGCATCGGCGTGAGGCCGATTTTGAACGCCCGGGGCACGTTTACCATCATCTCCGGCTCGCAATCGTTGCCCGAAGTGAAGCAGGCGATGTTTGAGGCCTCGCACTACTATGTGCAACTGGATGAGCTGATGGCTGCGGTGGGCGCGGAGATCGCCAAGCACATGGGTGCACCCAGCGCGATCGTGACCACCGGCTGTGAAGCCGCCATTGCCGCTGCTACCGTCGCTTGTGTCTGCGGCACCGATCCCGAGCGATCCCAGGCGATGCCTTACGTCAAAGCGAAAAACCAGGTGATCATTCCCAAGTATTCCCGCAACCCTTACGACTTCGGGGTTCGCATGTCTGGTCCGGAAATCGTCGAAGTCGAAACAGAAGAAGAGTTTCGGTCTAAGCTCAGCGACCGCGTGGCCATGATCTATCTGCTTTCCGGGCCGCGGGCTTTTCAGGAGCCGCTTTCCATCAAAAGCGTGTGTGCGATCGCGAAAGAGAAGAACATCCCGGTTTTCGTCGACGCAGCCGCGGAAGAACCTCTCTGCCCCAACATCCACCTGGCCGCAGGGGCGACCTTTGTTGGCTACTCGGGCGGCAAGTGTATGCGCGGTCCGCAGGCAGCGGGCGTGCTGCTCGGTCCCAAGGATCTTTGCTATTCGGCCTTCTGGAATTCTGCGCCCCATCACAA
Organism: uncultured Acidobacteriaceae bacterium; assembly: GCA_964609355.1. Classification (GTDB taxonomy): domain Bacteria; phylum Acidobacteriota; class Terriglobia; order Terriglobales; family Acidobacteriaceae; genus PALSA-350. Next base: position 7,746 of record CAZSUK010000299.1, on the reverse strand, counting down.
CTGGGGCCGCGCGCTGAAGGTAGGGAAAGAAGAGGCTATGGGTATGCTGGCCGCGGTGGAACAGTGGTACAAACGCGATCATGATGCGGAACAGAAACAGTGGCTGGAATGGGACAACTACATCGCCAACGCGGTAAAGGATATTCCGTCGGTGACCACGCAGATCAAGATGCCCGACGAGGACCTGTCTAACCGGGCGCCCACCCTGAGCATCCATTGGGACGCAGCCAAGGTCGGCATCACCGGTACGGAGTTAGTGGAGAAGCTCGACCAGGGCTCACCCCGCATTCTTGTGGCCGGGGGGCACGGCAGCCGCCCCGATAACATGGCCTCTTCGCTCGGGATTATGCCGTACATGATGCAGCCGGGTGACTACAAAATTGTCGCTGAAACCATTTCAAAATACCTGCGTAATCCCGGTCACTATGAGAATCCGCCTGTGTACACCGGACCCACGGCGAGCGTTGCCGGCACCTGGAACGTTGCCATCCAATATGTCCGCGGGGTAGGCGAGCAGCAATTCATCCTTGAGCAGGACGGCAAGCAGCTTACCGGCCAGCAAAAAGGCGAAATCTTTCATGCAGACTTTCAGGGCAAGGTAGATGCTGACCACGTAACGCTGAGCAGCCGGATGGCCGCCAACGGCTATGAAGTGCCGTTTGTCTTCACCGGAGTGGTCGCGGGAAATCGTTTTTCAGGAGATGTGAAGATGGGTGAGTATGGGGCGGCAACCTTCACCGCCACCAAAGCCTGATGACCAGGGATCGCTGCGTTCCCAACGCAGTGATCCCTATGACCTAGGAAACACCTGCTGGACGAGGATCGTGAGGATCAAACTGCGCCACTTTCACGTTCTTGGCCAGACCCATCTTCTCCAGCAGCCAAATCCCGTAGTAGTTCACGTCGAATTCCCACCACGTCAACCCGTGTCTCACCGAAACCGGATGGGCATGGTGATTGTTATGCCATCCTTCGCCACCAGTCAGCAGCGCTACCCACCAGTTATTCCGTGACTCATCGCGGGTAGAAAAGCGCCTCGATCCCCACATATGCGTGGCAGAGTTGACAAGCCAGGTAGCGTGCAGGCCAAGCGTCACCCGCAGGAAAATTCCCCACATCACGCAAGACCATCCGCCGAATGCCAGCAGGGCCAGCCCAACCACGATCATGGGAACGTAATGGTATTTGCTCAGCCAGATCTGGAAGCGATCTTTCGCCAGGTCGGGTGCATAGCGAGCCATGAGCGCGGTCTCGTGGTGCAGCGCGTCGCCGGAAAGAATCCAGCCGGCGTGCGACCACCACCCTCCGTCATGAGGGGTGTGCGGGTCCCCCTCGCGATCGGTGAGCTGATGATGAACACGGTGGGTAGCCACCCAGAAAATCGGTCCGCCTTCCAGAGAGAGCGTGCCGCAGACCGAGAGGACGAACTCCACCCACTTGGGGGTGCGGTAACCACGGTGGGTCAGCAGACGGTGATAGCCCATACCGATGCCCATGTTGATGGCCACGAACCACAGGCCGAGGAAGCAGAAAAAAGCCTTCCAGGTAAACATGAACAGCGCAACTACGGCGAGCACGTGAAAAGCCAGCATAAAGCCGGTGGTGACCCAGTTGGTCCGGTGGGCCTGGGTTCCGCGGCCAAGCACCGGAACGTCCGCATGCTGTTGGGCACGCGGGGTCACATGGGTCTTGCGCTCATCAGTCTGGGCAGGAACAACAGTCGGTATAGCAGACGAGGTTTCAACGATTTCTGTCAGCATGATCGGGGAAAATCCTTTTTCGCTTATTCGAACCTAACAGGCGCCCGATCTGCCGTTCGTAAGAGTTTTGTAATGACAATTGGGGATACTGGTAACTGAAACGCTTGCAATGCGGAAATTGCTCTGAAGTACTCTGCAGGCGCAGTACCTCTGAGGAGTGTTGATGAGGACAAAGACTTTCGCTCGTCCTTATGGACTTTCGAGTCATTTACTTTCACTGCTTTTGCTGACTGCTGCGGCACTGGGACAGACCAACCTGCCCACCAGCAAACAGCTGGCGGAACCGGTCCCAGGTGGACCGCAAAGGCTCAATAGTCTACCCATGACCGCCGCCATCTCGCCCGATGGCCGTTATCTGGCAGTGGTAAATGCCGGTTTCGGTACCTTCGAATCGCTCTACCAGCAATCGATTGCGGTGCTCGATATTCAAACCGGCAAGGTCACGGATTTCCACGAACCGAGAACTGCGGCGGGGCTGCCGCAAACACTGTATTCCGGGCTAGCTTTCGGCAACGACGGCAAGCACTTGTATGCCGTGTTCGATTCCCTGACCGCGCCCCAGGGGAACAACGGAGCCGGCAAGACGATCGAGACCGGTAATGCCATTGCTGTCTACGAATTCAGCAGTGGTACGGTAAAGCCCCAGCAACTGCTCCCCGTGCCTCTCCAACAGCTGGCTCCGGGAAAGCAGCAGAATCGCATCGGCGCGGCTCTGCCTGCGGGCGCCGCCATCCCCTCGCCGGCCGGCATCGCAGTGCGTAAGGGGCCGGACGGAGTCGATGAATTGCTGGTTGCAGACAATCTCTCCGACGATGTTCTGCTGATGAATGGAGTCACGGGCAAAGTACTGCACCGCTTCGATTTGTCACAAGGCAAGGTGGTGCCTTCCACGTATCCGGTCTCCGTCGTGGTGAACCGCTCGGGAAGCCGCGCCTACGCTGCGTTGTGGAATGGCTCCGCGGTAGCCGAACTAGACCTGACCAATGGCAAAGTAATCAAACAGGTGGCCCTGATGGCTCCGCGGGAGCCCACCTTGCCCAGTTCCCATCCCGCGGCGTTCGCCTGGAGCCGGGACGAAAAAACTTTGTACGTGGCGTTGGCCAATCGGGACGCAGTGGCCGCTTTGCGGGTGGGAGGAGCAGAGCTCAGGCTCGAGGGCCTTTACGACACTCGGCTGCCCGGCCAAACCTATTTCGGCGCCATGCCTGATGCGGTGGCTGTCTCGGAAGATGGCAAACGGCTTTTTGCCGCGAACACCGGTTCTGACGCCATTGCTGTGTTCGATCTCGAAGCCCGGCACGCGCCGGGCAAGGAAATCGCTGCCAGCGGCTGGGTTCCGACTGAATGGTATCCAACCGCGCTGGCGGTTCAGGGCAACAAGCTTTATGTGGCGACTGCCAAAGGCCAGGGCACGGGGCCAAACAATATGCCTCAGCCGCGCGTTCCCGGGGGCCGAACTGGCAGCTCAACCTACATTGCCACCCTGCTGCATGGATCTCTGGCCGCCATTGACCTCTTGCAAATCGAGAGCCAGCGCGATCAACTCACGCGGACTGTCATCGAGACAAATATGATGAAGGCCGCGCAGGCAAAGATTGTCTTCCGTGGCGGTGGAAACCCGATCCGCCACGTGATTTACATCATCAAGGAAAATCGCACCTACGATCAGATCCTCGGTGACCTCGGAGTCGGCAACGGGATGCCGTCGCTCACCATGTATGGCGAAGAGATCACGCCCAATGAGCACAAACTGGCGAAGCAATTTGGCGTGCTCGACAACTTTTACGACTCCGGCGAGGTTTCGGGCGACGGGCACGTATGGTCGAATGCGGCGATTTCGAGCGACTACACCGAGAAGACCTGGCAGCAGAGCTACCGCGGCAAGGAGAGGGTCTATGACTACGAGGGCATCACAGAGAACGGCTATCCGCTTCTGGAAGGCATTTCTGATGTGAATGAGCCCGGCAGCAGCTATCTATGGACCGATCTGGCTCGAAACGGCAAGACCCTCTATCACTTCGGGGAGTTCATTTCGACCAAGTTCTGCTCCGATCCTGAAAGCCCGGCTGCGCCCGAATCTCCTACCGAGGGAAGCCCGGAACCGGCGCCGGAGCGCTGCGGAGCGCATGGCTCGATTCGTCACGGAGAAGCGATCCCGCAGATCTACGGCGGCGGCACCAGTCCCTACCCTTGGCCGATCCCGCTGATTAACAAGAATGTCGCAACCAAGCCCGAGCTGGTCGATCATTTCGATCCAAACTACCCGGACTTCAACCTCAGCTTTCCCGATCAACTGCGGGTGGAAGAATTTCTCACCCACTTCCGGCAGTGGGTCCAGGACCGCCGGAACGGGCACGACACCATGCCGCAGATGGTGCAGCTTCGCTTGCCCAACGACCACACGGCTGGAACCAGGCCACGGATGCCCACGCCCAAATCTTCCGTCGCCGACAATGACCTTGCGGTCGGACGAGCAGTGGAGGCCATCGCCCACAGTCCTTATTGGGACGACACCGCCTTCTTCATCCTCGAAGATGATGCGCAGAACGGAGCAGACCACGTTGACGCGCATCGCAGCATTGCGCTGGTAGTGAGCCAGTACTCGCCCCGCGCTGCGGTGGATAGCACTTTTTATACGACGGTCAGTGTAGTTCGGACGATGGAAGAGTTGTTGGGAGTGCCCCCTATGAACAACAACGATGCGTTTGCACCGCCCATCGCGTCCCTGTTCACGGGCGCCGGCGATCAAACGCCTTACGAAGCGGACTATCGCAATCGGGACAATGGGCTCATATACCTTGCAAACAGCCCCAAGGCGCCAGGCGCGAAAGCCTCAAGCCGAATGGATTTCGAGCACGAAGACCGCGCAGATCCCAGGGTACTGAACGTCATCCTATGGCGCGATGCGATGGGAAAAAGGCCCGTTCCGGCCATGATTCAAAGGTCTGCGCCTGATGATGACGACAAGTAGCGCCGTGGTCTTCCAGTGTTTTCAAGGGATTTTTGCGTCCGGGCGAGGCGCACTGCAGATCCCTCGGCTTCGCTCGGGATGACAAGGGAAGGGCGGTTACTTACTTACGACTTTGCGAGTCGGATGGCGCAGAAGAACTCCCGATCCAACTCGCAGAATTTAAGTTGAGTAATCACTCTCCCCTTGTCATCCCGAGCGAAGCCGAGGGATCTGCAGTGCGCCTCGCCCGGACGCAAAAATCCCTTGAAAACAGTGGAGGACCTGCTAACCGACGAAATCTACCTGCACGGGGTGGGGAATAATCCCGCGCTCATGACCCATGGTAAGAAGCTTGCGAATCGCCTCTTTTCCGTCGTTGCCGTAATCAAGGGTGCGCTCATTCACATACATGCTGACGAACCGGTTGGCCATCTGTGGGTCCAGATCCCGCGCGAATTGCATGGAATACTCGAGAGCCGCTTCACGATGATCGAGCGCGTGCTGGATGCTGTCCCGCAAAGCCTGAGTCACGGTGAGCATTACGTCCTGCCCCAAACTACGGCGAATCGCATTGCCGCCCAAAGGCAAGGGAAGCCCGGTTTGTTCCCGCCACCACTGCCCGAGGTCGATGACCTTATGCAAGCCACTCGCGCCATAGGTCAGCTGGCCTTCGTGGATGATGAGACCGGCGTCGAAATTCCCGGCAACCACTTCAGGGATGATCTTGTCAAAAGGTACAGTTACCGTCTCAATCTCCGGCGCAAACAGCTTCAAAGCAAGGTACGCAGTAGTCAGAGTTCCCGGAACAGCGAGCCTCACGCGCCTTATCTCATCGGTTGAAAACCGTTGAGTGGCCACAATCATCGGACCGTAATTTTCGCCCACGCTTCCGCCGCAAGCCATCAACGCATAGTCCTTCTGGACGTATGGATAGGCGTGAAACGAGATCGCGGTCACATCGTAAAAGGCCTCATTCATCGCCTTATGGTTGAGCGTCTCGATATCGCAGAGAGTGTGCGTGAACTTATATCCGGGGACTCGGATCTTGCCCGTCGCCAGGCCATAGAACATGAACGCATCATCGGAGTCCGGGCTATGGGCGATGGCGATCTCCCGGCAGGGGGTCTTTCCCGTACCCTCAGCTGGGACGTCGGATGAATGCGAAATCGGAGTAGTGGTCACAAATCCTCTTCTAGATGGTTCGGTTGCGGAAATCCTTGCCAAACGAACCAAGCATGCTTACGCAGGCCGTTGCGGCGAGGATCTTCAGGGCATCGCCGGGGAGGAACGGTGCGACCGACTGAGCGAACACAAGGGAAAACTTCAAATGACTCAGCAGCCCAAGCCAGGTGGCTCCGGCGGCAAGGATCAAGATGCTGGCGAGCCCTGAGGCGGCCAGTGCGGCCAGGAAGGAGCTAGGCAAACGCCGATAAAGCAGGCTGGCTGTTGCGGCGGCAAAAGGATACGAGAGCAGGTAGCCGCCCGTAGGACCAAGCAGCTGAGGGATACCGCCAGGACCGTGAGGGCTGAACACCGGCAGGCCAACAGCGCCTTCCATCAGGTAGAGCGCCAGGCACGCAAAAGCGGGCCCCGGCGCGAACAGCAACCCCAGCAGCAGCACGGCGAACGTCTGCATGGTGACGGGAACGGGGGTAAAGCCGAGCGGCAGGGCGATATGCGCACAGATCGCAACCAGGCCGGTCGCCAGAACCAGGGCGACTACGGTGTTCCAGCCAAGCAGCGGCGCGGACAACGGGCGAAAACTGTCCTGCTTAAAGCCGATTTCCATCTTTCAACTCTCCCTTGGTAACCACGGCATCTGTCTCTGCGCCCGGTTGCGGGTGCCGCAGAATGTGCCGGGCAACTGAAAAAGCCACCCACAATAGCGCGCAAAAGCTGATCGCGAAAGCCACGAACAAAAGCCGCATAGTGAACGACCGGGCCAGAACAACTTGAAGGATAACAAAAAAAACGCCGGCCTAGTCCAGGCTTGTCTTCAGCCACGCCATATAAGCCTCTGAACCACCTGAAATGGGAAGCACCAGGAACTCGGGAACTTCATAGGAGTGCAAACTGGCGACGATCGATTGCACCTCCTGAATCAGGGGAGCTTTGGTTTTGATCAACATCAGGACTTCGGCCGCGGATTCGACCGCGCCCTGCCAGCGGTAAACCGATTGCACCCCGGGCAGAATATTCACGCAGGCAGCCAAGCGCTGTTCGACCAGTCGATGGGCAATGCGTTCCGCGGTCTCACGGTCGCCGCAGGTGGAGAGAACGATTTGAAAATCGGCCATATGTTTACCAAGTATGGTTCCTTATGCGCAAAGCGTGGACGCAAAAGACACGTTCATTGAGAAGATAAAGCAGCAGACTGCGAGGCCATTGTGAAGCAGGGCATCTCATCGTATCTTTCTCGTTCCGGCCGCCGGGTAGCAACCATTGTGGCCGTAGTGATTGCCGTTGCGTTGGGGTATCACGCGACCTTTGGAGCCAATGGGTTAACCGATTACCAGCAGAAGCGCCACCAGCACCAGGTGCTGCAGAAAGAAATCCTCGATCTGCAGCAGCAGAATAGCCGCCTGCAGGACCACGTGCAGCATTTGCAGTCCGATCCCGATGCCATCGAACACGAGGCGAGGGTGATCCTGCGCTACGCCAAGCCAGGCGAAGTTATCTACGCCCTGAACGACAAGCCCCAGGCTGCTCCAGCTTCGAAATAGGCCGGCAAGCGATCTTTCTTGGATATGTTTTTTCTTCCCGAGTTTCCCGCAGCCTGTTTAGCCCCTGGGACTGGGACTCTATTTTTCTTCCGGCACGACGGTAAGAACGGACACCGGCGGTGCTTCCCGCTCCACCGGAAAAACGAATTTCAACGGAGAGCGAACAATCTGCCGCAACAGATAGCGTAGCAGCAAGAACTGTTCACGGGCGTGAACATCGTAAGCACGCAAGGCTACAAAAGACGCGATGGAGAAACTGACGCCCAGGTTCAGTACAAACGTGACCCCGATACCTGCCATGGCGTAGTAGAAC
>CAZSUK010000298.1:0-17674 GCA_964609355.1 uncultured Acidobacteriaceae bacterium | reverse complement strand
CCAGCGGTGCTTCTTACGACATTACGGCGGGATCCACCAGCTACAACTCCTTGCAAACCAAGTACGAGCGCCGTTTCAGTCATGGCTTCAACATGTTAGCCGGCTATACCTGGGCCAGGACACTGACGGACGCCGGGGACTTATTGAGTAATGGTGGAGTTGCTGGCTACCGTGCTCCTTCCATCACCGGAATCTCGTATGACCGGGGTCTGGCTTCCTTCAACATCAATCATTCTTTCGTGGCCAGCGGCACCTATCAACTACCGGTTGGCCAGGGTAAGGAATTCCTGAACAATCTTCACGGAGTGGGTCAAATGCTCCTTGGAGGCTGGATAGCCAACGGGATCCTCACTCTCAATAGTGGTCCTCCCCAGGCCATTGGTTGCCAAACCACCACCGCAGCCGGTTTAGGTGCTTGCTATGCGGACGTGGTACCTGGGGTCACCAAGTATCGCTCGGGCGGCCCGGCACACTACTACAACCCCGCGGGGTTCGCCGAGCCGCCGGTTGCGACAACCATCGGCACCAGCGATCTTGCCCCGCTGGGTGGATCGAACACTCAGGTCAATGGTCCTGGCTTTCGCGATCTGGATTTTTCCATTTTCAAAGAGTTGAAGGTCACGGAGACGACACGGCTGCAGTTTCGGGCTGAGTCGTTCAACCTGACCAATACTCCGAGCTTCAACTTGCCCTCGAATACAAACTACCGGGACACGGTGAACTTTGGTCAGTCAACCTCCACGCGCAGCGCACCACGTGAAATTCAATTCGCGTTGAAGTACTACTGGTGATCGCTTTTTCCTCCTCCGGGCAGCCAGGATGCTGCCCGGAAGTTTTTTTGAGGCGCGCTCGTATGCAAGTCTGAAGCAGGGCTCAGGAGTTATACTCGTCCGGTGTGGCAAAAGGCTCCAGGTTGGTTGCGTGCTGTTGGGACTGTGTCTTTGGCCGTATCCTTTGCCACGATGACAGCGCTCGCCTTCCAGTCCAACTCGGGTGTATCTCCCCCGCTGGCCGGTTCCTCTGGCATGCAGCAAGCAGAGTTGGCCCTGCTTGAAACAGCGAAACAAAGCCCCAATGATTTTGCCGCGCAGCACCGCCTTGGCGAATTCTATCTTCAGCAGAACCGCTTGCCGGAAGGCATCCAATATCTGGAAAAAGCACAGCAACTGAATCCCCAGGACTACGACACGGGCTACGACCTGTCTCTTGCATATCTGAATTCTGGTGACACCGCGAAGGCCTCAGCGCAGCTTAAGCAGATGGTCACGCGTCACGAGACATCAGAACTCGATGATCTGCTTGCCGAGGCGAACGAGAAGTCGGGAGATTACAAGGGCGCAGCGAGCGAGTACTATCGCGCCGCTCAACTGGATCCGACTGAAGGAAACATCTTCGATCTCGCCTCGTTCCTGCTGCAGCACAAGAATTACGAGGGCTTTCTTGATAATGCTCTTACCTTTTTCCGCTACGGCGTACAAAAGTATCCGCGATCGGCAAAGCTGACGGTTGGCTTGGGCGTGACCCTCTACGTGGAAGGAAAGTATGACGACGCTGTCGAGACCCTCTGCGCGGCAGTCGATCTGGATCCAACGGATCCAAAGCCGTTTCAATTCCTGGGCAAGGTGAGCACCGCCTCGCCGGCGCATATGCCAGAGATACGCAAACGTTTGGAAGGCTTTGTGCATCTCTACCCCAATAATGGCCTGGCCAACTATTACTACGCCATGAGTTTGTGGAAGCGGTCGGAAGGGGAACCTGTCGCCGACACCGCTGTGATCGAAGCTCTGCTAAAGAAGGCGATCGCAGCCAGTCCGGATTTCTATGAAGCTCATTTTCAACTCGGGATACTCTATCAGGATCAGCAGAAGTATCCGGAGGCCATCCGGGAATTCGAGCAGACGCTTACCCTTCGCCCCGACTACAACCGCGCGCATTATCGTCTGTTTCTCTTGTACAGCCGCACCAACCAGAAGCAACTGGCCGACCAACACCTGGCGATACTTAAGCAGATAAAACAAGAGGATGCACAGGCGGAAGAAGCCGGAGATATTCCTGGGAACACCCAGGCAAAGCAAATCATGGAGACACCACACTAGTTTCCGAGTGAAAAATAGCGAACGAAATGGACCCCTTCGGCACTCATAACGATCCCAGACGCTCAAGGCTACTCGAGCACTCGCGCTTCCGCGACCTGGGGTCCTCCAAAGGGATCGAGGACGCGATCTCGTGGAGCCGGCGTGAATTTCTTCGCGCAGCAACCGGAGCGACCGCTGCCACTGTGCTGTCCGCATTCTCTCCCCTGCGCGCCATGGCCATGCGCAAAGGGCAGAAGGCAGTCGTCGTTACCTTCGGAGGAGGCACCCGCGATGAAGAGACGTTCATGCCGGATGGGCAGGAAAACATTCCCCATCTGTTGCGGGAGTTCGTTCCCCAGGGAACGTGCTTCACCCAGGTAGTCAACCGGGGCATCCTCGGCCACTATGTCGCAACTGCAAGCCTGGTAACGGGGGTCTATGAGACCTTCAATAACTTTGCCGCCGTCTCGCCGGAGAACCCGACAGTCTTCGAATATTTCCGAAAGGAACTGCATCGCCCCGCAACCGATACCTGGGTCGTCGCACCCAGCAATGGTTTCGGCCTCATCGGCGAAAGTAGCCACTCCTCTCACGGAGCGGGGCAGGGTGCGGGCGTCATTCTGCCTAAGCGCCTTTTAGCCGCAGCGATGGCGACCCATGACAGTTCAGGCTACGAGCATCTCTTGCGCGACAACTACGAGAGCCCGGTCTATGCGCCGGCGATGGGCGTCAGTGACCAGCAACTGCAGCAGATGGCGCAGATGTTGAAAGTCTCGGTGACGGATTTTGCCGCTCATGCCCGCAGTCTTCGTAGTCCAGACGAACTTTCCGTTTATGTTGCCCGGCAACTGATGCGTCAACTCGCTCCCAGCCTGCTCTGGATCACTTTGCATGATATCGACGTCGCTCATTCGGGCACCTATTCTCTCTACGTCGATGCCATACAGCGTTCCGACCGGCTCTGCGGCGAGATTTGGCAGATGATTCAGAGCGAACCTGAATACGCCGGGAAGACAACCATGTTCATCCTTCCTGACTTCGGCCGCGACTCGGACACCTCTGCCGGTGGCAATGGCTTTCAACACCACCGCACCGGCGATGCGTATTCGAGAACCACATGGATGATGGTGAGAGGCGCAGGGGTGAGGGAAAATGTGCTGGTCGATCGTCCGGTGGAGTCGACCGACCTTGTGCCCACGCTTGGCTCGCTGTTTGGATTCTCGCCGGACTTCTCCCATGGCAAAGCTCTGCCGGAGGTGGTGTAGCTCATGCCTGCCCATCCAATTCACGGCGAACAGTTTCAGAGCTATCCGCCCCAGGCGAAACAGCTCGCGACCAGCAATATCGTCTTGCTGCAGCAGCTCCCGCTGTCATTCCTTCCACTGCTCCTGCGAGAGGTCATCGTTTACGATTGGAAGTTTCCCGCAGAACGGGATGAAATCGACCGCCAGTTCCGCTATCTCGAAAGTCTGCCCCCAGACCAGCTGTCCAGCGCCATGAGTGCATTCGCAAACGTGAAACTGTCGCCGGAACTCGAGGCAATGGACTGGATCGGTGCTCCCACTCGCTTCTCCGAGCGCCTGTCCGCATATCTTTGGGCGACTCACCAGATTGACGACTTCAGCAAAGCGGCAGAGGACTACATAAAAGCCTTCAACACCGCGGTGCCTGAGGCGGCCGCGCCCGCACCCCGGCTCGGCATCGCAGTCATCGGCCAAGAAATCACTCCGACAGGCTATCCGCTCTTTCGCAAATTACGTCCCCACGGTGTCTACTTCAGTCATGTCGACTCCGCAAGCAGTTACAAGCTCTTGCTGGATACAGTAGCCGCGCGCACCCGTGCCCATCCCGCTCCCTATGCTCACTGGTGCATCGACGGCGGGCCGGCGGCAACTCTAGAGAACAACCAGGTGGCATCCGTGGCCTATGGGTCGCTGCAACCTGTGCGCAAGGCGTTGATCAGAAAAATGCAGCAAATCTCCGCATCCCAGGCCGGAGTGGAAGCCCTGCATACACGCCTTGCGGAAATCAACCCGGCCGAAGTAGGGATGAATCATCAAACCGACGATCCCGTCCTGAGCCGTTTCGCTCTCAGCGTACTTACAGAAGGCTCAGGGACGCAGATCTACAGCACTACCTTCGTGCAATGGACCGTCCGGGAGGCGCTGCGCCGGGCGCAGCCGCTCACCCTATTGGCCAGGTTCGCGCCGAGACAAACCGAGGAATCCGCGGATGAGGAATTCTCCGGTATCCAAGAGCGAGCGATCCTTGATCCGGCAGGATCGCTGCTCGATGCGGACATGGGCGCCTACTACACATGGATAAATCTGCAACGGCTCTCCGGCGCCGGTCAATCCTGCTTTATCGCCTGGTTTGAAGGGCATGGTGAAGCAGTCGCCATTGCCCCATCTTGTCGGCCCGGCACCGAGTTCCACGGCCAGATAAACCTGGCGGAGATTCTCGGTCGACTCCAAAGCACAGGCTGAACCGCGCAGTTTGAGAACCAAACTCTGCAACTCCTGGGAATGATGTCGTGTACGATAACGGTAAATTTAACCGGCCTCGGCCTTTTGCCGCCTCCGGCCAGACAGAAGGGCACATGAATCAATTTCGGCAGCCCGCCAGGTTGGCGACCCATAGTTGGGTGGCAAGTTTTGTTTTCCTCTCTGTGGTTGGCCTCTCAGGTTGCGCCAAAGACACAACCATTGTGCTCGATGGCGCAGGCAAAGGACGAGTCTACGAGGGAATCGGCGCACTCAGCGCGGGCGCGTCCTCACGCCTGCTGTATGACTACCAGGAACCCTACCGCAGTCAAATTCTGGACTATCTATTCAAACCTGGCTACGGCGCAGCTCTGCAACATCTGAAAGTGGAGATTGGTGCCGACGTGAACTCCACCGACGGCTCCGAGCCCAGCACCATGCGCTCGCGAGACGACCACAACTACACCCGCGGATACGAGTGGTGGCTGATGGAAGAGGCACGCAAACGAAATCCGCAAATCATTCTCGACACCCTCCCGTGGGGAGCGCCGGGTTGGGTGGGCAATGGGCAGTTCTACTCCCAGGACATGGCAAACTATGTGGCCGACTTTTTGCAGGGCGCCCAGAAGGAGCATCACCTGGACATCGCCTATACCGGAATCTGGAATGAGCGACAGTTCGATAGTGACTACGTGAAGAAACTGTACCGTACGCTGACCCAGCAAGGCATCCCGGCAAAGATCGTTTGCTGCGACGAGTATCCCGGAGAGGGTCTCGGACAATGGAGCATTGTCGATACCATCCTCAAAGATCCCGAAGTCAGCGCGGCGGTCAACGCGGTCGGTGTCCACTATTCGCTGGTGGACGAGAAATATACGACACCGCCCAGTGCACGAACCATAGGCAAACCTCTGTGGTCGAGTGAAGACCAGCCAAATAGCGGCGGAGGTCCGATCCTTTCCCGCGAATGGCAGATCGGAGGCCGCATTCTAGCCCGCCTTTATAACCGTAACTATCTCGAGGGGGGCTTCACCAAAACCGAGATCTGGAGTCCTGTTACTTCTTACTATGACATCCTGGCGGCGCCGAACTCGGGTCTGATGTACGCAAATACCCCGTGGTCTGGCTACTACAATGTGCAAGGTGCGATATGGGCAACCGCGCACACCACGCAGTTCGCGCAACCCGGCTGGCAGTATCTCGATGCGGCCTCCGGCCCGTTACCTGAGCAGGGGAGCTTCGTTAGCTTGAGGTCACCCGACGGTAAGGATTGGAGCGCCGTGGTAGAGACAATCGACGCCAAACGCCCGCAAAGGATCACGTTGAGACCTGAAGGCGGGCTTTCGCTCGAAACAATTCATGTTTGGGAGACGAATAGCCAACACACTTTTGAACGTGTCGCAGATGTGAGCCCGGCTGACGGCAAAGTTAGCTACACGCTCGATCCTGATTCGCTCTACACCTTTACCACAACGACGGGTCAGGGCCGGGGTAGCGCCGCTCCTCCTGCCAATACCCCGTTCCCGCTGCCATATATGGACAGCTTCGAAGATACTGAGGTAGCACGCGCCCCACGCTTTCTCTCCGATCAGGACGGGGCGTTTGAAGCGCATCCTTGCCAGAATCGTAAAGGGCGCTGTCTGGAACAGGTCATCACGGTGAAGCCGATTCCATGGTCGCCGCTGCCCGATCCCTTCACTCTTGCCGGCGACGCGACATGGTCCGACTATCGGCTTGCCGCAGACATCTTGCGTAGTGGAAATGGGCCGGTGACGTTGATGGGCCGCATCGACAACGCGGATGTTTTCAAAGACGATAAGGCACTTTATCCAGGCGGGTATGTGCTTAGCATGGACCCCGGCGGAAGGTGGACGCTCCTGACCTCTGCATACAAAACTCCCACCCGTAGCCTGGCCTCCGGCTCAGTGCGAATGGCGGCGAGCACATGGCACCACGCCGAGCTTGCTTTCCATGGAGGTCAGATATCGATTTATTTAGATGGAAAGCAACTGGCTGCCGTAACCGACGCTTCGCACTCTCATGGGATGTTCGCACTTGGAACCGGTTGGAACCGGGCGCAATTTGATAACCTCTCCGTCGCCCCGCAGTAGTGTTAACGGGCGTCCACAGTTTCGTCTGGTCCGGAGACGTGATTGAGAAACAAGCTCAGGTTGCTGCGCAACACAATGTGAGGGGCCAGCTTGGTCGAGGGTGGCGGCCTGACGCCCTCGACGAGAAATCGAAGGAGGGTCTCAAACGCGACTTTGCCTTGCGTGAATGGACGCTGGTAGATCGTTGCGAGTACCTTTCTAGACTCAATGTGCCTGATCAATTCAGGGAAAAGGTCCGTCGTTATGACCTGGATCACTCCCAGGAGACGCTTTTGTTCCAGGGCCTGCAGGACGGGGATGCTGTTCGCGGTGCTGATGTAGATTCCCGCTGGGCGAGGTTTGCGGGCGAGCAAATCGAGGGTGGCTTGATAGGCATCTTTCGGACGCTCATGCGACTCGATGGTCGGTAACAGCGACAACTGCGGCGCTTCGGTTGCTAAGCTGGCGGCGAAGCCACGCAGCTTATCCGCGTGATCCAGAGTACTCAGATCGCCGGTAATGGGCACCACGGCGCCGCCGTTTGGCAGGCGCATACCCAACAGCTCGGCCGCCATGCCTCCGCTTACAAATGCATCGACAGAAATGCAGGCAAGCCGGCTGCTGCGCGGTGCGTCACTGGCAACGCAAACGACCGCCCTTCCTTGTTCAGCCAGGCGCTGCAAAGAGGCGCCGATGGCCGACGGATTGCCGGGGGTGAGAATGATGCCATCGAAGTGTCGTCCTACGTCCGCTTCCATTAACTCCACATCGCCCTCACCCAGGCGGGGGTAGGTACGAAAGTCGAGATCGACGGTAGCCCCCAACGTAGCCTCCGCGGCGGCGCGGACGCCTGCGCGCAGTGGATCGAAGAACGACTGGATCTGCTGTGGGAGATGGACAGCAATCCGAACACGGCGATTCAACTTCAAGCTTCTGGCCGCTACGTTGGGCTTGTAGTCGAGCTTCTCCGCCATTTTGAGGACTTTGGCGCGCGTCTTGGGGCTGACTCCTTGCCTTGCGTGGAGTGCACGGTCAACAGTTCCGATCGAAATACCCAATGCTTTCGCAATTTCCTTGATGCCAGCGGGTTCGGACCTTGTTTGTTTCACGGCGCTGACATTGTAGCTCACACCAGGCGGTCGCCTGGGGGTCTTATTGAGTTCTGAGCAAAACGCCGAATAGAAAGTTGACAGTGGAGTTGGGACTTGAGTACCTTCGAAACAAGGTACGGTAACGTAAACGGAATTCCCGAACCGAGTGACAGTCATGTCAAAGCACACCCAGAGGCCACGCGAAAAGACCAGCGCGTCTCCGACGATTCGAGATGTTGCCCGGCTGGCGTCCTTATCGATAGCAACGGTCTCGCGAGCTCTTAGCACCCCGGAGAAGGTGCGGCCGGAGACGAGAGACAGAGTTCTGTCGGCCGTACGCAGTTGCGACTACAAACCGAATGAGTATGCCCAGCGCTTAGGGCGAATCAGGCATGAATGACCCATTTCGCGATTCGGCAGTTGTCCGCGTCTCTCGAAGATCAGCGAGGCGCAGCTTCCTTCACCAACAGATCCGTTGCCTCTGCACTCCTGGCCCCATTCATTCGAAAGTGCTTTATTTCCCACTGCCGTGATGCTGCTCAGAGGCGCGCTCGATGCTCATCAGGGCAGCCCGCATGAATCCGAGCGTATGCGCCATGCCGGCATGCCACGGGGCGTCGCAGGTGATCTGCGGGGTGTGATCGGGGATCAGTACGCCGTCGAAGCCATTGCGATGCAGGATGGAGAGCACGCGGATCATGTCGATCTCACCATCGTCAATGAAGGTTTCGCGATACTGGGGTACCCTGCCGGCGACGTTGCGAAAGTGAACGTAGCCGAGCCGTTGCTGGCGGCTGTAGGACTCGACCGCTGCGTAGAAGTCGTCTCCGGCCATCTCGCCGAGCGTGCCCAGGCAGAACTCGAGCTTGTTGCTGGGACTGGGGTCGATGTCGATGAGACGCTGGTAAAGACCAGGCTGGTAAACCAGGCGGGGCTGGCCACGCATGGTTGGCATGGGTGGGTCGTCTGGATGCGCGGCCAGTTGCACGCCTGAAGCTTCGGCGACGGGAAGAACGTCCCCAAGGAAGCGCTCGAGACGCCGCCAGAGTTCGTCGTGCGAGATCGCCGGGAGCACGCCTTCAGGAGCGTGCTCTTCGTAGATCATGTTCCACACCACGCCGTTGGGAATAGGCGTGTCGACCGGACCGTCCATACCGACTGAGACGGCGCCGCCCCGCGCGAACGGTCCGTGGACGCGGCCGCACACGCCGGCGATGCTGAAGTTATAACCGAGTACGGGGATGCCGGCCTCGCCCATTCGGCGCAACACTGTCTTCACGTTTTCAATGTGCAGGGCGCGCCTGGGGCCGTCCAGCAAAATGTCGTGCCAGTGGGCAGGGTCGAGATTCTCGATTGCTTGAAGCTTCAGCCCGGCGGCCTCGATCTCCCGCTTCAGGCTGACCAGTTCTTGCAGTGTCCAAAGCTTGTCCGGGTCGCCGGCGACGCCCCACGGCTGCTCTCTGCCGCCAGTGGGCTGGTTGTCGCGCGGGTTTGAGGAGCTGCCACGAAAGTAGTCCACTAAATGTACGACCAAGTGCGTGCACCCGGTCTGGATTGCGAAGGCGTAATTATCCTGATGCAACATGTGCCGGTAGAGGCCAAGTCCGAGTTTCATGTCCGATCTTCCAGTAGACCCATCGTTGAATTATTTCAAACGTTATCCCATCGCGGTTGGTGTTGGGCGCCTGCTGCGCTTCCAAATCTGAGAGACTTCAATGCATGGAACCAGTGAGAAAGCCGGCGCGATTTCTGCTCAGTGCTGTTTGTCTGGTGCTATTGATCAGCTGCGTCCACGCGGAGGAGACGATCGTTGCCATTCGTCACGCCGAGAAACCCCCGACCAGCCTTGGGCAGCTTACCTGCAAAGGCCTGAACCGAGCGCTGGCGCTGCCTAAGGTGCTCATTCCGCGCTACGGTAAGCCGGACCGGATTTATGCGCCCGACCCCGCTGGGCGGATCGGGCGACTAGGCAATTTGAGCTATTCCTATGTGCGCCCGCTGATGACGATTGATCCCACCGCTATCCAGTTGGAGATGCCGGTGAACGCATTGATCGGCTTCAAAAATGTCGGCCAATTGCGAAAAGAGGTGCTGGCCCCGGAAAACACGAATTCGGTGATTTATCTGGCCTGGGAGCATGTGTATCTGAATCAATTTGCCAAGAAGCTGCTCAAGGCTTATGGCAAGGATCCAGCTGTCGTTCCTGACTGGCCGGATAACGAGTATGACCGGATTTACATCTTCCGGATCACGGATGTGGACGGAAAGAAGGATTTGGCGTTTAGCGTCGAGCAGCAGGGGCTGACCGACTCGCTGAGCGACAAGTGCCCGGCGCAATGAAGGGGCAGGTGAATAGGGACCTGCTCAAACGCCCTGGTAGACCAGCCCAGTGAAAGCCGATGGGGTGATTAAGAACTGTCCCCACTTGGCATCAAAGGCAGCAGTTGGCTTGGCGGCAATCACTTCGAAGACGGTCATCCCTTGTCTCTTCAGACCGGCGACCTTTTCCCGAATGGCCACGAGCATGTCGCGGAATTCGATCAGGTCCGCCCTGTTTCCTATCGGGCCGTGCCCGGGAACAACGATGGTGTCGTCCGTAACAGCGTCAACATTCCGTTGGGCGGCGCGGATCTGTCCGTCGATGCTGCCGCCTGTGGAGTAATCAATGAACGGGTAGACGCCATGCCACCAGGTATCGGCCACCAGAAGGATGTCGGCCTCTCCAAAGTTCACAGAAATGTCGCTGTCGGTGTGAGCAGGCCCATACCCCTTGAGGGTGATGTTTGTATTGTTGAGAAGCATCTCGTGCCGGGTTTCGAATGTGCTTGTGGGCAGAGCATCGGCGGCCCGAGCGGGGAAGTCCCAAGCCCAGCCCGCTACACGCGTCATTACCGAAAGGTGATTCCTGGTGTTCTCGTGCGCGGTAATGGTGGCGCCGGCGGAGTGTAACCACTGGGGGCCATCTGTGTGGTCGGCGTGCCAGTGGCTGTTGATCAAGTGCCGGATAGGTTCCTGGCTGATGGAACCAAGCGCAGCCGATATTCTCGGCTGAGATACCGCGAAACCGGCGTCGACGAGGAGCTTTCCGTCTTTGCCGGTCAGAACCGTGATGTTGCCTCCTGAGCCCTCGAGGACGGCAATATTTCGCCGCAGCGGGTGAACCCTGATGGCTGTGGTAGCGGCCGCATGGATCATCGTGGGTACCAGATCAAGATCTTCGGTGAAGAGCTTGCCGGGAGGGCGAGAAATGCTGGTCGTGGCTGCGGTCATTCGGATGCTCCTCACGAGCTAGACTTGACGTCGCGGCGGGTCCATAGCTCTCGTTTAGTTTTCCTGTCTCATTGCTAGCCCCCTTATGGACCCCGCGATAGCACAATCTTGCTGTGCATTGTCATCTTTTGCTCAGAGCATGGAGGCGCTCATTTTTCCGCAATTCAAGTAGAACGATTATGCAAAAACCGCAGAGTCCCTCCACTACTCTACGCCCACCAGAAGGTCAACTACTGCTTCGCGCGGAATCTGAGGCATGTTCTCGCGCCGACTTCCCGCACGTCGATCTTCTCCAGCCGGACGGAAACCTCTTTCTCAGTTGAGGATCTAATTCTGATGCCGAGCGCGGAAGGTTTGGACAGAGCTTTGCGGATTTGTTCTGGCAATCATGAGCGATTCGGAAATATTTCTTGTGTGTTGGTGTTTGTCTGAAAGGAGCACTCATTTAGTGAAGCGCAGAAATTTCATCTCATATGCTGCAGCGGTTGCTGCGCAGCATATACCCGAAGGCCGTTGCTTGCAGCTGACAATGCCATTCGGCTACCCTCCTCAAACACAGTGCACGTAGGCGGCTCAAAACGAATTGAGATCGGCGGCGGGCATTGGGTCTGGACGAAGAAAGTTGGCAACGGAAACATCAAGGTTCTTCTCCTACATGGCGGCCCCGGTGCAGATCATCAATATTTCGAGGGGTTCGAAGATTTCCTGCCGCTCAACGGAATCGAATTCTATTACTATGACCAGCTGGATTCGACCAACTCCGAAAAAACGAATGATCCGAGCCTATGGACGATACCACGGTACACAGAAGAAGTAGAAGCAGTTCGCAGAGGTCTCAATCTGGATCAGTTCTATCTCCTTGGGCATTCATGGGGTGGCCTTCTGGCCATCGAATATGCCCTGAAATATCAACAGCATCTAAAAGGCCTGGTGATTTCCAACATGGCGGCGAGTTCTGACTCCTTTGTAAAGCATGTAACCAAACTACGTTCGCAGTTTCCTGCCGATGTCCGCGCGAAGTTGGAGTTCTACGAAAATGCCAACCGGACGGACGACCCCGTCTATCAAAACCTGCTCTTCGAAAAGCTCTACAAGATCTTTATCTGTCGTCTCGACCCCTGGCCCGATCCAGTGCAGCGTAGCCTGGGTGGTTGGAATCAGCATGTCTACAAAGTTTTGCAGGGACGAAGCGAATTCGAGGCCACTGGGCAAATGAAGGGCTGGGACCGCTGGGCAGATCTGCCGAAGATCAAAGTGAGAACCTTGACGATGGGTGCCCGTTATGACGAGATGGATCCGGAAGACATGCGAAAAATGGCCACCCTGCTCCCGCAAGGAGAAGCCTGGATTTCAGAAACAGGCAGCCATTTTGCAATGTATGACGATCAGCAAAACTACTTCAAAGCGCTCTTGAACTTTTTGAAAGCGTAACCTTATCTCTCCAGGTGAAACTCCACAACATCAAAGTTGGCGACGCTCGTTGCACCCAGAAGTTTCTCCGGAGCATACGTTGTGGTGAGAGCCAGGATATTCATACCGGCGCTCCGGCCGGCGAGAATGCCTGCCGGAGTATCCTCAACCACGAGACAGCGGGCAGGCGAGACGCGCAGTTGATGGGCCGCTTTTAGATACCCTTCCGGATCCGGTTTTCCGTTAGCCACCTCATCACCGCAGACCAACAATTGTGGAAGAGGCAGTCCTGCACATCCCAGCCGAAAGGTTGCCAACGCTCTGCTTGCCGAGGTGACGATTGCCCACTGGTGAGGCTTCAACTTGCGCAGGAGGTGCTGAGCACCCTGAACTTCCACGATGCCCTCTCGTTCGACAAGTTCCTCGGCATCGATTGCTCTTGCTTCTTCTTCGACATTCAGGTGAGGGGCCGCATCACGAATCGCGTCGATTGTTCTTCTTCCAAGAGAGGCCTGCAAAACAAATTCCCGTTCCAACCCATGCTTCTCGGCCCACCTTCCCATGATCCGTTCGTCGCAAAGTGTGGAATCAACGAGCGTGCCATCCATGTCGAACAGGATGGCGTCACAGCTGAGTTCTATCAAAAGCTGGTCTCCATTCAAGAAGCTCCCGATTGTTCTTATTCGTCCCTCTTTGTCCCGAACACAAGAACGATCCCACATACGAGCGCCAATCCCCCGAGAACGGGCGGTAACGGATTAATTCTCAGAGGCCCGGCGGGCGACTCAAACAGGAGTCTCAGCGGCGACACAAAGTACGCAAGCGTAACCATGCCAAGGCCAATCAGAATAATGCCAATAACGGCTCTCGTTTTCATTGGTTGTCAGGCTTTTTGAAAGTATAACGATCGAGGTTGGTGCGTCTATTTCGGATCATCAAGCAATAGTAATGCCGTGGTCTTCCGCCTGGCTGAAAACAGAGAGAAGATTCGTCAGCTTGAGCACATTGCGAAGCTGCTTACCAAGGTGAAGCAACTTGAACTCGCATCCCTGTTTCCGGGCGGATGCCTGCAGGCGCACCAACGTGCCGAGTCCCGTGCTATCCACGTAGGTGAGTTCTGCTAAGTCAACAACGACCGTTTTTGTCTGAGGCAGCAGTCCTTTCACCTCCTGGTAGAGTTCTTCGGTGGTGCCTGCTACCAATCGGCCGTAACATTTCACAACAACGGTGTCTCCGTCACGTTCGATTTCAAAAGCCAGAACTTTTTCGGGTTGTTCAGGCATATGGTTTGCTCCTCGGAAGATGACGAACGCGGGCTTAAGTGTTGACCTGGAAATTCTCGCATATGGAGCCTAAGACAGGAAACCAATTGTGCAATGGCTACGGAGATTTAATTAGGAAGGCAACGGAACCAACCAGCATTCTCAATTTGCGTCCCTCGCCAGATCAGATGCACTGGGTCAGGAACGGTTCCGGACACAAAATGGCCGGAATTCGGGGCCTGGCGAGCAATTGATTCGGTCAATCGGGAGAGAGTTTGAGACTGAGCCGCTGCTCGCAACATCATATAAATATGGTAGAAAGTGGTGTCATCCCGTTGATAACAGACTGAGGTGTGAAACTCCCGGTCAGCCCCCTGTTCATTAATACGATGACCTCCCCTACTGGAGGCGCGTCTGCATGTCGTTTCTTGATCGTGAAGTCTCTGTTGCCCATCCCGGTTTCAGCCGGTGGCTTGTGCCGCCGGCTGCTCTCTCCATTCATCTGGCCATCGGCCAGGTCTACTCTTTCAGCATTTTCAAGAATCCGCTGCTGGCGCTGAAGGGCGCGGACGGTGCGGTCTGGAATCTGAAAGAGGTAGGCTATATCTTTTCCATCGCCATCGCGGTGCTCGGGCTTTCCGCGGCTCTGTTTGGCCGATGGCTGGAGACGGCGGGACCCCGCAAGGCGATGTTTGTCGCGGCTACCTGCTTCGGGTCGGGATTTCTGGTGGCGGCTGCCGGCGCGGCGACACATTCTTTGCCGCTCATCTATCTCGGCTATGGGGTCATCGGTGGCGTCGGGCTGGGCCTGGGCTATATTTCACCCGTCTCAACCCTAATCAAGTGGTTTCCCGACCGGCCCGGACTGGCTACCGGCCTCGCGATCATGGGCTTCGGTGGCGGCGCGATGATCGGTTCGCCCCTTGGGACCAAACTGATGGTGTTTTACAAAGCGTCCGCGCATCCCATCGCGGCCACCTGGGTGACGATGGGCCTTCTCTACTTTGTCTTCATGATGTTTGGTGTCTTTACCATTCGCGTGCCGCGGGAGGGATGGAAACCGGAGGGATGGGTTCCGAGGGCAACGCAATCGGCCCTGATCTCTACCCACAAAGTGGACGTCAACACTGCCTTCCGCACGCCGCAGTTCTGGCTGCTGTGGGTCATCCTGTGTATGAACGTGACCGCGGGCATCGGCATCCTGGAGCAGGCGTCGCCGATGATCCAGGATCTTTTCCGCGGACGGGTCTCGGCAGTCGCGGCTGCTGGTTTTGTGGGCCTGCTGAGCCTCTTCAACATGGGAGGACGCTTCGTCTGGGCGTCGATGTCGGACTTCATCGGACGCAAAACCACCTACTTCGTCTTTTTTGTCGTGGGCGTGCTACTTTATCTGGCGCTTCCTTTTACGGAAATTACGCACTTGAATTCCGTCCCGCTTTTTGTCCTGATTGCGGGGGTGCTGATCAGCATGTACGGCGGAGGATTCGCGACCATTCCGGCTTATCTCAAGGATCTTTTCGGCGGCTATCATGTCAGCGCCATCCATGGACGGCTGCTGACGGCGTGGTCCACCGCGGGCATCGTGGGGCCGCTCATCGTCAATGGCGTCCTTGACCATTACGTCGCTAACCACTTGCCGAAACAGCAGGCTTACCCAGTGATCCTGCACATCATGGCCGCCCTTATGGTGGTGGGTTTTATCGCCAATTTCCTGGTGCGTCCAGTGGCGCAGAAGTATTGGCTCGAGGAGCGCGGGCAGCCGGCTTCGAGCAGCAGCACGTTGAACAGAGCCGAAATCGGAGGAGTACCCGTCCATGGTCACAAATGAGAACAAGACATCGTCTATCCTGATCCTGGCTGCTTGGCTGCTGGTTTCGATACCTGCCGCATGGGGTGTTTACTACACCCTGCTAAACGCATTCAAACTCTTCCAGTAATCGCTCAGCCCATTGACGGAAGAATGTTGAGTGGGTGGCCCAGGTCTCGCTTTTGAGACCTGGGTTTCTACTCGTAATCGATCCTACCGAAACACCCAGATCTCAAAAGCAAGATCTGGGCCACCCACTTAAAGGCTAAAAGTTTAGCCGTTGCAGATATTAAACAGTTGGGCATACAGCGCAGCGCGGGCAAGTCACCAGCCAAAACCTTGTATGCTTGTTTCGCTGGCAAAAGGTCGGTTCGGCGGAGACTGTACAAATAGAGCCGCGTACGCGGCCCGTGTGGCAGGCCGGCACAGCCAGTAGGTGCGTCCAGATCATTTACCTATGCTTATTATTCAAATTTTGTACTTTTCCGGTAGATCGGGAGCACAACGAGTACTTCCATAGAAGCATCACAAGTGTCACCAGGACGCGGGGGTATGCACATGGGGAGAACGGCTCGTTTTGCATTGATTGGAGTCGGCGCGATCGTATTGCTCATCGTGCTGGTGGCGGTTTGTCTGCCGCTTTTTCTGAATGCTGACAGCTTTCGCGCGCGAATTGAATCCACGCTGACCAAATCGTTGGGCCGCAAAGTGACGATCGGCAAGCTGGACCTGTCCGTTTGGTCGGGCGGCCTGGTGGCCACGAATAGCACGGTTGCGGACGATCCGGCATTCAGCAACCAGCCTTTTATTCAGGCGGATAGCGTGAAAATCGGGGTTGAGATTCTTCCCCTGGTGTTGAGCAAGGAACTGCGTATTCGCGGTTTTTCCCTAATCAATCCTAAAGTACAGCTGCTGCGGGCACCGAATGGGACCTGGAACTACTCCACCATAGGGAAGTCGGCGGCGCCCTCGGCCCAGGATGCGGAAACCAAGCAGACATTTCCTGACCTGACTGTGGGCCATGTGACGGTGGAAAATGGGCGGTTCACGGTAGGTACGCAGCCCGCGGCCGGCACACCCGCCGGTGCGCCCACCCGGGTCTATGACCAAGTGAACCTGGAAGTAAAAGATTTTGGGTTCAAGAATTCTTTTCCATTTACGGTTTCCGCTCATTTACCGGCGGACGGGACCGTGACCGTGAGTGGAACTGCTGGGCCGATCAACCAGCAGGATGCATCGGCGACGCCGTTTTCAGGCCACCTGGAGATGAAGCACATTGATCCGCTCGCGGCAGGTTTTGTGGACGCTTCCGCGGGCATCACGGGGCTGGTCGAAAGCATGGTTCTGGATGCGAGTTGGAACGGGCAGCAGATGCACGTGACCAAGTTGCTGGTGGACACGCCGCATCTGACACTCGTGCGCAGCAATGCTCCGGCGCCCCCGAAGCCGGCGGGTGCGAATCCCGAGGGCGCCACGATGCTGGAGAGCTTATCGCTGGACAATGCGCAGATCAAGAACGGATCGCTGACGCTGACCACTGCTGGCCAACCAGGGTCGGCCGTGTACCAGCAATTGAATGCGCAGATTACGAACCTTACGCCGAAGACGGCCTCGCCCTTTACGGTGAGTGCGCAGCTGCCCGGTGGAGGCACTCTGAACGCCAACGGAACTGCCGGGCCATTCAACCAGCAGAACAATGCGGCGACGCCGGTGAATGCGCAAGTGACGCTCAAGCATGTGGAGCTGGGGTCTGCAGGCGTTTTGCCGGCGGATGCGGGCATTGCTGGAACAGCTGATCTTCAGGCCCAGATTCAATCGAATGGGCAAACATTGAATGCGAATGGTTCGACCCAGATTGCCGGCATCAAGCTGGCGAAAGATGGCCAGCCTTCGAGCAAGCCGGTGCAGGTTCAATTTTCCGTTTCGCAGAACGAACAGGCGATGACCGGCGAAGTTCAGAAGGCGATTTTTACCGTGGGACGTGCGGTGATCAATATGAATGGCACCTACCAGGCGAGCGGGCCGACCACCGCAATAAACCTGAAGGTCAATGGTGATGGGGTCCCGATCGACGAACTCGAAGCCTTTCTTCCTGCTGCGGGTGTGCGCCTGCCGCAAGGGTCCTCGCTGCGAGGCGGAACCTTAACCACCGCGTTGACGGTCTCTGGATCTACTGCGAACCCGGT
>CAZSUK010000297.1:0-18082 GCA_964609355.1 uncultured Acidobacteriaceae bacterium | reverse complement strand
GTCCGCGGAACTGGTTACGGCGTTGCAGCCCGAATCCGGTGGCAGCCGGCGCAAAGTCCGCAGAGACCAGGCAGAGCTGGTTTGGATTGCCGCAGTTGGGCTGTGTCCCGCCGGAGTAGTTGGCAAACACGGATGCGCCATAGTTGGTGGCGGTGAGATTGCCTGTCGTGCCGCCGTCGATGACGGTAAAGGGAAAGCCGGTGCGGGTGATAAACGTTCCGCCAACGGACCATCCGGAGGTAAACAGCCGGGGCGTACGGCCGGTCCAGGCTTCGATGGCAGGAGTCCACACATAACTGGCAGTGAATACGTGGCGGGCATCCGCATCGTTGTTTCCATAGCTGGCATGCGGGTTCGATGGAATCTGGGGATACTGCAGGCTGGCGGCTGTGCCGTAACCCCACGCGGTGAAACCGTTATCGGTGACATCGTCGAGGGCGTGGCTCCAGGTATAGGAGCCGGTCGCCTGAAAGCTGCGGGCAAAGTTATGCCGAACTGAGACCACCAGGCCATGGTATTGGGAGGTGCCGTCTGACTGCAGTTCGGTCACTGGACCAAAGCGCGAATCTGGAACGGTCGAAGGCAAGCCGGCAAACCCAGCGGCAGCGTAGGCATTGAGGCTGGGATTGATAAAGATCTGATGCACTCCATGGTTGCCTACATAGTTCAAGCTCATGGTCGTGGATTGCCCCAGCGCGTGCTGCAGTTCGAGATTCCACTCCAGGTAGGTGGGGTTCCTGGTCTGCTTTTGAGCCCCATACAGAGAGGGCGGCGAGAAGCCCGGGTCGGTCGCGACCAGTTCGCCCAGCGTCGCCCCTTTTGAGAACCCGTTTAGAAATGTGGTGTTCGAGGTGCTGGCGTTGGAAAAAATGTTGTTGGCAACATCCGGAGAAAGATTTCCGGTCACGTTAAAAGAATTTACGTTGGGCGAGTTGAGGGCAAATCCTTGCAGAGACTGCTGTGGAATGAAGTCTCGAAAGTTTCCAACGCCGCCGCGCAGCACGGTATCTTTGCTGCCAAAGGGTGACCACGCAAAACCGAAACGAGGTTCAACGGCAATGGCGGTTGCACTGTAGAAGGCCTGCGAGACGCCGGTCTGGATGGCCTGGTTGTAAGGGATGGAAGGATCGTGATCGGTGTCCCCGAACGGAGCGGCCAAGCGGGCAAAGCAATTGGTGGGGCAGTTGGTATTCGATTGACGATCGAAGCGCAGAGCTAGCGTCAGCTTTAGATCCGAGCGCACTGCCCAATCATCCTCACCGTAGAACCCGAGGTCATAGGCATTAAAGCCACGATGCAGGGCCTGGGGGAAAGACTTGTTAAAGGAGGTAGAGGGCCCCTGGCCATTATAAAAATCATCAAGTGATGTGGTGATGGTCCCGGCGGTCTGGTTGCCGAACTGGAAGACGTTGAGATCATCGCGCAAGAAGTCTATGCCGGCCTTCAAGGTGTGCTTGCCGAAGGTTTTGGAGAAGTCATCCACGAATTGATATTGGGTGATGTGGCGACCCACGGGGTCGGCCTGATTCTGGCCGAGATAGTGCAAGCTTCCATCGGAAAAAGTCAGCTTGGCCGGAAAAGCGGCCAGGGCGGCAGGGTAATTGGCGGGCCCAAACAAAATGCCTGACCATTGAAAAGCGGCGATGAATTGGTTGACCGCGCGGCTCTGAAAGCTGTGGGTCTCATTCAACTGACCCTGCCATTCAGGCTGCGGGCTGGTTGCATTGAAGACCTGGTTGATTACATCGGTGTTGGTTGCTTGCACGCCATGGTCGGTGAAGATGTGCAGGTACACCTGATCCCTGGAGCTGAGAATCTGATCGATTCGCCAGGAGACCAGCCACTCTCCGGTAAAGTTGCCGGGCGTGGCCTGGAACTGCAGGGCGCATGGTCCGCCAATCGTCTGTTCGAAAGCAGCGCTTCCGCATCCGCCATAAGTTAAAGAATTGGTGGCGCGCGCCGCTCCAGGGGCACCGTTGTAGAGGGCAAAAGTCTTTTGGTAGAAGGCAACCGAACCGGGATTTACCAGCTGCAGGTTAGCCAGAGTCGCGGCCTCAAATTGCGGGCTGGGAATATTGGCTGAGGTGGAGGTGGGCAGGACGATTCTTAGTCCTTCGTTATTTACAAAGAAGAAAGTGCGGTCTTTCCAAATGGGGCCGCCGATCGAGGCCGCCCATTGATTCACGTTGTCAAAGGGGCGCGGGGTATCGTTTCTGTTGTTGAAGAAGTTGTTGGCATTCAGCGAAGAGCCGTTCCATTCGTAAATGGCATTGCCATGAACCTGGTTGGCGCCGGACTTGGTGACGAAATTGACGTTCGACCCGACCAGGCGTCCGTAGTTTCCTGAGTAGCCGTTGTTGACTACCGTCACACTCTGCATTTCGTTGGCGCCGAGACTGTTATTGGTGGCCCCGGATTTGTTGTTATCTCCAAAGGAATTCAGATAGTCCATTCCATTGATGGTGAACATATTGGAGTAGCCTGGCAGACCGAACGAGGAGAAATTCCCGCCTCCGGACTGGGTATTCATGACGACTCCGGGAGCCACCTGGGCGACGTACGTCAAGTCCTGCCCCGGGTTAGGCACATACTGGATCTGCTTCTCATTGAAGTTGGTGGAGACGTTGCCATCCTCGGTCTCGATCTGGGCTTCTTCGGCTGCGACTTGCACCGTGGTTGCAGAAGATGCGATCGAGAGCTGCGCGTTTGCCGTTGCGGATTGGCCGACCGTCACGGTTAAGGTTTCTTCCCAAGAGTTAAATCCGTTTGCCTCTACGCGGAGTTTGTAGTTGCCGGGCGGAACGAAGTCAAAGTGATAGGCTCCGTCGTCACCGGAGGTGGCCGTCAGGCTGAGCGACGTGCCGGTATTTTCGAGCTTTACCGCCGCGCCCTTGATCAGGGCGTTGCTGGCGTCGGTAACACTTCCTGTGACATATCCGGTGGTGGTCGATTGCGAGTAGATCGCCGGAACGCATGCGAGAAGGATGACAACCAAGATCGTTAGCCAGGAGTGTCGGGTAAAGCGCATGTCTCTTCTCCTATTGGTGCTCATTTCTGTTGGTAACGGCCTCAAACAAAAAAGCCCACCTGCCTGGAAATGCTGGGCGGTGGGCGACTCTAGTGCCTTGTTCTTTGGCTTCTAGATATGGTCAGTCCCATCGCTAGGCAGTCCCGCACAACACCCGCGACAACAGGTGGTGACAACGGGAGACGGACAGGTATGCATACACATGGAACTTATCGACTCGATGACGAGCGGGATTATTTTCCAAGGCTCCGCATAGATGCGAAGCGCAACACAGCTCAGCTGCGGACGACGGGGTCCATTGGTATGGTCAGCCCGCTGGACTACGCGAGGGGCGAGCGGGGCCGGAAGCTACATCGAGATTGAAACGGGGCAAGGACCGGATCGGCAGGTTTTTCGCGACGCGAGTTAGGCAAACTACCGATCATTTGATGTCAAGATATCACATATCAGATGCCAGTCAAGAAATTTTGCAGGTGGTGGAGATCGGTTGCCATGGTGCCCACTGCAGTTCCCTCCACTCCGCTCCTCGGGAGCGCCAGTCGGGATGACAAGGAGAGGGTGATGGCTCGCGCGGGGAGCTGCGATTGGGATGTTTGGACTTCAAGTGGGAAGAGTCGTTGGATCCCAAAGACACTAGCTGTGTTTGACGACGGGCTTGAGGAGGGAGCCGTGTTCGAGGAAATCTATCAAGCGGGTCCGAACATGATCGATGTGGTTGTGCATTGCAGTTTGTGCCGCTTTACGATCGTTTGCTTCGAGGGCCTTCAAGATCGTCAGGTGGGCATCTGACGCAGTAGACGACGATAAATTGTATGTTTTACAGCGACAAAGCCAGATCTGGTCCTGAATATTTTTGAGCACACGGCAAAGTTCGTCATTTGTCGTTGCGGCTGCGATCGCCGCGTGAAACCTGGTGTCTTCTTCTATGTGCTTGATCTTGTCGTTCGCCTTCACAAACCTGCGCGTGCGCTCGACACTCCTGGTCAAATCAGCGAGTAGGTCTGGAGTGACCTGAGCACGAGACACGGCGTAGACCTCCAGCGTCTCCCGCAAGTCGTACAGGTTCTTCACTTCTTTCACGGAGAATCGTCTGAGGCGTGCGCCCCTCCGCGGTTCGATATGGATCAATCCCTCTGTCTGCAAACTATTCAGTGCTTCACGCACTGGCGATTTGCTGATGCCTAGCCGGTTGGACAGGAATTCCTCGGTAAGACGCGTTTCCTCATCAAGCTTTCCTTCCAGTATGTGCCGCTTGATGCTGTCATACGCGAGCGTGGTGAGGTTTTGCGGCGCAGTCAGCCTTCGAATGCCTGTGACCATGCTGCTCATTTTTGCACAAAGCGCCGGGAAACTTATATGGTATATGAGATATCAATGGACATAGACCGGAGTTTGCGTGCCGCCGATTGATTTTCTCGAATGCTCCCGCTGCAACGCGCGCCTGAGCGCGGACACCCCGCAAACGATATGCACGCAGTGCCCTCAACCACCCGCCGGGTCGCTCTACGTTCGCTACAACCTGAGCCACCTGCGCGGTACCTCTGCGGCGGAAGTCATTGACCGGGACAGTGCCCGTGCTCCGTGGACCGGCATGTGGCGCTACCGCTCGGTCCTCCCGGAAGTGGATCCGGTCACGCTGGGTGAGGGCTGGACGCCGATGCTGCGAAGCAAGCGGTATCGCAATGTGTATCTCAAAGAAGAAGGGGCCAACCCTACGGGCACCTTCAAAGCACGCGGCCTGGGGCTGGCCGTTACGATGGCGAGGCACTACGGTTTGCGTAAACTGGCGGTGCCCTCCGCAGGGAACGCGGCCGGTGCGCTGGCTGCCTACGCTGCCGCGGCGGACATAGAAGCTCATATCTTCATGCCACGCGATGTTCCCTTTGCCAACTATGTAGAGGCCGTGGCCTATGGGGCGAAGGTCACTCTGGTGGACGGACTTATCTCCGATTGCGCGCGCATGGTTGCGGAGCGAAAAGAAGCGGAAGGCTGGTTCGACATTTCCACGCTAAAAGAACCGTTCCGCATCGAAGGCAAGAAGACGATGGGTTATGAGTTGGTAGAACAGCTTGGTTGGGAATACCCCGACGCAGTTTTCTATCCTACGGGCGGGGGCGTGGGCCTGATCGGGATGTGGAAGGCGTTTGAAGAGTTGGAACAACTTGGCTGGGTCAAAGCGGGGAAACGTCCACGCATGATTGCGGTCCAGGCGGCCGGCTGCGCGCCGGTTGCGCGCGCATTCGAGCAGGGCGCCGGCGTCAGCCAAATGTGGGAAAACGCGTCGACATTTGCGGCTGGTCTACGCGTTCCCAAGCCTTACGGTGATGCGATCATGCTTAAGATTCTGCGCGACTCCGGCGGAGTTGCGCTGGTGCAGACGGATGAAGAAATTCTTTCCTCGATTATGGATTGGGCGCGCCACGAAGGTATTTTTCTTTCCCCCGAGGGAGCAGCGGCAACCGCAGCCTACGACCGGTTGCTGGAAACAGGCTTTCTGAAATCAACCGATCGCGTTGTTCTCTTCAATACAGGAGCCGGCCTCAAGTACACCGACGTTACCGCCGAAGCAATGAAACTGCAACGCCCTGTGCGGCAGGCGCAGTTGGTTTAAGCG
Organism: uncultured Acidobacteriaceae bacterium; assembly: GCA_964609355.1. Lineage (GTDB taxonomy): Bacteria > Acidobacteriota > Terriglobia > Terriglobales > Acidobacteriaceae > PALSA-350. Next base: position 12,440 of record CAZSUK010000297.1, on the reverse strand, counting down.
GATCCCAGCGTCTCGCTCATTTAGTCATCCAGGCCTCGAAGCCCATCCGCGAAGTATCAATTTGCAGTTGGTCCCAACCGGCCTCGATCGCCATGCGGCGAAACTGCTCCAGCGGATAGGCTCGCTTGATCAACATGTGACGAAAGGTGAAGAGCATGAACCAGCGGTTGAGGCGGCTTACACTTAAACCATCCACATAATGCTTCACCTCGGCCATCGACGCGTCGCGGCGCATGTCAATCAACAACGCTTTACCGCCCGGGCGCAGCACACGGCGCATCTCCTGTAACGCCTTCAGCGGTTCGGAGAAGTTTTTGAAGGCCGCGCGGCAGACCACGAAATCCACGCTGGCATCGTCCAGCCGCAGAGCCGCGGCGTTGCCCAGATCGAAGCGGACGTCCACCCCCTCCGCGGCTGCGTTGCGCCTTGCAATTTCGACAAAGGTTTTGCTGATGTCCAGCGCGCGTACGGACAAGCCGCGCCTGGCCAGTTCGATGGAAAGGAAGCCCGGTCCCGGAGCTACTTCGAGCACCTCCGCCGCCGGGGGAATCGCCGCGGCGATGCGTACCGCCAAGGTCTGGAATTCAGGCAGGTCTTTGCGGGTGGTGCGATCGTACCAACGGGCCGTAGTCCCTTCCATGCCCAATCCCTTGTATGCTCTAGCTGTGGCAGTCATTTGCTTATCCTCCATGTATCTTATTTAATAAGATACATGGACAGTAAACCATAGGAAGGTTTCCATGTCTACGTCTCAAAAGGGAAAAAATCGCCGCGCCACGGCGCACAAAACAGACGACCTGCTGGTGACGGCGCCGGCCACGACCGCCGACCGCGTGGTGCTGGAGATTCGCAAGTTCATTGCGGCCGCGATTTTTTTTAATACCCAGGCGGCGGAGAAGGCCGGCCTGGGGTTGACGGATATGCAGCTGCTGCACATGCTGCAGCTCTATGGACCGTCCACACCCAGCCGTCTCGCCGCCTGGACCGGGCTGAGCAGCGGCGGGGTCACCGTGGCGCTGGACCGGCTGGAGAAGTCAGGGTATCTGCGGCGCGCGCCTAATCCTGAGGACCGGCGTAGCCTGCTTATCACGCTTGTCCCAGGGCGGTTGCGCAAGATCGCCGCTATGTATGAAGGCATAGAAAAGGAAACACGGCGCTTGCTGAGTTTGTTGCCGCAAAACGATCTGGAGGCGGTCGTGCGTTTCTTTGAGGTGATGCTTAGTGCGCGCACGGATCGCCCGGCAGCTGGGTAGGTCCGGCTTCCAGACCCGATTGGTTGCCGGGATGGAGCCCAAAAGCGGAGCTACCGCAAGAGGGCCGATGCGGCCCAGAGAATGGGGGCCTGGCCGTGGAAGTCGCCGGTGCGGCGCTTTCTGGCCAGGTAGTAGTCGTAGCTGTTCTGTTTTCCTGTGCCTTCACAGACGTTGGTGATGTCCTGGTTCTGGTCGATGTAGCCGACAACCGCGATCCACGCCCTGCGCGCGGCGGGACCGTAGGCCGAAGCGTCGAGCCATCCGTTTTTTACTCCGGTGACCAGTGCAAAGGTAAACATTGCGGAGCTTGAACTTTCCGGCCAGGCTTCGTCATGGTCGATCAGCTGACGCCACATCCCGTCCTTGCCTTGATACTTGAGCAGCGCACTCATCATGGCCCGGTAGCCTTCCAGGATGCGCTTGCGTTGGGGGTGGTCCTGGGGCAGATCCCGCAGCATTTCCGCCATCCCGGCAGCGACCCAGCCGTCTCCACGTCCCCAGTAAAAGGGCACATCCGGTGCGTGAAAGAAAAGCCCGTTCGGCTGCTGCAGCTTATCGAGATAGGCTGCCATCTCCAGCGCATCACGGTCGAGATACTGCTTGTTCCCGGTTGCGCGGTACGCCTCGAGCTGCAGGAGCGTGAGCATATACATGTCGTCGATCCAGAAGCGTGTTTCGGCTGAAAGGCCATCGGGGCGCGGATTTTCCCACTGCCGATCCGCCCAGGCCTTTCCAGTGGCGAGGTATTTCGGATCTTTGGTTTCGATGGCAATTTCCAGCGGGACAACGCCGAAGATGGAGTCGTCCACGTGGTGCCGCACCGGGATACGAGCCGCTTCCCCTCCCCCGGGCATGAGGGGTTCGAACTTGTGGATCAGCTCGCTGCCCAACGCGTCGTCGTGGGTCAGAGTGGCAAAGGTGAGCGCGCCATACCAGGTGGCCACTTCAGAATAGTGGATGGTTGCTGTGTATTGATGGGGGCTGGAGACGAAGTGCTCCGCCACCCGCTTGCCCACCTCTTGCGGGGAAACACCCGATGGCCAATTGCTGAAGTAGGTGTTGTTTTGCGCAGAAGCACTGAGGGTCAGTGCCAGAACCAGGTGTGCAAGGAGAGTGGTGTTTAACCGCTTCATTTGTCGTGATGGTGGGCAGCGAGGGACTCGAACCCCCGACATCCTGCTTGTAAGGCAGGCGCTCTAACCAACTGAGCTAGCCGCCCATCCTTGCGCGATGAAAAACGAATATAACACCTTTATTCACATCGCGATACCAAATCAGTCTAGCATTTTGAATGCATCCCGTCACACTTTTGGCGGCTCAGGCACCAGGCGTGGACATTCCAGCAGCCCTGCTTGCAACCAGGTTCGACACGTTCTTAAGAATGAGATTGTAAGGGCGATCCCGGCTCGACGAAGGGTCATCGTTGGTTGCCAGGATTGTGTCGAGCAGGCCAAAATCCCCTTGAACAACCCAAAACGGTCACCGACACTGACCAGAACGCCGAGGCGCGTAAAATAAGCTCTCAGTGACAGACGACGCGAACCAGAGTGATGCCGGAAAAACCCACCCCACAGATTGGGCCGCGCTTCGCGATGAGGCAGCCAAGCTGGGCATCAGTCTGAGTGAACTTCAACAGCGCCAACGGGAGATGAACGCGAGACGAGCCCGGAAGCTACAATCCGGGCAATTTCCAAAACCTACGGAAAAGTAACCGCAATCTCAGCCGATTCGACCACTCACTTTCGAGTGCACATCCTGTTTTGTCAGTGTGGTAAACCAAACCGTCATTCCAGCAAATGCAGCGTCGCGCCGGTGAAAGGCAATAGACTTGTTCCAACCGGTCTCATCAGGCAACCGCATCATGTCTGCCCATCGTCTCAAGGTCGCTTCGTAAGCGTCCGGAAGGCGGATATATTCCGGACAAGTCATTTGCAGTGCACATGGCCGATTTTTGATGCATTGATCAGACGAAGTTGAGCCGGAAGGGCAAGATGGATAGACTCCTTTTGGCCAGGAGGCGGTTAGGTTCATGAAGCAAAGTTCAGCGCCCAGCGCAGAAAAAGGGCGGCTCACGATCGGCATCGACCTGGGAGGCACGAACCTGCGCATTGCGGCCTTTGATTCGGCCTGGAAGCGGCTGGATTCGATTACTGTACCCACCCGGGTGGCAGATGGGCCCGCCGAGGTGGTCCGTGACATGTGCGATTCAATCGCCCGGTTGATGCAGCAATTGGGGGCGAATTATGAGCTATTCGGAGTAGGGATAGGGGCTCCGGGTCCGCTTGAGCTGCCCTCGGGGCGATTTTACCGGCCTCCGAATCTACCCGGTTTCGACGCGTTTGTGCTCAAGGATGCCGTGGAGGCGAATCTGCACACCCCTGTGATTGTGGAGAAGGATGCCAATGCGGCCGCGCTGGCGGAGTGGAAGAGCGGGGTGGGCAGGCAGATGCCTGGGGATTCCATCTGCATGCTGACGCTTGGGACCGGGGTCGGCGCGGGCATCATTCTGGACCGGAAAATCTGGCACGGGATGATTGGAATGGGAGGCGAGGGCGGACATATTCCAGTGGTGGAAGACGGATTTGCTTGCGGCTGTGGCGGCCGTGGATGCCTGGAGCAATATGCTTCGGCAACGGCGATCGGCCGGGCTGCGACCCTGGCCGCGGCGCGCGGAGGAGCCCCGGGGATCTCCCGGCTTATGGGCCGCCGGATTCAGGAGCATGGTGAGTTTACAGCGCGCGATCTCGCCGGGTTGGCGAGGGACGGGGATGTGGTTGCCCGGCAGATTTTTGGCGATGCGGGCAAGTATTTGGGGATGGCGCTGGCGATGCTGGTGAATGTTTTCAATTTGCCGCTGTATGTGATCGGCGGCGGCGTGGTGAGTGGGTGGGATTTGTTTGCTCCACGGATGTTCGAGGAGCTGCGCCGCCTGAGCTACATCTATTGCCTGACAGAGCCTGGGAAGGACTTGCCGTTTGCCGCAGGTAAGACGTATGTGGTTCCTGCCGCTACCGGCCCCGACGCCGGGTTGCTGGGTGCGGCGATGCTTCCCTACCTCGAAGCTGGTTTGCTGTGATGGCGTCACTCGCAAAGACAGCCCTGGGGCATTCTCACCAGGGCTAAAGAGGCTGCGAAAAAGTCGATGTTTGGGCAGAAAAGCGTACCTCAGGGGCTAAAGCCCGACGTATTCTCAATCGTTTACGGCCCGACTAAAGTAGTCGTGCCCTGATACAAAACAGAGCTTTTCCGCAGCCCGTAAAGCCCTCAATTTATATACCGGAGCGTTCACGCGGGTTTGAAGCCGCAACCGAGCGAGGAGCGAATGCCTTCACCCGGTGTATCCGCTCGAAAACCCGCTCCCCTCCCTGGACTTAAGTCCGGGGCTGGCACCCCTAAGACTGTGTCTGATACCAAGCTGATCTAGGTTGCGTGAATGGAGCCTTTGTAGCCGTAGTAGGCGATGTAGACGTAGCAGAGGGCAGGCAGGATGAAGGCATGGTGGATGCCGATGTGGTCGGCTAGCGCGCCTTCTGCTACCGGGATAATGGCTCCTCCGACGATCGCCATCACCAACAAGCCGGAGCCTTTTCCTGTGAGCGGTCCCAACCCCTCGATGCCCAGGGAGAAAATGCTTGGGAACATCACGGAGTTGAAAAGGCCGACACAAATAATCGTGACCATAGCCAGCCAGCCCCTGCTCGCCATGGAGGTCAGTACCAGCAAACAGGCCACAACGGCAACCGTACCCAGGACCGCCCGCGTAGGCAGCTTCTGCAGTACAGCGGCCCCAATGAAGCGACCAATCATGGCCCCAAACCAATAAAGCGAGACCAGGCCGGCAGCCACCTTCACGGTCAGGTTGCCGATCTCAGGCTGGGTGAAGTAGTTGATAAGAAAGCTGCCAATGGCAACTTCGGCACCCACGTAAAGGAAAATCCCAAGTGCACCCAGAATGAGTTGGCGCTGCTTCCACAGGTTCCTTGCCGCGGCGTCGGTTTCACCCATGGGGCGGAATTCCCGGGTGGCCTCGATCTTGGGCAAGTTGAACATCGCTATCGCCAGCGCAAGAGCGGTCAGCGCCAGGGCGATGAAGACGTAGGGCATCTTGACCGAAGAGGCTTCCTGCTGCCGGTAGGCCAGCAGCGCCGGCCCGGACAATTTCCCCATTTGGAGGGACGAAAGCGGCGCTGCGGCAAGGATCAGCAGCCCCCCCACGTAGGGCGCGATCGTGGTGCCCAGCGAATTGAAGGCCTGGGTAAGATTCAGACGGCTGGAAGCGGTGCGCGCAGGACCAAGCACAGTGACGTAGGGATTGGCGGCGACCTGTAACGCAGTGACACCCGCGGCCAACACAATCAGCGCGGCCAGAAACAGGCCAAACGAAGGAGCATTGGCCGCCGGCACGAACAATAAAGCTCCCACCGCCATCACCAACAGGCCAACCACCATGGTTCGCTTGTAGCCAATCTTCTCAATAAGCTTGCCTGCCGGAATGGCGAACAGGAAGTAAGACCCGAAAAAGGCGGAGTTGATGAACATGACCCGGGTGTAGTTCAGCTCGAAGATCGCTTTGAGGTGGGGAACGAGAATGTCATTCAGCGAGGTGAGAAAACCCCACATAAAGAACAATGTGGTCACCATCGCCATGGCGCGATAATTGCTGGGGGTGGAATCGTTGCTGACTGTAGTCTTGGTTACGGCCGCCTGAACCATGTAGTTTTCGCCCCGCCACAAGTTATCACAGCGGCCCACACGTTAACCATTGACCGGGAGAACACGTCGGTGACCTGCCTTACGCAGAATCACCATCCTTCGATGACTCGATTTGGCAACCGGCTTCCCCTGTTCTTCCGCACGGTGCTTGTGGCTGCCGTTCACCAGGGATACGGCTTTCAGCCGACGACTACGCGCGCCATCGCCCGATCCAGAATTTCTGGAGTGAAGACCAGGTTGGTCGTTTGCTTGCTACGCTTGCGATAGAGCGCGGTGGTTTCACAGAGGGCCACGATGTCTTCGACTTCTGCCGGGTTGATCACGTTTTCCAGGATGCGCTCGCAGAAGGACGGCTCGTCTATGCCTTCTAAAAGGAAGCCGCGGCGCTTCGCTTCGTTGAGGTAAAACGTGGTCACGTCGGACAGCATTTGCTGCGCATCTTCCGGTATCTCGACGCGATGAGCTTTGCCAACCTGGGCCCCCGGGAGCACCAGCTTGATGCCGAAGAGATTGTCCAGATCGCTGTTGGCTTCGAAGGATACGGTGGTGGCCGCCACCAGAACATTCTGCCGCTCAGAGGTGGTTTCAATCAGGGCGTCGAGCTCGGTCAGCACTTCCGGATCTCCCTGCTGATAAGCGAGGTCGATCCGAGGCAGCAGGAGCATGACCTTTCGCCCTTTGTAGCCCCGTACCAGGCTCTTCGCCTTGGCAAGCGCGTCACTGTCGCGAGGATTGAAAACGGTTACCACACGGTCCATGCCAGCGAGTTGCGCAATCTTCTGCGCCAGGCTCTTCTTTCCCGTCTGGTTGGGCCCAATGATCAACACCTCGTTGCCAATCTTCAAGTCCTGATAGGCGGAAGGATTGCGGGCGCGATCGATCAGGTCGGCGATGTTGTTAAGCAAATCGTCCATGCCCGCGACCCTGGGCCGCAGCGAACTGGCTACCTCGTCTTCCAGACTCAGGTCGATGCGTTCTTTACGCTTACGCACCTCGGTGACAAACTCGATGAACGCCGGCAGGGCCGCGACCGATCCGACGAATACAGCGAAGACCAGCAACTGCTCAGTAATAAGTAATGCCGAGTTGCTACCAGCCGCAGGATCAAACATATGGGCAGGATATCAGCAAGTATTACTTTCACCTCTTGAGCAGGATCACCCGATAAAAGTAACTTGGTCGTAGACTTGGCGGTTCCGTGTGCATACAACATAATTCTTATGGGAAAGCCAATGAAGCCGGCAAAGCCAGTTTACGCACCTGAATTCGATCTGGTGCTGGCCTGTCTTCGCTGGCCGCAAGAAACGGTTGACGGCGCTCGTATCCTGTCCCTCGCCCAGCAGCCGCTCGATTGGCCTTATTTGCTCGAAATCGTCCACCACCAGAAGGTGCTTCCGCTCGTATTCCGCAACCTTGAAACCTTCGCCGGCGAACACGTACCGGAAGAAACAGCCGCTGCTCTGCGCGCCAGCACGGAAGAAAATACGCGCAGCTGCCTGCAACGCAGGGGGCATCTCGAATTGCTCAATCGACTATTTCGCGAGCAAGCGATCGATGTGCGAATCTTCAAGGGCATCCCGCTGTCAATGACCGCGTTTCAGGATTCCACTGTGCGCGATCTGGGCGACATCGATCTGCTGGTGGCGGAGAAAGACATTTTTCGCGCGGGAGACATTCTGCGCGCGCATGGATACCAGCGCTTCGAACCCAGAGCCCACCTGACACCACGCAGACTGCGCTCCTACATCGCGCACCAGAAGGATTTTTCCTACGAACATCCCGCGGCCGGCGTTGTCATCGATTTGCATTGGCGTCTGTTCCGCAATCAATTCCTTCCCGCAAACGCGGGGTTGGCAGAAGTAGGTGTCGATTGGGTGATGCTTGATTCCGAACGCACACCGACCTTGCCTGTTGCCCGGTTACTGCTCTATCTCTGCGTCCATGGAGCGCTGGATGGGTGGCTGCGTTTGAAATGGCTGGCCGATATCGCCGCTCTTCTGCGAAGCATGACAGCGGAGCAACTCGCTCAAACTGCGGAAGCAGCAGCACAGCAGCAGGCGCTGCCGCAGTTGAGTGCCGCGGTCTTCCTTTGTCAGGATATGCTCGGGGACGGCGACGCTTTCCCCACGCCGGCAGGCTGTCTTGAGCACAGCGACCGAAGGGTCGCGCGCATCGTGGAATTCGGCAAACTGCTCATGACTTCGAACCAGTATCGTCCAGTGCGAGAGCAGATATCTTCTGCACGATGGTTTCTGAATGAGTTCCAGCTTCATTCTTCGTGGAACTATCGCCTGGACCTGATCCAGCGCTCTCTCTTTCGCCCTCGTGTCTGGCGCAAGTTCGATTTGCCTGACGCCCTCTTCCCTCTTTATGCCGTGCTCAGTCCTTTGGAGTGGTTCCACGATCGATTGCAAAAGCTTACGAAGTCATGGCGGTCCCCTGCTGACCTAGTGCTGGCTATGGAAGCCGGCTGCATGCTTATCTTCTTTCGCATTGCGCTCAGCTTTCTACCAGTGCAGAAACTTACTGCCTGGATGAGCAGGCCCGATGCTGCACAAGTGGCCGTTTCGCCGGGCATGGCGGCGGAAATACTGCGCCGGATCGAGTGGTCGATCGACGCAGTGGTGCGCCATGCCCCGCTCACCTTTGTGTGTTTCCCTCAATGCCTGGCCGCGTACTTTATGCTGCGCCGCAGGCATATCGCGAGCAAGCTCTTCTATGGCGTTACCCGGGACGCAGATCATCTGAAGGCTCACACGTGGGTCAAGGTGGGAGATCGCACCGTGGTGGGCGGCGACGTTGAGTCCCACTTCACGGTCCTCACCACCTTTCCCTAAGAAACCTTAGGAGGAGCTACGGCCCGAGCAGGAACTCTTCTACCGTATCTACACTAGACTCAAGGTGCTCTAATCCCCAGGGACGGATGAGCCGAAACGCCCTGGCCTGTGACGACACACGGCTGCAACGCAGAAAGCTTTGCTGCAACTGACCCGTTGCCTGCAACACGTAAGCCTGGTGAGTCAAATCCATCAACAGCGGAATTGCCTCGACTGCAGATAGCTCTTGCATTTCAGTTGCTGATGCTTGATTGGGATTGGTCTCCAGGAACACGAGCCGTCCGATGGGTTCGGGACTCGGTGTATTGGCGAGCGGAAGACGGTATTTGTCGTCCTCGCTGAAGACTCTTTCCAGCCCCTGCACCTGGCATCCAAGATGCTCGAGTGAAGTTCGCCACAGCTTCAGCCAGGGCGCAGTGGGGATAACCATGGCTGGTCCGCTGGAGGCAGAGTCGATGAGACAGACGTCATCGGCCAACACGGAAAAGCCACGACTTGCGAGGTAGGCTGCGAGCGACGACTTCCCTTGACCGGAACGGGCCAGAAAAGCCACTACTCCTTTTCCCGTGCTGACCGCGCTCGCGTGGAGCGGCAGCAAATGGCGCTGCTGACACAGGGCAACGAAAAGAGTTCCCAGAAGGTACGCTCGCACGTCGAGTGGGCGAGCTCCGGGCTCCGGGCAGACGATAATCTCTTCCCCGTTGGTAACCAGGTAGCATCCTATTCCGTGAATGCGCAACCAATAATAAGTGGGGGTGGCGAAACAGTCAGGGTCGATTTCTATAGCCTGGGGCAAACGGTTGGGGACGTCTCCCAGCCGGATATGCACGAGATGCGGGTTGGCACTGTGGTGTTGTACGAGGGGCAGTTCAGGAAGCGCGATTTCCGAAACGAGAGTAATCCCCCCAAACACATACACATCTGCAACCTGTCTCATCCACTATCCCCAAAAAGTATCCCCAAAAAGTGTCAGGCGGGACTATTGCGAGTAAACCTTTGGTATAGAAAACCCGGCCTGCAAGGTTTAGTATCTACTCTAGTAACTATCACGTGGAGGAACGCATTGACGCTCACTACCTCCTGCGTTACGCTCTAGCTGTACCAGGGCGAAAGAGCGATGTTTCAAATTCACGGGATCCAGGGAGCTTTCATGAAGAGCTACGACGCTAAAGATCACGGCGCATCTGACCAGGTTGCGGGGCAGGCGAAGAAGCCGTGGATCACTCCGTCGCTCGAGATCATTGCCCTTAAGAGTGCTGAGGGCGGAACGCATCCCTCGCGAGTGGACGGTGGCGGCGGCCACTTCCAACGTCCCCGTTCCTAGTCCTTTCCATCCTTCCTTTGCGGAGATGTGCTTCCGCGTTCCTGTTCGAGAAGTTTACTGAAATTTAAAATTTAGGGTATGAGTGCAATCGCGGGTATCTGGTCGTTTGACGGCGGAACGCCCGCTGTTCCTTCGTGCCGTGAGATGCTCCAGGCACTCAGGGTGTATGGGGGCGATGATTGCGCCCAGTATGACAGTGATTCCCTCTCCATGGGCCGCTGCCTGCTGCGTCTTCTCCCCGAGGACGGGTTCGATCGACAGCCACTTTCAGCGGACGGCGTCACCGCGCTGGTGGCGGATGTGCGTCTCGATAATCGCGAAGAAATTGCGGCTGGAGTAGGACTGTCCAGGCAACAGACTGCCGTCATGGCCGACAGCGAGGTGCTGCTTGCAGCATGGCTGCGTTGGCGGGAGGAATGCGTGGATCATCTTTCCGGCGCATTCAGCTTCGCGGTTTGGAACCAAAAAGAACAACATCTTTTTCTGGCGCGAGATCATACCGGGGAGCGCCCTCTCTTTTACGCCTCCAGTGGCAACAACTTTGCCTTCTCATCGATGCCGAAGGGGCTGCATCGTTTGCCATTCGTGGGCGCGGAGGTGAATGAGGACTACATTGCCCGATACCTGACATTGGCTAACATTCCCATCGAACAGACGGTCTTTCGTCACATGCAGCGCCTGCCCGCAGGCTGCTCTCTCAGAGTCAGACGTGACGAGACGAAGCTGTCGCGTTACTGGCGTACGGATCACCTCGCAGATCTTCGCCTAGGATCGGCGGCGGAGTACCTGGAGTGTTTCAGGGAGAAGTTTGACCGGGCAGTACGGGTGCGGTTGCGCACGCGCGGAGGCATTGGCGCACAGCTGAGCGGCGGCCTGGATAGTGGTGCCGTCGCAGCCACGGCGGCTCAATTGCTCGCCGGCGACGGCCGCGAACTCACCTGCTTTACCGCGGTGCCTCGCCCTGGATTTAGCGGCGCGAGCAGCAACACGCACTTTGACAATGAGGGTCCTGCAGCAGCTGAAGTCGCTGCGCTGTATCCCAACGTGCGCCACGTGTTGGTGGAGTCAAGCGCAACATCGTTTCTGGATGTACTGGATCTCAACAACAATCTTTACGATCATCCTTGCTTTGGACCGAGCAATGAGGTGTGGTCCAACGCGATCATGGCGCGTGCCAGGGAAAACGGAATTACTCTGCTGTTGAATGGGAATTGCGGCAACTCTACCCTCAGTTATGACGGGATGCAAGCCTTCTCGACCTGGTTTCGCTCTGGCCATTGGGGCACGCTGGCGCGGGTGGCAAGGCAGCTCACCCGGGCGGGCAACGCGTCCGCCCGCTCCATCGTTCGCAACGCGGTGTGGCCGTCGCTGCCGTTTTGGCTGCGCAGCATGACAGATCCGCACCTGCGCGGATTTTCGCTCGACTACAGTATTCTCCATCCCGAAATTGCAAGGCGGCTTGACCTGGAGCGCACCGCTTTCCACGATATGAATCGGCAATCACCAGACGGACGGACCATGCTACAGGCGCTGCTTGAGTACGGCGATATTGCTGATACGTCGGTGGCCGCGCAGGGGGGATGGCAGCTTGATTTTCGCGATCCTACATATGATCGCGAGGTGGTCGAGTTTTGCCTCACGGCGCCGTTGGAGGAGTTTCTCCGTGAAGGGCAACAGCGTTCTCTGGCCAGGAGGGCGATGGTGGGGCGGTTGCCGACAAACACGCTGAGCAGAAAACAACGTGGAAGCCAATCGGCGGATTGGTATGTCAGCCTGGAGGCGGTTCGTGGTCGGATGGCTGCCGAGGTGGAGCGTTTGCGGCGTTCGCCTTTAGCGAGCCGCTTGCTTGATTTGGACCGCATGCAGCGGTTGATCGAAGAATGGCCCAGCAGCGGTTTCGAGCGGTTGGATGTGAACCGCTCGCATCACATCGCGCTCACCCGTGGTTTTTCCGTGGGCAAGTTCCTGATGCAATACGATCCTGAATATTCTGGGCTTTAGAGAGTGTGTTAGTACCGGGAGAAACCGCACCCTCTAAAGGCCAGTAGGTTTCTCGCGACCTCGCGACGCTGGGGATTACAAACACCACCACAATTACATTTGGGAGATCCGATCGGAGCCAGCTTGGGCGAGAGACCGGACGCCACCGGGGCTAAAGCCCCGAATTTTGCTGCCCAATGTTTAAGCGGGTTTGAAAACCGGCTTCCCCGGACTAAAGTCCGGGGCTTCCACCAGCCATTCTCTCGGGATTTAAACAGGGTGCGGAAGAATTTGGTTTCGGAGCAGATTTGGGACGCAGCGGCTGAAGATTCT
>CAZSUK010000296.1:0-16983 GCA_964609355.1 uncultured Acidobacteriaceae bacterium | reverse complement strand
GTCATGTGCGTATTGTTATTTGCTGAGTTATCTGGGCTTGTTGCGGTGGGTGGAGTGCTTTGATCTTGCCCGACGGCAAATCTGGGAATCACAAGCACTGACAGAAGCGCTGGTACAGCAAGGAGCTGCATTGGCCGAATTACAGTATTTAATACTTTCATAACTACCTCTCGGGGCATAAGAGGCATTGAACCTCGAAGAGGTTGCTACGCCTTCGTTCGTTAACGCTCTTTTCGTTGTCCGCAAGGCGGAGGTGTCAGGTCGACCGGAATCGTGTCGCGGTGATCTAGGGGCATTGTGAGCGCCAGCTACCCCGAGCCGAAATCTTGCATCCCACTTGACACTATTGGACCGGCATACCCGCGACAGCGCGTTGCTCAGCCTTTAGGCCGTGCCGTAGTGGAGGGTTACCTCGATGAATCGAATCTCGCTCTTTGCTTTCACAATGATGGACGTGCGTTGGATTGCGCTACGGACTTTTGTCGAGCGCGGTGAAGTTGTGGGGGAGGAGACGGAATATATACCGCTCCACTAAGCATCCTCGATGACGTGGTGCCAGTCCCGCTTCTATCTGGACCGGAGGCCCTTTGCTCTCGCGAAGGGATCCAATCCGAACGCTGGCGCGGCGAAAGCCGGGAAAATTATTTTTTAGGCAATTACCGCTTCAAAGTACGAGGACGGTTATCATCGCGTCGACAGCCAACGGTCAATCTCAGGTGTTCGGACCCGCGCGGCTCTCAGAATCTCGGGTTTGCCCTTGCCTTTATATCGCCGACGACTACAGAGAAGGTAAGAGACCCTTTTTCTGCTCAAGCAATTTCATGATGGTTGAATCCACCAGATAACGGATTGTTGCGCCACAGGCGACGCAATCCGTCTGCTGCAGTTCGCCGGAAGCGGTATTGTCAGCAATTGAGGAGGAGCGTAGACACTCAGGGCAGGTCACCACGAGATAGTCAACGTCTACTCTGGGAATCCACAAAGGGGCAACGACATTTTTTCCCAGGTGGGGCCGTATCGGCGAGTCTGCGATCACTTCTTTCATCTTGACCCGAAGCTGCTCGGGCGTATAGCCGCCCTTTTGAAAGAAATGGTCCACAAGCAGCCCGAGCGGCATGTTTGCGAGAAGGTACTCACCGCTGATTGCGATTGTCGGGATATGGGGGAACCTACGACGAACTATAGAGAGCAGCTCAAAACCGGACATCCCCGGCATCCGCAAATCGGTGAGGATAATATCCGGCAAAACTTCGCGAAGAATCTTGAGGGCAACGAACCCATCCTCCGCGGTCCGAACCGAAAACCCAAAGCTGCGCACGATCGTCGCCGTGGTGTGAAGCACGAGCGGGTCGTCTTCCACAACAAGCACCCTACACTTGAAAAGACGATTTGGATCCATATCCACCTCGATATCTCAATGTTACGCCTCGACTTGCAGCATGCTTCGCAATCGCATCGGGATAGTAGAGGGCGCTTCGTTTATGCCCGGCGTGCATGGCTCAAGAGATGGACCATCTGGGGGATCGGGAACGTTAGGAGGAAGAGAGTTCCGCTCCTGCCCAGCCGTTGAGAGCTGCGAAAGCGAATCTTACCGCCGTGAGCATCCATGATCTGCTTAGAAAGCCACAACCCTATTCCGGTTCCTCCCCGCCTGGCTGTCGTGTAAGGGCGAAACAGGGAGTTCCGGAGGGATTTTGGGATTCCGTGACCGTTATCTGCGACCGTAACGTGAACGTGATTTCCGATCTGTCGTATGCGCATGCGGATTTCGGCATCCTGGGGCGGCAGCGCTTGCACGCTATTCGCGAGGATGTTGGAGACGACTTGAAGTATTTCTCCAGCCCGGCCGTAGACGATTGCGCGATCAGGGAAGAGCTTAGTAAGGTTCACCGTTTTAGCGGGCAACGATTGCAAATGAATACGCAATGCGGCTTCTGCGATGTCGACGAGATCAAAAGCATTGGCCTCGGTTTCGTTACGGTAGAAAGAGAGAGTCTTACGTGTGATCTCGCCCAGCCGTGCAAGTTGAGCCTCAACCACCTGCATATTCATCCGGACCTGTGGACCCACATTCGGCAGGTTTTTGGTTAAGAACACAAGATTTCCGATGGCCTCGAGCGGATTGTTCACTTCGTGCATAACGACGCCAGCGTACCGCCCTGCAATGGCAAGCCGCTCGCTTTGTTGCAGAGACTCCTCGATCAGTCGGAGTCGAGCTAGTAATTCCTCGTAGGTCGGGTCCAGGTCTGCCAAGAAGGCCTCTCAGATATTTGGCGGATCAGAAAATCGTTGCAACGGTTCCACAAACCCGACTCCTCTCTCAGAAGGAATAATTGCCACTACGGTTGGCTCTCGGCTCGGCTTTAAATCCGTCGAGTCAGGCTCGACTTCCCCTTTCTTGCGTTAGGGACGAATTTTGGCAGAAATCTGTGCTTTGTTCTCCTGCGGAGGTGCGTTTCGAGCGGGTAGCCGTGCCCTCCGGGCTGGCGCGGCCGTTTATCGCGGAAAACGTACTTCTACAGAGCATGCCGTGTGTCTTTTAAGGCAGGGCGTTGTGAAATGAAGCGTCATTTTGCGCCACAGGGACAATCGGCATCTGAGGAGAATGTAGAAGTCATCGTGATGAAACTCGGAGTGCTGTTCCTCATCATTCAATCTCAACCAACATTCTTAACCGTTACAAATGAGGCCTTATGGCATTAAGCGAAGTGTTGCTCGACGAATTACGTGATATGTACAGTGCGGAAAATCAATTGGTGGTTGCGCTACCCAAGCTGGCAAAGGGAGCGAAGAGCAATCACCTAAAGGGGCTTTTTAGCGCGCATCTTGAGGAAACCAAGGGTCAGGTAGAACGCTTGAAGCAGGTGTTCGAACTCCTGGGTGAAAAACCTACCGGGGAACATTGCAATGGTATGGAGGGTGTTATTGAGGAAGGTGCGGATGCACTCGAGAAAGACGAGGAAGGCGCATCTTTTGATTCCGGTATCGTGGGTGCGGCGTTGAGAACTGAGCATTATGAAATCGCTGGATATACGGCGACGATCACGATGGCAAAGATATTGGGCATGGGCGAAGTGGCGGGACTGCTGACGGAAAATCTCAATGAGGAGCTTGCTGCAGCAGACAAAATCATGGCCGCAGCCCAGCCGATTTTGAAAGCAGCAGCTAGCGAACCCGAGCAGGACAAAGAACCCAAGACGGGGAAAGAGAAGTACTCCGAGAAGAAGAGCAAAGAGGATGAGAAAAAGGCTGCGCCGGCTCTCAAGCACTAAAACAAGCGGCCGGCGCCCGCGCGTGGCTGCACGCTATCGGCAGTCCGCAAAGAGCCAGTGCACTACAACCCCCAGGAGGCAGACTTATGTACCATCACGTGAAAAAGCTAATGAATACCGTCGATGCGGCTCATCAGCTTTACACAAGATAAAGGCTCGAAGCAGGCACTGCAATTTTTGATGACGTGCGAAATAACCCAATGCGTGCATTTACGGCCGCTCTGGAGAGTATGGAGAAGCCGCAATTTTCGGTGGGCATTATCGAACCAACCCCCCATCTCGTCGACCAGTACTTCAACGCTTCTACTGGCGAGAGCGAGTATGGAGAGAAGGACTTTGTGGGACCGTGGAACCATTCAAATGGGCTTGCTATCGTAGAGTCCGAGATCAAGGGCGGCAAGGGGTTGAATGTAACCCAGTACGAGCCGCCTCCTGGCACGGAGACAACGTCTCCCATCGATTCCACCCCAGTGGGCGAATACACCAATGGGGTGGGAAAAAAGCAGGCTGCATTCCACGAAAAAGCCAATGCTAAAGCAGCAAAGGACGCTACCGTCGAAGTATCAGCAATTCTTCTGCTGTGCCAACCCTGCTCGCGCGCTCTTGGCGTCGGCAGGGTTGGCACAGTTATTTACTTTCTTGTGGCGATTCCGGCTAAGTTTTACGACTTCCGCAGCCGGGTCATCCCAAACGGTGTCTCCATCGAGGTCCCTGTCGATGAATCGCTTTCTACTTCTTAGCTTCCTTGCAACTACTGCAGCATGGATCCTCATTCGTACGAGCAACGCGCCAACCAGGGTCGTTCCAGCAAAGGAAGCAGCAGCTAAACTACAACGAGCATGGGCCGACCATCACACGACTGCCTAGCGGCCGCCTTGATGTTTTATGTGCGCCAGCCCCTCCATCTGCGAGATCGGATTTGGGCTGTATCCAGGTGAACAGAGTCCCGGCTCACCTATCGCGCGGTGTGATCTGTCGTCGTTGTTATTCTTGGGTCTACTTCCAGCGTGACAGGTACCCGCGTGGAGCGAAACTCTTTCCCCCGGTGCGGGTCTAAACAAGGGGCGGGAAAGAGGTCAGTCGCGGCGGAAAGCGATCTGAGATAGCGCTTCCATTGCGGTCTTCACCGATGAGAGCCAGGCCGGCACCCTAAGCCTTACAGTGCTTAACTCGCAATTGACTATCTGGCCAAGGTCCGAGTCATGCTCAATGAGCGACCCTGCAGCAGAAGGTCACCTCGGTTGAGCGGCGGCCCGGTTGTTGCCCCGGCACTGAAAAACACAGGAGAACTAGCAAATGCAACGTGCAAATCGTAGTTTCATTCCCATACTGGCTTTGGTCCTGGGCGCATCCGTTTCCGCTTTACCGTGTGCGGTTGCTGCGGCGCAGCCTGCCCAGAATGACACTAACCTGCAGGCCCAGGTCATTAACAAGGCCTTGAATAAGCCCCACCTGCAGAGCGTTAAGGCTACCGCTCATGACGGACTCGTTACCTTGACCGGAACCGTACCACTCTTCGACCTGAAGCAGGAAGCGGATAAGCGCACCCATAAAATCAAAGGCGTGCAAGGCGTGTCAAACGAGATCCAGGTGGCGGGTTCAAACCTTCCCGATTCCGTGGTGGAGGCAAAGCTCCTCAAAGCCATTTCCTATGACCGCGTCGGATACGGCACAACACCGTTCAACGCGATTACCGTCCAGGTAAAGGATGGAACCGCAACGCTGTCTGGCCATGCATATGGGCCTGTCGACGCAGCCTCCGCCTTCGCGCTGGTGGCCAACACGCCGGGCGTGAAAGATGTCGTCAACGAAGTCCGAGTCGATCCGCTTTCGCCGATGGATGACCGCTCGCGCATGCAGCTCTTCCGGACTATTTACGGATTTCCGACGCTCAGCAAATACGCCATGGATCCGGCAAAGCCGATCCGCATCTCGGTGCAAAATGGCAACGTGACGCTCTACGGCGTGGTCGACAGTCAGATGGACAAGGATGTTGCTGGTATACGCGCCAATTCCGTACCGGGAATATTCAAAGTGACCAACGACCTCAAGGTTGCAGGCGGTTCGGAAAAGAACTAGTGCGCAAACTTTGCACTAAGAATCTTTCAATGCGGGTGCGATGCGAATCGCACCTTTTTTCTTGCCCGCCCTCCGCCTCGTAAGCAGGACTGTCCTGGTTTTTCTTTTCCAAACAAACAAAATGCGGGGCGCCCGGACTTGCGGCGTATCATACGAGCGCAAGGATCGGATGGAATCTGTGTGGGGCCGCGCTAAGAGGACTCGCCTTAGTCGATCATTTGGCTTTGGCCGAGCCTTTCGTCCAGCCTTCGCAGTGCGTGGCATTTTTCGATGGTGGTTGCTTCGTCTGTTTGATGTCCCGCAACTCCCCCACTCCCCCCGGAAGGTGTAGGCTCCCCAACGTCCGATGTTCGCATCATTTGTTCGTGATAAGAACAGCGTCGGTCGCTATCTCGCCTCTGCTCATCAGCAGCCGCTTGTTATCGTTCGACCAATTGAAGCCGAAAATCTGACCAGACGTAAAGTTCGTCAGCTGCCGTCGTCGTCCGCTATCAACCCCTTCAGCCCATACATTCGAGTCGCCAGAAGTTGGACGGACATACTGAAGCTCTTTGCCGGAAGGCGCCCAATGAAGGTTACCAATATCACCAGGTACGGACCGTGTGAGCAGCACGGCCCCACCCTCCGTGGAAATGATTGCCAAATGCCGGCCCTCTGAGGGAATATGCCCGTATTGTGTGTAGATGTAGGCCAGCCTGCGGCCATCGGGCGAAACCGCCAGGCGGTCCGCGACCTGGTTTCCCAACACATTCGTCAACTTCAGGGGTACACCGCCCTCCGTCGAAACCTTCCAGATAGCTTGAGGCTGTTGTACGGTCACGTAGTAAAGTGTGCTACCGTCGGCCGTGCAGGCAGGCGCCCACATGTTTCCCGCGGCAATTCGGGTTCTGTGACTCCCGTCCGGATCAAATCGCACCAGCTCCGGAGTGCCAGGCTGGTCGCGGACCAGCACCACGTAACGGCCGCAGATGGTCAGCCAGTCCGCGTGGTCTACGTCTGCAAACCTGCTCCACTGACTGCCATCCCCCACCATCGTCCAGGGTGATCCCTCCGCATCCATAACCAATAGCTTCCCATCGAACATCTCAGCAACGTCGAAGGTGGAAATCCCGCTATGCGTTGTTTGCTGTGCGTCCGCTGGTGCGTCTGTAAGCGCAGACCATACATTTGCTGTCCTATGGATTGCGATCGTAGCGAGCAGCCGTGTATCGCGAGTCGCGCTCAACGCCCAGTCATAGTCATCGGAATCACCAGTCAATGGACGAGTTTTCCCACTTGCCACGGATACGCTCCATAGCTGGCGAGTGTTTGATTCGGGATCCAAATGTGGCAGAACCAATGCCGTGCTGCCCGTCCACACTGGCCGCCCGAAATCTCCCTTGCTCTCAAGGATTCTCTGAACAGAACCATCCTTTGTGGATACAAGATACAGAATCCACCTCGGGTCTTCCGAGGTAGTCAATGCTGAGAGAGCGACGGATCTGCCATCGGGAGACCAAGCTGGCCCGGGTTGAAAGAGGAAGCCGCTCGCGTCATGCAAGGTGGCCAGGCGTCGAACCAATGTTCCATCTGGTTTGGCAATCGTCAGATCGATATCGTTTTTCGGCTGCAGGCAATGCTCGTATACCATCTGCCCGCCGTCTGGAGAGAAACTCACGGGCGAATCCACATCTGCAACCAGTTTTCGAGCTTCACCGCCGGTTACAGGTATGGCATACAAGTGCTTGAAGCCAGGGTCGCTCGGCTCCGACCGAACAAGATAGACCCGGCTCCCGTCGTTGGAGAAGGTCAAGCCGTGAAACGACGAACCAGCCGGAAGCAGTTCGCTGTCTTTTTTTGTGGCGAGTTCACGAACACGAAGGCTCTCTTGAGATCCCACACGAAATGCGTAGACGAGGAGACCTCCGCCCGGGGACAGGGCCAGATCGCGCACCGCCCCGGAAGTGGTTAAACGCGTGACCGCCGGCAACTCCTGCCTCTTCCGCGACCATAAGCCGATCGCGAGTAACACTGCGCCCCCCATCGCTGCGATCGCAAGTTTTGCCGTAAACGGCACATGTCTTCTCACCACGGCAAGAGTTTCAACAATGGCCGGCGCATTTCCAATAGCTCCCTGGCTCAGCTCCGGCGAAGGCGGCAGCTGAGCAAGCGCCGCGTCTGGGCTTCTCGCTGCCTCAACCTCGCCGATGAAGCGGTACCCCTTTCTCGGAAGGGTCTCGATCAGGCTAGGATTCTCTGCTGAATCATCCAGCGTTTCCCGCAACCGATTGACTGCTTTATTCAGGCTCTGGTTAAAGTCTACGAATGTATCGTCGGGCCACAACCGTCGAATCAGTTCTTCCCGCGTGACTAGCTCTCCGGGCCGCTCCAGCAGAATCTTCAGCAACTCCAGCGGCTGTCCGGGTAAAAGTGTCTTTTTCAGACCGTTGCGAAGGTCGCCCGTTTCAACATTAAGTTCGAACCGGCCAAATCTAACTTCTTTCGTGGCACGAGACGGGCTCGACATCTGCGACTCCTGCGTTTTGCGAAGAGTGTAGCACCGCGCCAAAAACCTCAAAAGACTCGAGTTGCGGCATGTCATTCGCCGGTCACAAAAAAGTCCGGCGGCAGGTATTGCAACCACCCGCGCATTCGCAACAACTTGGGTGCGCACGGCGCCTCTTTGTAGTGCGCCGACGCAAGCTATGGAGGATTGTATGAGATTTGCTCGTCTGCGCTGCTGTCTGATGGCGCTCACACTCGCCACTGCGGCCGGCGTCTGCCCGGCTGACCCAACCCCGGAGTGGCATCACTACAAGCTCATCGATTTGGGCACTTTTGGAGGACCAGATAGCTCTCTCTTTTTCATCCAGCACATCCTGACGGAGAAGGGACTCGTCGCTGGCGTAGCTGAAACCGATATCCCCGATCCTTTCCCGGCCAACTGCCCAAGCCCCAATTGCAAAATCACATCCGGGTTCGTGTGGCAGAACGGGGTGAGAAACCGCTTGCCTGGTTTGGTAAAGGGCGCGTTGACGGAGGCGCAGTGGGTCAACGAACGGGGTATCGTCGGCGGGGATTCCCGCGACGGAACTACGGACCAGGACGCAGCTCCAGTAACCAAGGCGACGATCTGGAGGGACGGCCACATCCTGAGCCTGGGCACATTGGGAGGGCCATCGAGCGTGGCGCTCGCGATCAGCAACAACGAACTTGTCACGGGGCTTTCTCAAACCGCCGGAGATGAAACCCATGCCTTCCTCTGGTGTGGGAAGAAAATGCAGGATCTGGGGACGCTGGGCGGTCCCGTCAGCTTTGGCATTGACGTGAACGATCGAGCGCAAGTCGTCGGATTCTCCTACATCAACTCCGAAACCAACCCAGCCACAGGTATTCCCACCCAACACGCCTTTTTCTGGGACAAGGGGCAGATGACCGACATCACCCTTGGCGGCACGTTGGGGGGAGCTGGACTTATCAACCACCGCGGGCAAGCCGTCGGTGATTCAAACCTGCCCGGAGACGCAGAAGACCACGCTTTTTTGTGGTCCGATCACGCTGTTCACGACCTGGGAACGCTGGGTGGTACGCTTTCGCTGCCGACCGGTTTAACTGAGCAGGGCCATATATCCGGAGTTGCCAGTTCGGCCGGCGACCAGTTCATCCACGCAGTTGTGTGGAAAGATGGCTCAATTCACGATCTTGGGACCGTTGCTGGCGACGTATGCAGTTGGGCCTGGGGATTGAACTCACGCGATCAGGTGGTGGGCATTTCTGATCCTTACTGTGACGGCACGCTCGCGCGTGCTTTCCTCTGGGATCAAGGCAAGATGGTCGATCTCAATACTCTCGTGCCCCCGGGCGCCGCCCTGCACCTTGTGTATGCGGAAGCGATCAACGAAGCTGGAATAATTGCCGGCATCGGCGTTCCGCCAGGAGTCTCGCCTAAAGATGTGGAACAGCTAGGCCATGCCTACGTGCTGATTCCGGACCGGGATGCCGGCAGTGGGATCATCGAGTCTAACCTCTCAAGCGACCCTCGCCTGGCTAGCCCTAACCTCTCGCCGAACTTCAAAACGGCTACTGCTGAGATGATCCGGAATTTGCGAGCGCACGCCGCTCGGCGAGTAACAGCTCACCAATAAGCGCCACGGCACTGGGGGAGCCGTCTCCTGCGCTTTTCGATTGAGCAAGTGACCCATCGATGGTGCCGGACCGTTCGGCTTTCCCCAATACGCCGTCAGGGAGTTTCGTGTGCACATGCAGTTTCTTGGACAAACGGAGCTGACACTTTAATCGTTACATATCGAAGACAAGACGAACCTTCGCGCGAACCTTCACGCTGATGCCTCGCTCGTCAGGGTGCACCCAGCGGAGCCATTTCACCCTGCCATTCCATTAGAGGAAAGAACTTACCGCTCATGCGACTTTGCAGGTAGATCATGCTCTGCGCATATCGGATTCATACAGCTTCCGCAAAGCTTCGCTTGCGCGTCGCGAAGGTGGGCGATGGTCTTTCGCGCTCCTTCCGCGGGCCAGAGAAAAAAGAGGTACGCTTTTTCCATCCTCTAGATTCTCTAATAGGTCGACAAAAAGATGTGCTCAGGGGCTGAAAAGCCCAGATCTTTGTTGGGCCTCAATTTCAGAGAAGGGTAGATCAGGACGAGACGTTAACTTTTTGGGTCGTCGTCGTTGCGAAAAACACCCATGAAATCCCGGGAATTGCCCGCCGACGAGCATTTCGTTTGGGATGTGCTGTGGCAGGGGCTAAAGCCCGACGTTTTCTCAATCGTTTGTGGCCCGACTAAAGTCGTGCCCTGATGCAAGACAGAGCTTTTCCAAAGCCCGTAAAGTTGTTCGCTGAGACAAAATCGAGTTCTCACGCAGACTCTGAAGAGGCTGCGGAAAAAGTCGCGAACCGCTGGAGAAGCGGCCACCAGGGCTAAAGCCCGGAATTTGATGTTACCGAGTGTTAAGCGGGTTTGAAAACCCGCTTAACCGGACTAAAAGTCCGGGGCTACACCCAGACCAGAGTTTTTCCGCAGCGTGTAAACCCCGTTTTTGTTACTCGAGCGGTCCGGAAAAATTACCGGACACGTAGGGTTTTGATGGGTAAGCTCTTTAGATGCCCAGCTTTTTTTCCAAGGTTCCTTTATCGTTCCTTTTGATCTTTTCTGTTCTTCCACTCGGAGCCCAGACGACGAGTGCGCCCAGCTTTCCCAGCAATGAGCAGTTGCGACGATTCAAGACCATGAGCGATCCCCGGCTCGCACCCGACGGCAAGGGAATCCTTATCCGGGTGACAGACGCCACGGCAGATGGCGGCAAGAGCCACTTGTGGCTCACGGGGGTGAGTGGAGAGGATCCGCGCCAGCTCACCTACTCCCCGGAAGTGGATAAACGAGGCGAGTACGGCGGCGAATGGATGCCCGACGGGCAAAGCATATTGTTCCTGGCGAAGCGCGATGCTCATGTTTCGCTGTATCGCTTGCCCATGACAGGAGGAGAGGCAAAGGCATTTTCACTCAAGATCACGCCGGTGGTCGACCAGGCCAAGCTTCCCGACGCGCTACCACTGAAGACCGAGGAGGCCCATCCGGAATCCCCAAAGTCGGCGGATACTTCGAGTCAGGCCAAGCCCGGCGAGGTAGAAATCGACGTAAGCGGCTATCGGGTCTCTCCCGACGGCAGCACCATCGCCATCCTCGCCCAGGATCCGGAGACTCCCGGCGAGAAGGCACAAAAGGAAGCGAAGGCGGATGCCGAGTGGGTGAACCACAATCCTCATGAGACCCGCTTGTACCTGCTCAACGTGGCGACGGGCACGCTGAGGCTGCTGCCCGTGGCTCCCGACGTGCACGATGTTTCCTGGAGCAGCGACAGCTCGAAACTGCTGGCCATCTCCGAGGGCCCGAACGGCGCCGGCGACCTGGCGCCGGCAATGAGCAGCTGGCTGGTCAGTCTCGCCGATGAGAACCACCCACAGCCGCTTGCAGATTTGCCGCCGACGATCGAAGCCGCCTCCTGGACACCAGGGCGCAACTCGATTCTCTACCTGGCGCAAGCCAAGCACGATGCACCTCCGGGTTATGCAGACCTTTATTCCTACGATCAGGGCACGAGGGCGACTCACAACCTGAGCGATGGTTGGAAGGGATCGATGAGAGACGATGCTCCGATACCGCTGGGCGATGGGAGTGCCGTTCAGTTGGTTCAGCTCGGGTTCAACGGGAAGGTCGCACGGTATACACCGGGCACGGCCGAGCCCGAATTTGTGCTGTCGGGACCCACTCATGTTTCCGATGTCAACACCAACGTACAGCGAAATGGCTGGCTGTTGCTGGGGAGCGGGGGAGGGAATCCGCCGCAGCTTTACTACGCGGCGGACCTGAAGTCTTCTCTTGTGGCGGTGAAGACGCCGCCGCTCACACCCGAGCACATGCTGAGCGTGGCTCCCAAGCACTTGGAGTGGAAGAGCGATGGATTCACCATCGAGGGGCGATTGTATCTTCCGCCGGAAGCGGCGACGAAGCACGTTCCGTTGATTGTTGAAGTCCACGGTGGTCCGCTGGGGGCGTATTCCGATGCGCACGCGCCCTGGATTGATTTCCTGCTGGGGCACGGCTGGGCGGTATTGCGAACCAATCCGCGGGGAAGTTCCGGTTATGGCGCCGCTTTTGCGGCTGCGAACAAGAACGATCTTGGAGGCGGTGACTATCGCGACATCATGACCGGGGTTGACTTCGTGGTGAAAACCGAGCCGATTGACAGCAACCGCATGGCGTTGATGGGTTACAGTTACGGTGGCGAGATGGCGGCGTTCGTCGAGGGAAGGACGACCCGCTTCAAAGCCATTATTAGCGGCGCGCCGGTGATCGACCAGCATAGCGAATACGGTACGGAAGAGTCATCATGGTACGACCGCTGGTATTTCGGTAAACCCTGGGAGCATCCCGAGGATGCATGGCGGCAGAGCCCCCTGGCCGGGGCGGGGAAGGCTAGCACACCGTTTCTGCTGCTGCAGGGTGAGGGCGACACGACGGATCCGTTGGGGCAGTCGAAGGAGATGTATCGTGCACTGCGCCAGGCAGGGGCGCCGGTCGAGTTGGTGACTTATCCACGCGACAATCATGGTCCGCTGGGGTCGGCGATTTACGGCTATCCCGTCCCCGAGCCGTGGCACGGCTTCGATGCCCGGCGGCGGATCGTCGCGTTTATTCAAAAGGCGTTCGATGCAGTCCCATAGCAGCGAACGCAGAAAGACGTACCTCAGGGGCTTTAGAGGGTGTGTGAGAACTCGGTCCTGGAAGGGCACGGGTTCAGCCGTGCCGTAAATGACACTGCCATACCCGGCTTCATTGATGACTGCATAATTAATGTCCTATTTTAACCAAATGATCGGGTGCCCCATCCTTCGCGCTCTCTGCGAAGGGTGGGATGAGCAGAATATGCGGAGGAGAGGTGCCGAGCCGCGGCACTCGATCGTTTGGCTATAACAGGACATTAATTATGCAGTCATCAATAGCCGCTGAGGTACGTTTTTTCTATCCTCCAAATTCTCTTGTGCGCTGATAAAAGATGCCCTCAGGGGCTAAAGCCCGGAAGCTCGCAACGAATTTACGGCACGGCTGAAGCCGTGCCCTTCACAGGAAGAGTTTTTTCCGAAGATGTGAAGCCAACCTTCGATCGTATCTGGGATCGTTTCAGTTAGCTCCTCAGCTCTGCAGATCGCAGTAGCCTGAAGGCTTTCTCAGCGCCCCAAAAAAAGTGCGCAAAAAGCGCAAGAAGAGGATGCAGCTTGCGACCTGCTCGGCAGAGGGAAGAACACGCGGACTCGGGGACGATCAATTCGTCAGGGCTCCTCGAAGTTCCTCAACGCTCTCTGCCACGCTTCGTCCAGCGGTGTCGATTACTATGTGCTTACGTTCCCATGGCTCGTATTCACGAGAGATAACCTCCTCCCAAGTTAGCGGCCTGAGGCCACTGATGTCTGCCGATCGTGTTTCGATTCGTTGGCGATGAAGCCGCGGGTCGGTACAAAGAACCTCAACTTCTGCCGCGCCTGTATGAGCACGATGCGCAACGCCAATCCAAGCATCCCGACTTAACTGAATTGGATACACAGAATCCGAAATCACCGTTCTTCCCAGGCGAAGGTTGTCCTCCGCGACCGCATAGCCGACACGATACCCCTCGTCGGTTATCGGCTGCCTTACCGTTGTGGGATCGCGGATGGCTTGCTCAATCGTGTCAATTCGCAAATAAGTGGCACCGATTTGTCTCGCCAATTCTCTCGCAATCGTCGTTTTCCGGTGGCAGGCAGGCCGCCGAAGATGATCAGCATAGGTGAAGGGATTTCGAAAGAAGATATTTGGGAACTCTCCATCATGCGATCCTACAGAAGCGCTACTTGGTTTGGGAAACAGGGTGGCGTGAGAACCGGACTTTTCAGAAAATCATGTTCCAGGCGGACGACAAGTCAGGTATGTAGCCGCACGGCGGCCCGGCTGAGCAATTTACCAATAACGAGTGCCGGGCATTCATTAAAGGCTTTAGGGTCCCCGTGATTCGCCCGAGACTCAGACATCATTGGAAGCATTTGCCCGCTTACAACGGAACTTGTCAGTTTTGTAAACCTCCTCGAGGTGGTGTCGCGATGCATGAAGTTCACCCAGATGCGCATAGAGAGAAGGCTAGCAGAGGCCCTGCGAAAAGACCGGCACAGATCTCCCCGGAGAGAGCCGCCAGCCGCTCAGGGTCAGAATGACCAGCGAATGGTCGAATTGGGCCGTGTCGAGGAGGAAGCAGTACCAGTCATGGTTACCAAAGAATTCGTCTTAGCCTCTTGTTGAGTTCCGATATCCGCACTACCCTCATAAGTAAGAACTGTATGTCGGAGCCCTCTTGCCACGACGGCTCTGCTTGGCTTTGCACCATTGCGCTCTGCGCGTGCATCTGCCGCCAACAAGGAACCATCATCGCTGCAAGCGTGATGAATCGGTGACCTCGAACAACAAAGTGACATCGAAATGACCTAAACGCGCTGTCCGCAGCATCCTCCCGCCCTGAGGGCGCGATTGCGAGCAGAAAACATCACATGAGCAGGGAGCGCTCAGTGCGCCCTCTTGATTGAGCGGTCTTTGACAACTTAAGAAAAGCCACACCGGCGCAAAACCCGGCCAGCCGAGGCCGAAGAACTCGCACGCCGGCGAGCAGCTTGGCACTGACGCTAGCAATAGCCCAGCCGGAGGCAAGGTGGCCAAATTAATTAATCCAAAAATTTGGCCACCTTCATGAAACAAAGCACTTAGCTGCGAAAGCTGGCCAGCTTCGGATGAAATAAAGGATTAGCTGTAAGAGCCGCCGAACCGGTTTCAATGAGCAGCGTTTCCGAACCGTCAGGGAGCGCGTGCGAACACAAACATCGTCTTCAGCGTGCCGTCTACCCCCTTAATGCGCTCAACGCGCACATTTTCCGGACAAGGGAGGTCGACTGAAAGCCTTGGAAATAGTTGATCGAGGCGGCGGCGAGCGCCCGCACGTTGTGAATGATTTCGCGAAATTGCCAGTCGGATACGGTCCGGCCTATAAGCAATGAGGCAAGATGCTCAAATTAATTAATTCAAAAATTTGAGCATCTTCATGAAACAAAGGACTTAGCCGTAAAACTTGAGCACCTTCGATAAAACAAAGGACTTAGCGACACGCATTCCCGCATGAAGGCGCCGGCCGGCGGGCTTATCTCTCTTTTCTCTCGCAAAATGGATTCTTTTTTCGGAAAGCTTTGCGCGTCCGCGACCTCTCACAACACCTATACCTTCAAACAGACGGAAGGTTACCGTTGCTTCAACGATCTTATTGGTCAGGAAAGCTTTGAGGAGATAGAGGGCAGCATACTTGGGACAAGCGCCGCTTCCTCGGCCGCATTTAGCAACGCGCCGTTGTTGAGCCTATCCCAACCTCTGGATTGAGCCGTGATGACCGTGTGGCCAGGCAGGACGCGAAGCTCAGCGGCGCGTGTATGAGCCCGATGCGCAACGCCGATCCAAGCATCGCGACTCAACTGAATTGGATTCACAGAATCGAAATCACCGTT
Organism: uncultured Acidobacteriaceae bacterium; assembly: GCA_964609355.1. GTDB lineage: Bacteria > Acidobacteriota > Terriglobia > Terriglobales > Acidobacteriaceae > PALSA-350. The sequence continues at coordinate 1,557 of CAZSUK010000296.1, read as the reverse complement.
CGTCCCAGGCGAAGGTTGTCCTCCGCGACCGCATTGGCAACACGATACCCCTCGTCGGTTATCGGCTGCCTCATCGTTGTGGGATCGCGGATGGCTTGCTCAATCGTGTCAATTCGCAAATAAGTGGCGCCGATTTGTCTCGCCAACTCTTTTGCAATCGTTGTTTTTCCGGTAGCAGGCAGGCCGCCGAAGATGATCAGCATAGGTGAAGGGATTTCCAAAGAAGATTTGTGGGAACTTTCCATCATGCGATCCTACAACCCGATTTTGCAGACACCAGAAATATTCGCCGCCGAGGATCTTAGTTGTTTACAAGCGGCTTGCCACTGTCCGGGCCTCAAAGTACATCCGGATACCCGGCTTCTGTCTGGTCTGCGAGCACCTACCAACTAAGGAACAAGCACGAAATTCTGGATGGCGATCTTTGAGCCGGCAAGAGCACGGTCGGAAGATGGCTTGATGACCACAGTAATCTCGTCAAAGCGCCTGCCGTGGGCCTTTGCAGGCATTTGGAAGCGCAGCGATTCAGGGACGGGCGGACGGTTAAGCGCAATGTGTTGAAGTTGACTTGAAGGTATCGCAATACTTCCCAGCAGGAGCGAGGAGCCGGGTTTACCAGATGTGTCCCTGAGCAGCAGCTCAATTCGAATCGTACCCGGGCGGGCGTCCCCATTGAGAAGGTCGATGCGCATGGCGCGGCAGCAGTCGCCGGAGATTGGATTGAGCAGCGTCTGATGAGCTTCCATCGCAAGCTCATGATAATCAGTCGAGCGTACGTTGGCTTTGATGGGATCGCCCTGGTGGATACGGGCATCTGCCGCGGGGCGAATGTCCGGTTGTTTGAAGTACCAGTAAACCCCATCGAACGGAATGATGACGGGCTTTGAAAGAGCACTGGAGAAGCTGGTTTTATCGGAAGCAGCGGGCGGCTCGATGTGCGGGTGAGGCTTTGCCGGGAGGGTGAGGATAACACCTGAATAGTGAGAGCCCATTGCGGATTTAGTAGCAGGCCTGACGTGGGGCGCGCGGACCGCGAGAAGGGAAGCCAGCGAGCCCAGGCCGTATGCCTTTTGCAGGTAAGGCGTGAGTGCCGTCGAGATGAGGAAAAAGACCGCGGCGGTCTGCAGCAGCGAAAAGCGCGAAAACTTGCGGCGGCTTTTTGCCATGCCTTGCACGAACGGATGACGCACCAGGAACAACATCACCCCCGCGGAAACAAGCGCCGTAGCGGACCAGGGATGGCCAGTGGCGAGAGACGCCAGCCCTACCTGCATAGTGACAACCGTGATGCAGTAGGGCAGCAAGGCTTTCCATAAAGGAGGTGTGGAAGGCGGTTGGAAGAGAACGCGGCCGATGGGCGCTGTGGGTTCATCGTCCTGCGGAAGTGTGCTCCATAGATTGAGGAATGTGATGGCATTGGCAAAGGCCCAGGGGACGATGCACGAGATCCAGAGAGAACGTTCGGCAGTGAGCGTGGTGATAAGTGGCAGCCACACGACGACGGCCCATATGTGAACAGTAAGCGTGCCAACGGAGGGCTCAACATATTCGCGGATC
>CAZSUK010000295.1:0-5075 GCA_964609355.1 uncultured Acidobacteriaceae bacterium | reverse complement strand
CCATGCCGAAGTAAGTGTCGATGGAGTCGAGTATCAGCAGGCGGGCATGGGTTCGCTGGAGCGCGTCTTCGATGTCGGAGAGATCGCGCAGTTTCAGGGAGGCCGAAGCCGCGGAGCGGACTCCGCGCAAGACCGCGAAGCGTTTCGGGTCACCCTGGAGACCAACAAAGCGAGGGAGAATGATTTCCGAACTGTTGTGCTCCATCGAGGCATACAAAACGGTAGAAGGTTCCAGTGCTTCGCCGGTCCATGGGTCTTGGCCACGGCTCAGAGCGGCGGCGAGGGCGAGAGCGATCCAGGTTTTTCCCGCGCCAGGCACTCCAGAGATCATGGCCAAGGTCCCGCATGCGAGCCTGTCCTGCCATAGCCATTCGACGGGTTGGGGCTCAAGGTCGCAGAGATAGTCGAAGTCCGCGCCGGTAGGCGATTCCGGGGACGGAGGGTGGGGCGGGGCGTGCTGCGATTCTTGCTGCGGGCCGGGAACATCGGCAACAGTGGCTGTATCCGGATGGTCCGGTGTTGTGAACGCGTCGTCGACTGGGTGGGCTTCCGGGATGGAGTAACGAACCTCCGACATGGATCCAAATTTGTACCCGTAGAAGGTTCCATTGTGTGTGTCTTGTCTATCGATGGTCATTTATTTCCCCCCACTTATGGAAGCGGCTTGCTGATAGTTGCACTTAGAGTGCTGTGCAACAACAGGTGGCTGCGATTGCGCAAGAGCATGCTATTACCTTGACGGCCAAGCCTGGCAGACGCACTCGCGGCTCATGGGCGCGTCGGGCGTGCATTCCGCAGCATCGACGGGAGAGGGAGCCATGTGCCGGCCGACTGGCGAAGAGTTTGTATTTTTCACGCACAGTAAGGATGCATTTTGACGTACTTTTATGTCGGTCCGCTCAGGATTTTCGTTATTCGGATCCGCTCAAGCTCCCTCATAAGCTTGCCGCTCAAAAGTTCGCGGCGGAAACTACAAGTTGCTCCACTTTCGTTGTCTCAATCACCGGAACTTAAAGCGTTCATCCACATGGTGGGCCTCCCTTTCTTTACTTTTGCAGCTAAGTCCTTTGTCTCATGAAGGTGGCCAAACTGTTAATGAAGTAATTTTTGGCCATCTTGCCTCTTTGATAGGAGGTCGCCACTCCTCAATTGCAGATAAAAAACAGTGCCAGACGCCTGTGACTCGCTCTTTGACGCTGCGAACGCCTGGATTGAATGGGCGCGTCGCCGCTTGCGGATTCCCGGCCGTCGGGACAGCGTGATCTCGCAGCATCGACGAGTGAGGGAGCCATGCTCCGGCCGCCTGGAGTGGGGTTTGTTTCTCTGCACGAAGTAAGGGTGCAGTTTGAGGTGCTTTTGTCGAGTGCTAACCCGGATTTATTTTCAATTTATTGGGATCTGCCCTCACCTCGTAGCAAACCTCTTTTACCTAAGTAACAGATCAATGTCACGGAACCGGATGGGGACTGAGCAGTAAAACCCTTTCGGCCACCGACTCCACTTTCGAGCGAGTATAAAAGACCGGAAAATATTCTCCCCGGGCCCATAGCGCATACAGGTCTCGATAGTGAGGACTATCAACGTCTCCAGACTGCCCCGGGCTATTCAACCCGACGGAGTTATCCCAGTCTTCGGTGTCAGCGACAATTTTGAAGGACCCGCCCGTAATCTGGTTGTCGCCAGGACCGGCGGTTGCGGTCACGGTAAAGACATCCCCGCCCCGCGGAGCATGCCCGACGTCAAACTTCTCCTCGAGATCCGGAAGCAACGCATCGGTCATCGGGCTGTAGATGCGTGCATAGTGATAGGCGCCCAGCTTCCATTTCTCCATCTCGGGACCGAATCGCCTGGATAGCTCCGCCACCCCTTCCTCGAGGCTCTTGCTGAGAAGCGCGTTCCTGCCGGCGACCGGGTCCGCCCCGAATCGGCCGTCAGGCGCATACATCCAACTCACAATCTTCACCATGGGAGGCGTCATCGGAGGAAGAAACTCCTGCGCTGCTTTCGGGATCACCAGAGCTTTCACGTTGGCAGTCAGCCGCCGCTGCCACATCTCGTAAATCCCGGCCTCGACCGAATCTTGGTCCAGGACGTAGTTCCAATGGAGCAACCGTGAAGCGGCCTGTTGCGTGGTAGCATCCGGCAGCTCGATTCCGCGCAAAAGGGGAACCAGGCTGCGTGCTGGAAGGGAGAGATTGCTGTTCTGTAGTTGGACCATGTCGGCGACGGCAAACTTCCGTCCCGATCCCAGAAACTCAGCCACACGCTGCCCCCGGTAGGGATCGGCCCACACGTAATGCAGAGCATCGCGATGGGGCCAGCCGGGCGGAATCTGGTAGTCGTTGGACGTGTTATAGAAACCCTTTTCCGGATTGAACACATGGGGCAGGTCCTTGATGGACAGATACCCGTTCCATTCGTAGCGGCCATCTCCAGGCACCGGCACCAGGCCGCTCCAGTTAGGGCGCCTGGGTGCGATGGCCACCGCCTGGTAACCGATGTTGCCATCGCGATCGGCCCAAACCATGTTCTCCGCTGGAATCCGGCTATAACTGCAAGCCTCCTCAAATTCCTGCCAATTGTGGGACTGGTCCATGCGCAGGCTTGCCAGGTAGGGCGCCCCACCAGTCTCGCGCCACGCCGCGCGCACCGCATACGCCTTGTGATGGTGGGTGTCTTCGAACACCACCGGGCCGTGCCGCGTATATTTCAGTTCCACCACTCGCGGCGCTTCGCCTTTCACTGGAATGGATTCCCGGATGACCTTCATTGCCTCCCATCCACCCGCGTATTTGTACTCCAACGGGTTGGCAGGGTTGGTGTCATAGACATAGAGGTCTTCGCTGTTGGTGCCGAAAATGGTGAGTCCCCAGGCGCCTGATTCATTGTGGCCGACGGACACTCCCGGCAGCGCAGGCTCGCCGGCTCCAATCACGTTCCAGCCGGGCGCCACCAGGTGAACCCAGTAACGCAACGACGGCGCGCTCAAATCGCGATGCGGGTCGTTCATCATCATCGGATATCCGCTGGCCGTAAGCTTTCCGCTGACCACCCAATTGTTGCTGCCGATGCCTTGCCGGATGTCCTCGAATGAGGGAGCTTCACTATTCAGCCGTGCCGCTGCCGCTCGACTGCGGTATTCCGGCAATAACTCATCCGGCGTAAATCGCAGCGGGGTGCGAAACGCGCGAAAGTTAGCCAGGATCTCTTTCGTGAGCAGCGACGCATCGATGGCCGGATCCAGTTCCAGCTTGGGATCGGAAGGTTGGAAATACATCACGTCCTTCACTGGTTCGACGCCCATGGCCCGGATGGCCAGTGCGAGCATCAGTTCCTGATCGGCGCGTCCCAGCAGGCCGTTGAAACGGGAGACGACGACGGCCGGGGTCCATCTGCCGGGCCGGATGCCCAGCATTTTGAACTCCGGGGTGAGCAGGGCGGGATGGGTCTCGGTTTCGGCGATGTAGGCGTTGATGCCCTCGGTAAACGCCCGGATAATCTGCGCGCCGTGTGGGTGATACCAATTCATCTCCTGCTGCAGATCGCCGCGGAACAGGAACAGCCGATTGCCGAGGTCGCGCTCGAGCTCCTGGGGTCCCAGGATCTCGGCCACCGTGCCGGTAGCCTGCCTCCTCCACATCTCGAGCTGGAACAAGCGGTCGCGGGCCACGTTGTAGCCTTGCGCGAAGAAAAGGTCCCCTTCGTTTTTGGCGTAGATATGCGAAATACCCCAGCGGTCCTTGATGATCTCAACCGGCTGGCTCAAGCCGGGGCAGAGTAGGGTCTCTGAAGCGGGAGTAGAAGGAGCTGCGGGGGCGGGTAGCGTGATCGCAACTAAATAAAATCCGATGCCCCAAAGCGCTCTCTTTGAAAGCTTCCTCATGCTGCAGTCCTCAACCGTGCGCCGTCAGACTACACTGCGGATGCTTCCGAGAGCCGCAGAGTGAACTTTTAATCCCCATCGAGCGAACCCTGATTTTTCGCAAGACGATGGGGGGTTAGTTCGTGTGTCCTGCATCTCCACAAGTCTGCAATTGACCACAAACCTGCAATTCCTTTCATGATTCAATGGGGCTGTCGAGCCGGAGGAACCTGGATGACGCGTGAGCCAGCACCGCTGCCCCAAGAAGAGGATAACGAAGCGCCCGGCGGAAGGTTCTTTTTCCTGTTTATGTTTCTCCTGGTAGATATCGTCCTTTATCCATATGCCGGCGATCGGGGGCTGCGCTTTCAGCTTTTGCGCGCGATCGCGTTTTTTGTGACGCTGGCGAGCGTCTACGCTGTCAGCTTTCGCCGCTCGACCTGGATCATCGCTCTGATCTTTGCCATGCCCGTCCTTTGGCATCGCGTGCTGGCAATGGAAAGAGGGGACAGTAAGCTGGCCTTGGTCGGGCTACTGGTCAGCTTCTCATTTGACGTTTTCATTCTCATCGTGATCTTTCGCCGAGTCTTTCGCACGCGGGTTGTCACTTCCGCGACGATTTTCGGAGCCGTCTCGATCTACCTCATGGCGGGATTTGCTTTCACCAGGCTCTATCAATTTCTCGCGGCGGTTCAGCCCGGTGCCTTCTACCTGGATCCAGTGCTGAACCATCACATCGTTCTCAGCCGCTCTGATCTGGTCTATTACAGCTTTGGCGTTATGACCTCCCTCGGGGCGGCAGGCATTGCACCCGTAAGTGCGCAGGCGCGATCGCTTACCGTCATCGAAGCCATTCTAGGCATTCTTTATTTGGGAGTTCTGGTTTCTCGTTTGATCGCGATGTATGTGCCCCAGATACCGCAAAGTACTTCGCAGAAATCTTAGCCGGACTATCCAGACGGGCTTAGCCTGGCACCTCGGACCAAATTTCCACGTAACGAGCAACATGAGACAAGACCCCAACAGTGCAGTCCGCTGGCCACAGACGGGGGGGAATGGGGGTTCAGCTACCTGGAGTGGATCCCTTGATTGAGACAGCGAAAATGGTGACAGATTACGTTTGGCTGCTGAGCAGTTTACAGCAGCAGGATAGTGCGAGAAGCTGGTTGCGGCCGGCGAAGCGGACGTGGGCACTGCTGGAGAGCAACCCAGG
>CAZSUK010000294.1:0-16939 GCA_964609355.1 uncultured Acidobacteriaceae bacterium | reverse complement strand
CAATCCGCCCATGGTGATCACGATGTCGGCGCGTCCCAGCGCAATGCGGATTGCGCTGGCCAGATGGGACAGCTTGTCCCCAACAATGGTCTTGAAACTGACATTCACGCCCAGCTTGATCAGCCGGTCGGTTAAGAAGAGTGAGTTTGTGTCTTGCCGGTACGGCGTTAACAGTTCAGAACCAACAGCAATAATTTCACAATTCATCCAGACTTCAATCCTCTAGAACAAGCGCACGCCTTCGATGCCTAACGGTACATCATAGACCGCGCCGTTGGCCGCAAGGATTGCGTTGCCGCCAGGGACGAAAGCAAGACCAACAATCCCTGAGCCGGCAAGAACCACTGAGGCTTCGCCCCCGGGCGTGATGCACACGATGCCACGGGTGCCATGGAGCGATGCAGACACATACACGTTGCCGGCGACATCGAAGGCCAATCCCTGCGGTCGGCCGAGTCCCCGGTAGTAAACCCGCACCACCCCAGCTTGATCGATGGCGTAGATCGAATCGAAGCTGGAGGTGCTCGGAGCAGTTACGAAAAGCGTTCCATCCAACCCAAAGGCGAGATGGTAAGCCGCGATACTGGGCTCCAGGGTGGCAAAGACAAAAATCTGTCGGTCCTGGGCAATTTTGAAAATGGTTCCGCTGCGATCGCCCACGTACAAATTGCCGGCAGAATCAAAGGCAATGCCAGTCGCGATTCCCATTCCCTCGGCATACACCGAAGACGCGCCCTGGGGGGAAACCCGATGCACGGTGCCATCCAGCCGCGAAGACACATAGAGGTATCCATGAGCATCCAATGCTAACCCGGTGGCATTGGTAATCCCGCTCACCAGGGGCTGCATCTCTCCCGACGGCGTGATGCGGTAGACCGAAACTGCAGTCTTTTGTCCCCGTGAACCGGAGTCGGTGGAATAGATGTTGCCCTCACTATCCACTGCCGGATTGCTGACCGGATGCAGGTTTCCGGTGATCAAGCGAGCGATCTTAAGCCGGACCGTATTACTCGATTGTCCGTTTTGCCGGATTTCCAGTCTCCCGCTTTGTACGTCGTCGGGAATGCGCACGATCATCCGGTTCGACCTGCTAAGCAGCACCGGAGCAACGATTCCGTCCAGCACCGCCACCGGCAGGCGCGAGCGCACGGCGCCCAGCTGCGTTCCGCGAATCTCGATTTCACCGCCCGGCAATGCTGCATCGGGTAAAGTGGCCTCGATCCTGGGTGTGTTCGGAATAGGTGGCTCCTTGGAGAAACGCATCAGCTGATCCCTGTGTTTATCTGTTCGATGCAAGCCCAGTGAAACTTAGCCGATCCAGTGGTTCAGTGCCAGCATCAAGAGCAAAGCATACACGCCCGCAGCGACATCATCGAGCATGATTCCCCAGCCTCCCGGCAAGCGTTCCAGCTGCCGTGCAGGCCATGGTTTAACTATGTCAAATAAACGAAAGAGCAGAAAACCGGCCAGCAGATGACTTAAGTTTACGCGGGAAAAGCTCAGTGCGATCCACTGCCCTGCGACCTCATCCACGACTACATGTCCCGGATCTGGACGTTCGCTTTCCCGTTCGACAACCGTAGCTGCGGGGATGCCGGTCGCGATGGCGCAAAGAGCGGCTCCCAGTGTCACCCATCCCATGGGCGCCGGGGCAAGGTGCAGAAGCCTGGCTGCTCCCAGCCAAAGCAAGCCGGCCGCAGCAGACCCCCAGCTTCCGGGTCCGGGCCGTAGCAAACCGGCGCCGAAAAAAGTTCCTACTACCCAGGCCCAGGCCGTTTTTGTTTTCCTGGGGGGCGGCTCACTCATCGCCGGCCGAGCGCGGCCGCATCTCTTCAATCTCTTCCAGCAGATCAGGATCGAGCACAGGAGAGGAGATGCGGTAGACACCGCTGGCCCACTTGCCCAGGTCGATGGTCTTGCAATGATCGCTGCAGAAGGGGAAATCCGCATCTTTGGCGGTGACAATCTTCCTGCAAGTAGGGCAGCGAAGGCTTTTTAGCTTTTTCGCCATGACAGGGTTCCTTTACGACACAATCCGGCCTACCAGGTCATAATCCTGTGACTCGGTGATTTCACATTGGTAAAACTGCCCCGGGGTGAGGTGTTCGAACGGTCCGAAGTCATTGATATAGACCTTGCCGTCGATTTCCGGGGCCTGGTGCTCGGTGCGCCCCTCCCAAAGTAGTGGAGTTTCCTCAGAAGGCCCTTCCACCAGCAGATCGAAGCGCCGGCCCACCTGGCGGGCTCTGGATTTTCGGCTGATCGCTTGTTGTTGGCGCATCAGCGAGCGGCGCCGTGCCTCGATGGTGCGGGCAGGCACTTTCTCGCTCAGGTCAAAGGCGCCTGAACCTTCCTCGTCGGAATAACTGAACGCCCCCAGCCAGTCGAGTTGGGCAGCGCGGACAAAGTCGCTGAGCACGGCAAAGTCAGCCTCGGTTTCGCCAGGAAATCCGGTAATGAACGTGCTTCGAATCGCTACACCAGGAACAGTCGAGCGGACGCGCTCAATCGTCTTCAGGAAGATATCGGCATTGCCACCGCGGCGCATGCGCTTCAATACCGCGCCGGAAGCGTGCTGCAGAGGCATGTCGAGGTACTTGCAAATGTTGTCGTGCCGGGCAATCGTGTCCAGCAGCCGGCCAGTCACCTTGTTGGGATAGGCGTACAGGAATCGCAGCCATTTGAGATCAGGAATCCCGGCTAGCGCATCTAGCAGCTGTGCCAGCCCATCCTTCATTCCCAAGTCCTCGCCGTAACACGTCGTGTCCTGACCAATTAACGTGAGTTCACGAACACCCTGGGCGACCAGCTGTTCGGCCTCAGTGACTACCGAAGCAAAGCGCCGGGAGCGAAACTTGCCGCGTAAATTGGGAATCACGCAGAAGCTGCAGGGATGATCGCATCCTTCCGCAATCTTGATATAGGCGGAAGACTTGCCTGTAGCCAGCAGGCGCGGCGTGGTGTGGTCGTAGAGATACTGGGGTAGCTTTGCCAGCGCACCTTCCCACTGTTCGCGAGCGAAGCGGCCCTGGGATTCACGGAGGTCGCCTTCAGCCCGGGAAGTGCTGCTGGGGAGGATAGAGAACAACTGCGGTTCGGGGGGTGCGGTCGGCGCTTCCAGGCCGGCAGCAGCCAAAATGGCCTCCAACTCGCCGGTTCCCACCACGGCATCCACTTCCGGCATATTCTTGCGGATTTCGTCTCGATAGCGCTCCACCAGGCAGCCGGCCACAATCAGTTTCTGCGCCCTGCCCGACACTTTGTGCTGCGCCATCTGAAGGATGGTGTCAATCGACTCCTGCTTGGCTTTGTCGATGAAAGAGCAGGTATTTACCACCAGAATGTCGGCCATCTCCGGGTGGTTGGTGATCTCTGCGCCTGCCTGGTCCAGCAAACCCATCATCACTTCGCTGTCTACCAGGTTCTTGGGGCAGCCCAGGCTCACGAAACCGATCCGTGGCCGTTGTTCGAGCACAGCGCTTGCCGCGCCTCCCGGACCTGTTTCTGTCTGCTCTTGCTTCACCTTCCTATTCTAGAGCAATCAGGCAGTTACCGCAGAGTCAGTTACTTCCGTGGAACCCGTAATCAAGGGTCTACAACCTCCCACATATTTGAAACGTCTATTAATTAAGCGACACGATAGTTAAGTGACACGAAAGGAGGGCGCCCAGTGCAAGTTCCAATGACCGCAAGTGTTAAGCACGCAAACATGGGCGAGCCCATCAAATGTGCCTTGGTGACCAAGCCCAGTAAAGCAGAAAGACATAAGAGCGAAATGCTGCGCTACGTGGTTGTGGCGGTCGCGCTTCTGGCTGTTCTGCTCTTGATTGCCATCGCGTTCTATTACACCCAAGGCAACTCTCTTACTGTGAAGCATGTCAGCACGCTCCCGCCTTACCTTTCGTTCCACGCTCGGGCGTGAGAGCAACGGGGCCTCTACTGCGGAGTAATAATTCCTCCCACGCGATACCTTGATGGCAGCGTGACTCCGCGGTGGTCCTTTTCAACAGCCGTCGCAGCCGAAGGGGATGCCAGTTGCAGAGCCGTCGCGATCACGTCCGCGTGATTAAGTCCCGCTCCGGTATCAAAAATCACGACTTTCTCTTCGGGTGAAAGCCATCCGCTGGTGATCAAATGATCGGAGGCCGCAGTGGCAGCCGCCCCTTCGGGCGATAGGAGTAGTCCCTCTTGACGCGCCCAATCAAGCAGCGACGTTCGAATTTGTCTATCTTCGAACTCCAGGGTAAGACCGCCCGATTGGCGCACGATGTCAAGAATCAGCTCGTCAACTAGCTCGTCCGCGTGGGCACTACCAGAGGACTGAACGGCGATCATTTTTGGCCTTCTACCACTGACCCAGCCCAAAGCTTCGATCTCCTCGAAGGCTTTCCACATTCCAATCAGCCCAACACCACCTCCGTTGGGACAGATGACGGCGTCGGGATATCGCCATCCTGACTGCTCTACCAACTCGTACCCCATCGTCTTCATGCCTTCGAGGTGAAACGGCTCCTTTAAGGAGGAGACGTCAAACCAGCCCTCGGCATCCTTCCGTTCGGCGACGGTACGGACACAGTCGGAGATCAGGCCGTCGACCAGAGTTACCTTTGCGCCGTACGCCGCTGCTTCGAGGTAGTTGAGTTGAGGAACGTCGCGGGGCATGAAGACGTGGGCCACGATTTGGGCGGCTGCGGCATATGCGGCCAGCGCGGCCGCCGCGTTCCCAGCCGACGCCATGGCGAGCTTCTTCAGCCCATGACGCCTGGCCATGGAGACAGCCATGGAAAACCCGCGCGCTTCGCAAGTGCCGGTGGGGTTTGTAGCCTCTTCTTTCAGAAACAGGCCAGGATAGCGGCGGCTACGCAGCATGGGAGTGAAGCCTTCGCCCAGGGTGACCGGTTCCACTGCAGGCAATACATCGGCGTAACGCCATATACCCAAAGAGGTGTTGGCGGCGTCGATCCTTTTAAGGATGTTTTCACGCGGTGCTGATAAACGAAGTGCGGCCATGTCGTAACGAACCAAAAGGAACCCACCGCATTGAGGACAAAGGCCTTGCGGGCTTTTGGGCGATATCCGGGCCGAGCAGCGGCTGCATTCCAGGTAGGCAATCGGAGGCATAAACCCATGATATGAGAGGGTTTCCCATTTCGATGCATGATCCGGGAGTCGGCCTGCGAAAAGGTAAGATAGAGGAGTGAGTATCCAGTTAATAGCTATCGACATCGACGGCACGCTATTGCCCTCGACCGGCCTCCGCATCAGCTCCCGCAACAGTGCGGCTTTGCGCGCGGCCGAAGCCGCCGGCATTGAAATTGTCATTGCCACCGGCCGCCGGCAGGCTTACGCCATGCCCCTGATCGCCCAGGTGGGGCTCGATGAGAATTCCGTGATGATCTCCTCCAACGGCGCGGTCGTGCGCGGCTTTGGCGGGGAACTGTTGGATCGCCGCTTTCTTCCCCTTGAGACCGCGCGCCGACTCTCTGTCGCCCTGCGCGGCTACGGCACCATGGTTTTCACGTTTGACCGTGAAGGCGCCGGCGCCCTGGTTATTGAAGACTTGAAGCAGTTGCATGCCCGGATTGACCGCTGGGTGGAGGCAAACCGGCCTTATCTGGTCGAAATCCAACCTATTGAGCGAGCTTTCGAGGTGGGCGAAGAGCCTATCCAGGGCATGCTTTGTGGCACGGTTGAGGAAATGGCGGCCGCGGAAAAAGCATTGTTGTTGAGTGAGATCGCGGGGCAGATCGCCACCCATCGGACAGAATACGCGTCTCGAAACCTGAGCATTCTTGACCTCTTGCCGCCTGGCTGCTCAAAGGGCGCCGCGCTTGATTGCCTGGCGCGCATACGCGGCCTGGAGCCCGAGCAGATTATGGCCATCGGTGACAACTTGAACGACCTCGAAATGTTGGACTATTCCGGATACGGGGTGGTGATGGGCAACGCGAGCGCGGAGATTCGAGCTCTTGCTGTGCGCCGTGGTTGGCAGGTGACGGCCTCCAATGATGAGGACGGCGTAGCCTTGGCCATTGAAGAGGTACTTCGCCAGCGAACAGCGGAGCAAGATGCCGAAGGTAATGGAGAAGAGGCAATAGCCGGCAGCCACGTGGTACAGTTTGCCCAATGAGGAAAATGTCCTTGTTTGCGGGCTGGCTAGTAGTCCTCGCTGGGTTGGGGACTGTGCCTGCTTTGCAGGCCGCGGAACAGGTCACACTCAAAAACGGCTATAACCTGCTTTGCGATCATCGCGAGCAGGAGGGTGACCGGGTACGGCTGTTTACCAGCAAGGAAGGCGGCAACTTCGTGGAAGTGGATGCGGCCGAGATCGCATCCGTTGACACAGTTCCGGATCCGCCGGTTGTGCCCACCCAGGCCGCAGAACCCAAGCTAACCAACGCCGATGTGCACGAATTGATCGCTCGGGCCGGCGCTGACCACAACCTGGACGTAGATCTGCTGGCCAGCGTAGTTCGGGCGGAGAGTGGCGGCAACATTCATGCAGTGAGTCGGACCGGGGCTCAGGGGCTGATGCAGTTAATGCCTGGAACCGCCGCCGAATTAGGTGTAAAGGACAGTTTCCGTGCAGACCAGAACATCAATGGCGGAACAGCTTACCTGGATGCTCTCCTGCTTAGGTATCACGATCATCTTGCGTTCGCGCTGGCGGCTTATAACGCTGGTCCGGCTGCGGTCGACAAGTACCACGGCGTGCCCCCTTATCGCGAAACTCGTGCTTACGTGGCGCGGGTAATCCGCGAGTTCAACCGCAGAAAGCAGTGGGAGAAGCTGCATCCGTCCGCTACTGCCGCTCTCTCCTCTATGCCAGCCAACCGCTAAGAATGGTTCGGAGTCGCAGGTGAAAAAGCAATCCTGGATCATGTACCTGGTGGGCGCGATCCTGCTGGGGGCGTTGGTGTGGCTGGTCCACACCCGGGTTCATTTTCAGTGGAGCGTGTTTCGCGACGAGCTCCAGCATGTCGATTGGCGCCGCATCATTTTTGCCGTGGCCATGATTGTGTTTTGCTACTGGCTGCGGGCAGTGCGCTGGGCCGTGTTGATCAGGCCTCAGAAAAAGGTCGCTGGATTTTCTTTGCTGGGCTCGCAGGTCATTGGCTTTGCGGCTGTGGCTCTATTTGGCCGTCTTGCTGACCTGGTGCGCCCTTACCTGGTCGCGAAACGAACCAGGCTGGCGCTGAGCTCGCAGATAGCGGTCTACACCGTAGAGCGTATGTTCGATTTGGGCGCAATGGCGCTGATCTTTTCCGGTGCCCTCCTGCTGGCTCCGGACCGCGCGACGCTGCCCCATCATGAAGCCCTGCAGCACACAGCGTTGGGTGGCCTGGTGGTTGCCGTCGCGCTTGCCGTTTTTGCAGTTGTCGTGCGTGCTTCGGGAAGAGCTGTCGCCGATCTCGCGGAAAGAACGCTGGGCTCTCTCTCGCCGGCGCTAGGCCAGTCGGTAGCGGCGAAGATTCGTGCCTTTCGCGACGGACTTGATTCCATTACCTCCTTTGGCGAGTTCTTCCTGGCGCTCGGTCTGTCCCTTCTCATGTGGGGCTTTATCACCGCAGCCTACCTGGAAACTACGCGGGCCTTCGTGCTCTCTCCCGAGCTGTCTTCGATGACTCTGGCTCGCTGCCTGGTCTTGATGGCAGCCAGCATGGTTGGATCAGTGGTCCAATTGCCGGTCATTGGATGGTTCACTCAGATCGGCGTGACCACCGGTGTGATGCAGAAGGTCTTCAACGTGCAGTTCGAGCCAGCATTGGCCTGCGGCACAATGCTACTGATCGTGACCTTTATGTCCGTCATACCGCTGGGCCTGATCTGGGCACGGGTGGAGCATGTTTCGATAAAGAAAATATCCGAGCAATCAGAGCATTTCGAACAAGAAGGTGCTGAGCATACCCCGGCCATCAGCGAAGCTTAGCTTGGGCTACCAACTCATGCTCGCACTACCTGAAGAAGAGGCATTGCAAAATAACGTAACTGCCGACTGCTAGAATTTAGTCACTGATGAAATGCCCTTATTGTGGCTTTGCGCAGGATCGAGTAGTGGATTCGCGCGAAAGCAAAGAAGCAGACTCGATTCGCCGCCGTCGCGAATGCGAGGGTTGCAACAAGCGCTTCACTACCTACGAGCGCATTGACGAAATCCCCTACATGGTGGTGAAGAAAGACGGCCGCCGGGAAAAATTTGAACGCCAAAAGGTGCTGAGCGGCCTCTTGCGCGCCTGCGAAAAGCGCCCCGTCTCCGCCGCCAAACTGGAAGCGATCGTGGACGAGACCGAGGCGTTTCTGATGGATTCCGCGGAGCGCGAACGAACCACCAACCAAATCGGTGAGCTGATCATGAATCATCTGCGCACCATCGATAAGGTCGCCTACATCCGCTTTGCCAGTGTCTACCGGGACTTCAAAGACGTACGTGAGTTCAAGGAAGAGCTGGAACAGTTGCTCAACAACACCAGGGAAGCAACCAAGACCGGCAAACGATAAACGCCGAGGAGAGAGAATGGCAGCAGGCTCACAGGAAAGAATCCACACCGTTACGCTGCTCGCGGGAGACGGCATTGGCCCGGAAGTAACGGAGGCGGTCGTGCGGATCCTCGAAGCGGCGATCGAGGGGACCGGCGCCAGGTTTGTCTGGGAGCCGTTTCTGGTGGGCGCAAACGCCTACGAGAAGTTTGGCGAGTACATTCCCCAGGCAGTGTATGACTCCATCGATCGAAACCACCTGGCCCTTAAAGGACCAGTCTCCACGCCCATCGCGGGTGGCTTTTCCTCCATTAACGTCCACTTGCGCAAGAAATACGAATTGTTCGCCAACTTTCGCCCCATCAAGAACCTGCCTGGGATGGACACCCGCTACCCCGGTGTGGACCTGATCATCGTGCGCGAGAACACCGAGGGTGAGTATGTAGGGCTGGAACATGAAGTGGTGCCGGGGGTGGTGGAGTCGCTGAAGATCGTCACCGAAAAGGCTTCTACCCGCATCTCCAAATTTGCCTTTGAGTATGCGCGCAAGTTCAAGCGGCACAAAATCCATGCCATCCATAAAGCGAACATCATGAAGATGTCCGACGGGCTCTTCCTGCGTTGTGCGCGCGAGGTGGCCAAGAGCTATCCCGAGATTACCTACGGGGAACACATTGTCGACAACACCTGCATGCAGTTGGTCATGAACCCCTATCAATACGACGTGTTGCTTACCGAAAACCTCTATGGCGACATTGTGAGTGACCTGTGTGCTGCGTTCGTTGGCGGCCTGGGACTGGTGCCGGGCGCAAACCTGGGCAATGGCTGCGCCATCTTTGAAGCGGTCCATGGTTCAGCGCCCGACATTGCCGGGAAGGACATCGCTAACCCCACGGCGCTGCTCCAGTCAGCCATCCTGATGCTGCGCTACATAGACGAGGCCGAAACCGCCGATCGCGTGCAGGCGGCGCTGGAGAAGGTCTATATCGAAAAGAAGACCCTGACTCGCGACGTGGGCGGCACCAGCGGCACCAAGGGTTTTACCGCCGCCGTTCTGGCTGCCCTCTAACCGCTGTCATTCCGGCCGGAGTGTCGATGGGCCCAAAGGCCTACCTAAGAAGCTGAAAATGGCGTGGACGAATATTGAGTGGGTGGCCCAGGTCTCGCTTTTGAGACCTGGGTGTTCCGGCCAGGACCCACTTGCGAGGAGAAACCTGGTCTCAAGAGCGAGACCTGGGCCACCCACTCAGAGTCTGGAGGTTGCAGCTTTATTTTCGATAGAGCGGACCCGGCTTCCCTAACTCGCAGTCAGGTTACCCATTACTCTTTGGCGTAACCGTGCCGGAGCGCGATGGTCTAGAATAGACAGAATCTTTTCACCACCATACGTCCATGCAAACACGACACAAGATCGGCATTCTTGGCGCCACCGGCGTGATTGGTCAGCGCTTCATCCAACTGCTCGAAGGGCACCCGTGGTTTGAAATTGTCTGGTTGGCCGCCAGCGACAAATCAAGCGGGAAAACCTACGGGGAAGCCACCCGCTGGAAACTGGACACTCCGCTTCCCAGCCGTATCGCCGCCATGATGGTTTCGCCGGCGGCACCGGAGGGCGCGCCCGGCATCATCTTTGCCGCGCTCGACACGGACATTGCCCGCGAACTCGAGCCCCGTTTTGCCGCTGCCGGTTGCGCTGTGATCTCCAATTCCAGTGCATTTCGCATGCAGGCGGATGTTCCGCTGGTTATTCCTGAAGTCAACCCGGCTCACCTGGATCTGCTCGAAACCCAAAGCTGGCGCAAACAGTCCGGCGGCTACATCGTGACCAACCCCAACTGCAGCGCCATTGGTCTGGTCCTAGCGCTCAAGCCGCTGGCCGACCGGTTTGGCCTGGAGAGCGTCTTTGTGAGCACCATGCAAGCTGTCAGCGGAGCCGGCTATCCGGGTGTTCCATCGCTCGATATCCTGGGCAACGTCGTTCCCTACATCAAGGGCGAAGAAGAGAAGTTGGAAGCGGAAACGTTGAAACTGCTGGGCAAACTAAGTGGCAACAGGGTCGAACCCCTGGACGCCCGGGTGACCGCGCACTGCAATCGGGTAGCGGTCGAGGATGGCCACACGGAAAGCGTCAGCATCAAGCTGTCGGCCAAGGCAACGCGGGAAGACATCCTTGCGGCCTGGAGCGAATTCGCACCCCTGGCCGGTTATGAGTTGCCCACCGCGCCGGCCCAGCCGATAGAGTGGAGTGCCGCCGAAGACCGCCCCCAGCCGCGATTGGATCGTATGCGCGGAAAAGGGATGGCAGCCACGGTCGGCCGGCTGCGTCCCTGCTCGCTGCTTGACTGGAAGTTCACTGTGCTTTCCCACAACACGATTCGCGGCGGAGCTGGCGCCGCGGTATTGAACGGCGAGTTCCTGGCTGCGCTGGGCAAACTTGTGCCCGCTGCCACCCGCGATCACGTGGCTGTCACCGCATGAAGCCGGTGGTGATGAAGTTCGGGGGCACTTCGGTCGAAGATGCTCCAGCAATCCTCGGCGTGGCCAAAATTGTGCAGAGCCGGATCTCCCGTGGCCTGCGCCCGGTGGTCGTGGTCAGTGCCCTGGCCAAAGTAACCGATCAGCTTTTAGCCGCAGGCAAAGCCGCCGGCCGGGGGGATCGGAACGGCGCCCTGGCCATCAGCTCACGTCTTCGCAACCGCCATTGTGACACTTCCGCCCTGCTGCTGCCGGACCATCGCCGCAGCCCGCTGCAAACTTGGATTCAGCAGGAATTCGAATCTCTGGATGAGATTCTTCGCGGCCTTTCCGCTGTCGGGGAACTGACTGCCAGGACCAATGACCTTGTAGTGAGTTTCGGAGAGCGGATCTCCAGCCGTCTCGTGGCCGAGGTCTTTGCAGATCAGGGGATGTCCGCAGGACACATCGATGCCCGCACCTGCATTGTGACCGACGCTCAACACGGCAAAGGGACACCTAACAGTGCCCTGATTGAAGCCCGCTGCGCACAACACCTGCAGCCCATGGTGGATGCCGGGCAAGTACCAGTCATGGGCGGCTTTATCGCTTCCACGCTGGAGGGCGCCACCACCACCCTGGGCCGCGGCGGATCGGACTATACCGCCGCTCTGGTCGGGGGTGCGATGGATGCCGAGGCAATCGAGATCTGGACCGATGTCAACGGCATCATGACCGCCGATCCCAGGGTTTGTCCCGATGCGCTGCGGGTCAAGACCATCAGCTTCGAGGAAGCGGCAGAGCTGGCATATTTCGGAGCCAAGGTGCTCCATCCGGCAACCATCCTTCCCGCAGTGCAGAAAAACATTCCTGTGCTGGTGCTGAACTCTCGCAATCCGGAAAACGAAGGCACCCGTATCACCGCGCTCGCGACCCACTGCCGCAGCCCGTTCAAGTCCATCGCAGCCAAGAAGCGGCTCACCATCGTCGACCTGGTTGCCAGCCGCATGCTGTTGTCGCATGGATACCTACACGCCGTCTTTGAGGTTTTCGATAATCACAAGTGCGCCGTGGATATGGTGTCTACGTCGGAAGTAAGCATCTCCCTCACCGTCGATTCGAATGATCATCTGCCGGAGCTGGCAGCGGAACTGAGCAAGCTCGCCGACGTGACCTATGAGGGACGAAAAGCGCTGATTTGCCTGGTCGGCGGCAATATCCGCGGGCAGAACGGCATTGCAGCGCAGGTTTTTCACGCCGTCCGTCACATCAATGTGCGTATGATTTCGCAGGGAGCCTCGGAAATCAACATGAGCTTCATGATCGACGAGGATGATGTAGATGAGGCGGTGCGATCCCTGCATGCGGCCTTTTTTGTCGATCCGGATCCGGACATCTTCGATGTCACCGCAAGAAAAGCCATAGAAAGCGTGCATTTGTAACCATGATCTTCTTAGTGCTGGGACGGGGTAAGACCGGGCGAGTGGTGGCGGATGTTGCGAGTGAGCGCGGACACAGCGTCCGGGTGATCGGGGAAGAAGAGAATGCCAATGCTTCCGCCCTCACTGCTCCGATGCTGGCTCAGTTCGACGTGGTCATCGACTTCACCACGCCGGATGCGGTGATTCCCAATCTGCGCGCCTGCCTGGCGAATGGAGCCCGCGTGGTCGTGGGCACGACCGGATGGTATGACAAGCTGAGCGAAATCCGCGCCATCTGCGAGCGGCGCAATGGCGCCCTTTTATATGGCGCCAGCTTTTCCGTTGGTGTTCAGGCGATGTATCGCCTGGCCGAGGTCCTGTTGCCCCTGGTACCGGGGTATGAGATCAGCATCACCGAGACACACCACGTGAGCAAGAAGGACAAGCCTTCGGGGACGGCGCTCACCCTCAAGCAGTCTTTGCTGCTGGGGGATCCTTCGCGGGCGATCGAGATCATGTCGCATCGTGAGGGCGACGCGGTGGGCTCGCACGTCATCAGCGCCCGGTCGGGAGACGATGTGATTCAGATCCGGCACGATTCGCTCTCCCGCCGGAGCTTCGCCGAGGGTGCGATTCGGGCAGCGGAGTGGCTAGCCGGCAAAACAGGCTGCTACGACTTCAAGGAGATTTATCCTCAGCTACGGTAGTAGACTCCATTTGTTATGACCTTAAGTGGCTGCGGCACTGCACTGGTGACTCCCTTTCACAGCGATGGCAGCCTCGACGAGGAAGCGCTCTCGAAATTAGTTGAATGGCAGATCAAAAGCGGCATTCAGTTTCTGGTCGCTTGTGGAACTACGGCAGAAACGCCAACCCTGAATAATGAGGAATGGCTGCGTGTGATTGGTCTCGTGACCCGGGTCGCGGCTGGCCGGGTGCCGGTTCTGGCAGGTTGCACTCACAATTCCACGCAAGAAGCCGTTGCGCGTGCAAAAGAAGCTGCCTCTTTGGCTGGAGTGTATGGCCTGCTCACGGCGAACCCCTTCTACAACAAACCTGGGCAGGAAGGGCAGTACCGTCATTTCCGTGCCATTGCAGACGCCGTGGGGTGCCCGGTGGTGCTGTACAACATTCCCGGCCGCACAGGCACCAACCTGGAGCCGGCGACGATTTTTCGTTTGGCTCAGGATGCGCCGAACATTGAGGGAGTCAAGGAGTCCAGTGGCAACCTGCAGCAGATTGCCGAGTTGATCTACTTGATGCCGCCGGGTTTCACTGTTCTGGCCGGCGATGACCTGATGACGCTGCCAGTCATTGCGCTCGGCGGAGCAGGGGTGGTGTCGGTTGCATCCAATGAAATTCCAGCAGAGATGGCGCGCATGGCGAATGCGGCTCTCGATAATGACTGGACGACAGCCAGAGCCCTCAGCCGCCGCTACTTTCGTCTGCTGACGGCCAACTTCTGGGAAGCAAGTCCCGGACCCGTCAAGTGTGTGATGGCCATGATGGGACGCCTCAAAGAAAACTACCGTTTGCCCATGGTGCCCGTGACCCCGGTGACCCAAGCCAGGCTGTTTGCTTTGGCAGAGGAGCTGGGTCTGCTGGTGAATTGAAGCAGCTGTCCAGAACCGCGGCTGGAAGTCACGGCTTCAGAGGCGAGTATTTCTTGCCCTGTCACAAAGGATCGGGTGCCCCATCCTTCGCGTTTTCTGCGAAGGGTGGGACAAGCAGAAGTTGCAGGGAAAGGCCTCGGGTGAAGAGCAGTGGCATCCCATCCTTCGCCAACAGCGCGAAGGATGGGGCACCCGATCCTTTGTGGCGGGGCAAGAAAGACGATTTTCGACTGTGCAGTAAGTTAAGGAATTTTCATGGCGCTACAAGCAACTATCGAACGCTATTTTGCAGCCGGAGCGGAGGCGGTCGGCGACCACGGAGCCATGTTGGCCTTCCTGGAATTGCGCAACGAGCTGACCGAAGGCCGATTGCGGGCCGCCGAACCCGATCCCGATACCTCGACCGGATGGCGCGTCAATCCTTGGGTCAAGCAGGGCATCCTGTTGGGGTTCCGCTTGGGCAAGCTCGAGAAAATGGGCGGTCACTCCTTTTCCTTTGTAGACAAGAGCACATACCCGATGAGGCGATTCGGCCTGCAGGAAGGGGTGCGCATTGTGCCCGGCGGGTCAGCTATCCGTGAAGGAGCGTTTCTCGCTCCGGGTGTGGTATGCATGCCGCCGATGTACGTCAATGCCGGCGCCTACGTCGATGAAAACACCATGGTCGATTCCCACGCCCTTGTCGGCAGCTGCGCGCAAATTGGTAAGCGGGTGCATTTGAGCGCCGGAGCGCAGATCGGAGGGGTGTTAGAACCAATCAATGCCACTCCGGTCATCATTGAAGACGACGTGCTGATAGGCGGCAACACTGGAGTCTACGAGGGCACACTCGTGAGGCAGAGCGCTGTATTGGCTGCAGGTACCATCCTCACCCGGGGAACGCCGGTTTACGACATTGTGCGCAATCAGGTCCTCAGGGGCTCCGCAGATCAGCCGCTGATTATTCCTGAGGGCGCAGTCGTGGTGCCGGGGGCGAGAGATTTGAAGCGTGGTGCGGACCCCGCATGGGGTTTGAGCCTGTACGCGCCGGTAATCGTTAAGTATCGCGATGACAAGACGGACCTGAGCACCACCCTTGAAGAACTGCTGCGTTAATCACTGCGTGGTAGCATTAAAATTTGATGTCTTCAGGCAAGTTACAAGTCATCCCTCTAGGCGGTCTGGGCGAATTCGGAATGAACTGCCTGGCCTTACGCTGGGCAGATGACATTATCGTCATCGACGCCGGTCTCATGTTCCCCGAGACCGAGTTATTAGGCGTCGACATTGTCGTCCCTGATATCACCTACCTGGTGGAAAACCGCCAGCATGTCCGCGCCATCATCCTCACCCATGGTCATGAGGATCACATCGGTGGGCTGCCGTGGATTTTGAGCGAGCTCAAAGTACCGGTCTATGCGACCGAGTTCACTCTGGCCTACGTCGAAGGCAAGCTTGATGAACATCGGCTACTCGACACTGCGGAGTTGATTGAGATTTCGCCGCGGCAGAAGTTTCATCTCGGCGCTTTCACCATCGAGCCTATCCGCGTGACCCATAGCCTGGTGGATTGTGTCGCCCTGGCTATCGAGACGCCGGTGGGTGTAATCGTCCATACCGGCGACTTCAAGATTGACCTCTCGCCTCCGGATGGAAAGCCCTTCGACCTGCACGGTTTTGCCGAGTACGGCAAGCGCGGCGTGCTGGCTCTTCTGCAGGATTCAACCAACGTCGATCGGGCCGGATACACGCCGAGCGAGTGGGCAGTGAAGCCGCGGCTGGACGAAATTTTTTCCCGTACCAAGCAGAAGCTGTTCTTCAGCTGTTTCTCGTCTTCGATTTATCGCCTCCGCATCGCCCTGGAGTTGGCCCAGACTCATCGTCGCAAAGTGGCCATTGTGGGCCGGTCCATGGTGGAATCTTCAGAGATCGCGCAGGACCTCGGCTACCTCACAGTGCCCCCGAACTTATTGATCCATCCCGGGCAGATCCGCGACTATCAAGCCTCTGAAGTTTTGATTTTGATCAGCGGCACACAGGGAGAGCCGATGTCCGCTCTTTCCCGTGCGGCGGTCGATAACCACAAACACGCGCGTGTCGAACGCGGCGACACGGTGGTGCTAAGTTCGCGCGTGATCCCCGGCAACGAGAAGAGCATCTACCGCGTGATCGACCACCTTTGCCGCCGCGAAGCCAACGTGATTTACGACGATGGCGAATCCGGATTGATTCACGTAAGCGGGCACGGTAGCCAGGAAGAGATGCGACTCATAATCAACCTGCTGCGGCCCAAATTCTTTATTCCCGTTCACGGCGACTATCGTCATCTGCAGAAGCACGTGCAACTGGCGAAAAACACCGGTGTACCGCAGCAGGCGCTGCTCCTGGAAGACGGCGACGTCCTCGAACTCGACGCAAACACTGCCACCAAGGCCGGTAAAGTCACGACCGGGCGGGTTTGCATCGATGCCGGGTCCACCACCGACGTGGTCGAAGACCTGGTCATCCGCGACCGCAGACACTTGAGCGAGGATGGACTGGTGCTGGCCATCATCACCATCAACAAGCGCACCGGCAAAGTGGAGAGCGCGCCTGAAGTAGTGACGCGTGGATTTGTTGCCGGCGAAATCGCGCTCAGTGATCAGGCGAAGGAGATCGTCAACCGCACGCTCGAGGGCTCGTCGGCCGAAGAGAAGGCCGACTATGGAGTAATGAAGGAAAAAATCCGTCTTGATCTGAAGCGCTATATCCAGAAAAGCACTTCGCGCCGGCCCATGATCATGCCCATTATTCTGGAAATCTAAATTGTTAGTGACACTGGCCGAACTGCGCGCCGCTCAGGATAGGCTTCGCGGTGTCGCTATGCACACGCCGCTGGTCAGCTGGGAAGGGTCTGACCTCTGGGTTAAGGCAGAAGGATTGCAGCCCATCGGCAGTTTCAAGCTCCGCGGCGCCTTGAATAAGATCGTCCAGCTGTCTGCCGGCGAGCAAGCC
>CAZSUK010000293.1:0-12927 GCA_964609355.1 uncultured Acidobacteriaceae bacterium | reverse complement strand
GGCTGGGACACCTTGAACTTCATCGTTTCGATGGGCGGCATTATTCAGGGTATTGCCACCGCAATTTTTGTCTACAACCTGGTGTATTCGTACTTCAAGGGCGAGGAGGCCGGACCCGATCCCTGGGACGCCTGGACGCTGGAGTGGGCCACCTCATCGCCCCCGCCGGAGTACAACTTTGCCACCGAGCCAGTTGTGATGAGCCGCCGCCCGCTGTGGGACCTTAAGCACCCGGAAGACCCGGATTATCGATACGAATGATCTCTATCTCGCGAATAAGGCAATGCGCATGAAAATGACAGGGCACAAACGATGAGTAGCACCGCCATTCCCCTGGGTCACCACAAAGAGTGGGTGCTCCCCTATCATGGCACCGTTGCCATGCTGGCGCTGATTGTGGCCGAGACCGCGATCTTCAGTATCTTCGTGGTCGCCTATATCTATTACATCGGCAAGAGTATCTCCGGGCCGCAGCCGCGCGATGTACTGGAACTTCCGATCTTCAACACCGTATGCCTGTTATCGAGCAGTTTCACCATCTGGTTAGCGGAACATTCTTTAAAGAAGGGTGCGATGGGGGCTTTCAGGTTGTGGTGGGCACTCACGGTCGTGCTGGGCGCGATCTTTTTGGGCGGCACCGGGCTTGAATGGAATAAGTTGATTTATCACGACGGGCTGACCATCAGCACCAATCTCTTCGGCACTACGTACTACTCGCTTGTCGGTCTGCACGCGAGCCACGTGATCATCGGGCTCACCATGCTTTCGCTGGTGTTGATCTTCTCCCTCGCCGGCAAGTTGAAAAGTGAGCACGCGAAACAGCTCGGGGTGCTCTCGCTCTATTGGCACTTTGTCGATGGGGTCTGGGTGGTGGTCTTTACCGTCGTCTACATCATTGGCCGCTGAGAGAAAGAGGCAAAGCGCAATGGCAATGAATGACCAGCACGAAAAACCGGATGTCTCCGACGAGATCCTGCAGCTGCCTGCCCCGACGGCATGGCCGCTGGTATTGGCCCTGGGCCTGACGTTCGCCTTCGCAGGCCTGGTCACGAATGCGGGCATAAGTGTGCTGGGTGCGGTGCTCATTGTGACCGGCTGCGTGGGGTGGTTTGGCCAGGTGTGGCCGCACGCGCATCACGTCGCTGTGCCGGTAAAAGTACAGAAGTTCCATTACACCTCGGTGCGCACCAAAGTCGCTCACATCGCGATCGACGAAAGCCATCGCGCGCGTCTGCCGGTACACACGCCGTCAGTCATGGCCGGCGTTAAGGGTGGCATCGCCGGCGGCGCCGCGATGATTGTGCCGGCGGTTCTGTATGGTCTCATCCGCTATCACAGCATCTGGTACGCAGTAAATCTTTTGGGTGGAGCGGGAGTCGCCGGTTGGAGCAATCCCACCCTCGAGCAGATCCTCCACTTCCGTCTGAGCGCGCTCATCATAGCCGTTATCATCCACGCAGCCGGCTCTTTGCTGATCGGCCTGCTCTACGGTGCAATGCTGCCCATGCTCCCCCGGCACCCTATCCTTCTGGGCGGCATCATCGCCCCGGTGTTATGGACGGGCGTGATTCATTCAGCGCTCCCCCTGATCAATCCCTTCCTCGCAGCGCGGATCGACTGGGTGTGGTTTGTCGTCTCCCAGGTAACGTTCGGGCTGGTGGCTGGTTGGGTCGTGTCGCACCAGGTCGACATCCGCACCGAACAATTTATGCCCTTTGCCGTACGCGTGGGCTTGGAAACACCGGGGATGATGGAAGAGCGTCATGGGGAGGACGAACCGAAGTGATGGCGCGCCTCTTCAGCAGCAGCATGATGCTGGTTTCCTGCCTCGCAGTGGTGGGCTGCGGGCAGCTTCCCGGACATCCGAAGCCCGGACCGGAGGTGCCTCGTCCGGACGCGGTGTTGGATTTTCCTACGCTTTACGCGCAGAACTGTTCCGCTTGTCACGGCGCCCAGGGAATGAATGGCCCGTCTTACTCACTGGCTAACCCCATCTATCAGGGGCTGGTGGACGAGCAGGTGCTGCATCAGATTGTGGGCAACGGCGAACCGGGGACCCTGATGCCGGCCTTTGCCATCAGTGCCGGGGGAAGCTTGACCGACCAGCAGGTCGACGCGCTGGTGAACGGTATGCGCGCTTCCTGGTTTAAAGCAGGGACGCTGGAGGGCGCGAACGCGCCTCCCTACAGGGCCGCCAAACCGGCTGATGCCGCTCGAGGCCAGCAGGCTTACGCGACCTATTGCGCTTCCTGCCACGGTGCCGCCGGATCATCCGCCAAGAGCAAAGCCGGTTCGATTACCCAGCCTGCATTCTTATCCCTGATCAGTGACCAGGTGTTGCGCACCGTTGTGATTGCAGGACGTCCCGATATCGGTCAGCCAGATTGGCGCAACGACCAGCCTGGGCATCCGATGAGCGATCAGGAAGTGACCGACGTGGTGGGCTGGCTCTCAAGCCAGCGCCCGAAAGCCGGAGGAGGCTCGTAAATGAGCGAGGAGACAGTAAGCAGACGGTGGTTCTTAGTATCGATCGGCGCCCTGCTCAATGGTGTGGTTGGCCTGTTGGTCGCCATCCCGGTCGTGGGCTACCTGCTGGGGCCAATTCGCAAGAATGGCGGTTACGATTCCTGGATCGATCTGGGTGACCTTTCCCAATTTCCCCTGGGGGAGACCCGGCTGGCGAGCTTCGTGAACCCCCAGAGCATGCCCTGGGATGGCGCGACTGCGAAGGCTGCATGTTGGGTGCGGCGCACGCAGCAAGAGAAGTTCCAGATTTTCGCCATCAACTGTGCCCACCTGGGCTGCCCCGTGCGTTGGTTTCCCCAGTCGGAACTGTTTATGTGCCCATGCCACGGAGGGGTCTACTATAGCGACGGTTCGCGCGCCGCAGGACCGCCCCCGCGCGGTCTTTTCGAATACCCATACAAAGTGCAAAACGGCAAACTGATGATTGATGGAGGCCAGATGCCTACCCTGGCAACCAGCGCGTCGGTGCGGAAAGAGAGTTCTCAATGCACCGGCTAAAGCAGATTTACGATTGGCTGGAGTTCCGCTTGAAGTTGGAAGGGCCGATCAAGGACACGGTCCTTCACCCGGTGCCGACAAACACGGCGAGTTGGTGGTATGTCTTTGGCAGCGCCAGCTTCGTTCTGTTACTGCTACAGATCGTCACCGGCATCCTGCTGGCCATCGTTTATGTTCCCTCTGCGGGCGAAGCATGGAACAGTCTGCAGGTGTTGAACCAGCAACTTCCGCTGGGATGGTTCCTGCGCGCCATGCATGGCTGGGGTTCGAACTTCATGGTGGCCGTGGTGCTGATCCATATGGCGCAGGTTTTCCTGTTTGGCGCGTATAAGTTTCCCCGCGAGCTGACCTGGATCCTGGGAGTCTTTCTGCTGCTGATGACGCTCGGTATGGCATTCACCGGCCAGGTCATGCGCTTCGACCAGGATGCCTACTGGGGGCTGGGCATTGGTGCATCGATCGTAGCCCGCGTGCCGCTCATTGGGGGGCCGCTGGTTAACCTCTTATTAGGCGGCCCGATTATCGCGGGTCCTACGTTAACCCGCTTCTTTGCTCTGCACGTCTTCGTCATCCCTGGAACCTTGTTGTTGTTCGCCGCTCTGCATATCTGGATGGTTGTGGGGCTAGGCATCAACGATTGGCCCATGCCGGGACGAGTTGTCAAACGCAGCACCTACATTCAGGAGTACCACGAGCTCACCCATAAAGACGGCATGCCTTTCGTACCCGGGGCGGTGTGGAAAGACATGATCTTTTCCGCCGCGATCCTGTTTGCGGTAGCACTTTGCGCAGTGTTTTTGGGCCCCTTCGGGCCGACCGGCTTTCCCGATCCAACCATCATCCAAACCGTGCCCAAGCCGGACTTCTTCTTCTTGTGGCTCTACACGATCCTGTCTTTCCTCCCCGAGAACCTGGAGACGCCGTTCATCCTGATTGCTCCGGTCGTGGGGATTCTTTTTCTGCTGGCACTGCCGTTCTTTGCTGGTGAGGGGGAGAAGAGCTGGCACCGGCGGCCGATCGCGGTGCTGTCCATTACTGTCCTGGCGGTAGGCTTTGCCGTCTGCCAGCATCTGGGAACTTACACGCCCTGGAGCCCGCAAATGCAGGCCTGGAGTGGTGACACCGTCCCTGCCCGCTACGTCCATGCGGCCACGCCGCTGGGGAGGCAAGGGCAAATTGTTTTTCAGGCAAAGCAATGCCGCAACTGCCATATGATCGGCGGCTTGGGTGGCGAGCGTGGACCGGCATTGGACGGAGTGGCGACGCGGCTGACCTATGATCAACTGGTACGCCAGGTGCTGCAGGGCGGTGGCAACATGCCAGCTTATGGAAAGAACCTTTCCCCGGCGGAAGTGACCGCATTGGTCAGCTTTCTCGAGACTCTGCACCCGGAGGGTCAGCGCCCGGCACGGGATGCTTCACAGCAATACATCAACACCGGGGAACTCGATCCTGTCCAACCAGGCGCGCAATAAGACAGCTGCTAAATTTTCAGCAGCTTGATCCGCGCCAATCCGTTGGTGTAGCCCCGGACTTTAAGTCCGGGGAAGCGGGTTTTTAAACCCACGGGAACGTTTGCCACATAAAATTTGGGGCTTTTAGCCCTGGTGGCTGCTACGCCTAAATTACAGGGCGAAACGAATGAGTGGGTGGCCTACCTGCGGCGTCTGTGATTTGGGCCACTCGCACACTATAGTGGGACTCAATGTCAGATGGAGTATCACAGGCCGCGTGGAGTTCCTGGGCCTTTCCTTTTTGGGCCACAGCCGGACTCCTCGCGACTGCTTTGCTCTACCTCCGGGGTTGGCGCGAAATCCGCCGCACGCGGCCGCTGATTTTCCCCGTTTGGCGCGCCTGGTGCTTCCTCGGCGGTCTGCTGTCGATGTGGATGGCCATTGCTTCGCCTCTCGATACATTGGACGGCCTCTACCTGGTCGCCCATATGACACAGCACCTGATACTAATGTCGGTAGCCCCTCCGCTGCTGCTTCTGGGGGCGCCCGCCGTTCCGCTGCTGCGGGCTCTGCCGCGTTCTGTGCTGCGCGACGGCCTAGGCCCCTTCTTCCGAACCCCGATCCTGCATAGACTAATGCGCCTGCTCACCCATCCGGTCCTGGCGTGGATGGCGATGAACATCGCCTACCTTGGCTGGCATGTACCGCAGGCCTACGAGCTGGCGCTCCGCTCGCCCGGCTGGCACGAGGTGGAGCACGCCTGCTTTCTGATAACGTCGCTGCTCTTCTGGTTTCCGGTGATTCAACCCTGGCCCAGCCCAAGCCGCGCATCTCGCTGGGCCATGTTGCCTTATCTGGTCGGCGCGGACCTGGTGAATACCGCGCTGGCAGGCTTCCTGACCTTCTCCGGCAGGATAATCTACCCCAGCTATTCCTCGCTGCGCGACCAGGCTGCGGCGGGCGCGCTCATGTGGGTCGTTGGGTCCATCTTCTACCTGGTGCCGGTCGTGGTCATTGCCACTCATCTTCTGTCGCCGCCAACTCGGCGCTCATCCCTTGCCAATCCGCAGCCGGCGCACATCGTACTCCCTCAGCCAAAGCGCCTCGACCTGCTGCAGATGCCCCTGATCGGCTACGTGCTGCGCGCACGCTACGGCAGGATGGCGCTGCAGAGCATCGCCTTCGTGGCTGCGGTGCTGGTCATCACCGACGGCTTTGTTGGCCACCCTATGAGCGCGATGAATCTGGCCGGAGTCCTGCCCTGGACTTACGTGCGGGCCTTCGGGGTGATCGGGCTTTTAGTGTTAGGCAACATCTTCTGCTTGTCGTGCCCCTTCATGCTGCCGCGGGAGTTCGGACACCGCTTAGGCCTGGCCCGTTTTAAATGGCCGCGCTGGCTGCGCAGCAAGTGGATCGCGATCGCCTTGATGATCCTGTTTTTCTGGTCTTACGAAGCCTTTGCCATCTGGGACCATCCGCGGCGCACAGCTTGGCTCCTGGCTGCCTATTTCGCAGCGGCTTTCCTGGTGGATACCTTCTTCCGCGGAGCCAGCTTTTGTAAATATCTTTGCCCTTTGGGCCAATTCAATTTTGCCGGGTCGCTGCTCTCGCCCTTCAGCCTTCAGGCACGCAGCCAGGCAACCTGCCGGAGTTGTACCACCCACGACTGCATTGCCGGAAACGCACAGCAGCGTGGTTGCGAACTGCAGCTGTACATGCCGCAAAAGGCCGGAAACATGGATTGCACTCTGTGCATGGACTGCGTAAAAGCCTGTCCTCATGACAACATCGGCCTGTTCGCTATGCCTCCTGCGCCGGTTTCCCCACGTATCGACGTCTCTGCTCTCGCCTTGGTCGTCGTGATCGCCGCATTCGCGAATGCCTTGTGGATGGTGGCCCAACCCGGCAAGTACTCTGCACTCATGGCGCTGCTTGCAGTGGTGCCCCTGGTCGCCGTGTGCGCGCGCT
Source organism: uncultured Acidobacteriaceae bacterium (assembly GCA_964609355.1). Classification (GTDB taxonomy): domain Bacteria; phylum Acidobacteriota; class Terriglobia; order Terriglobales; family Acidobacteriaceae; genus PALSA-350. The sequence goes on along the minus strand of CAZSUK010000293.1, from coordinate 6,481 downwards.
TCAAAAAGGAACTGTTCTGCCGCTTCTCGCAGGCGCTCCTGCCTTTGGGGTTAGCCATGTGGGCCGCGCATCTCCTCTTTCATCTTTTTACCGGCTGGGCAAGCCTTGGGCCTGTCGTTCATCAGGCCGCGGCAGACTTTCACTGGCATTTTCTATCACCGCCTCAATGGGGAATGGAACTACCCCTGCTTTCCGCCCATGCTGTGCTGTCCCTTCAGCTTCTGCTGCTCGATGCGGGTCTCTTGTTCACCCTGTACCTGGGCTGGAGACGGGCGCTCGAGTGGGCCGCGCGTCCCAGCCGTGCGGTGTTGCTGCTATTGCCTTGGGCAACCACGGTTGCTGCAGTCTACGCGGCGGGCATCTGGATCCTTCTTCAACCAATGCAGATGCGCGGCATGATAATGAACCCATGAAGGCTCTCCGCCGCCTGGTCGCGGCGTTCATGCTGGCAATGGGGACAATGGCGGCACACGGCGATGGCGGAACGATGCTTCTCCACCAGGATGCCGGTGCGTTCACCATCACCCTCTTCGCCGCGCCCCAGCCACTCGAGGTAGGTACGGCAGACTTCAGCGTCCTGGTACAGGATCGCGCCAGTGGGGAAGTGTTGCTGGATCCAATCCTCGATCTTACGGTTGACGACCTCACCGTTGCCGGCAAGATAACGGTTCGGCTAACCAGAGGACAGGTGAGCAACCGCCTGCTTCAAGCAGCCACGGTGCACCTTTCCAGCCCAGGCAAGCTGCGTCTGACCTTGGCTGTTCGTCGGGGAAGCGATGTAACCCAACTAACCACCGATTGCACCGTCGAGCCAGATCGTTCTCGCGCGACGCTGGTATGGTTTTATGTTTTGTTGCCGCTAGGCATCATTCTTCTGTTCGTGATCCACCAGGGATTGAAGCTCAGTTCGGAGAGGAAAGCCCAATGATCCACGCGCCAAATCCGCTCATTGCGACCGGTGTGGTGGCCTCCACGGCCGCTACGGATGCGGTTTACGTCCTGTTCACCGCGGCCGTTGCCGCACGCCGCAGGAGCGTCGCAGCAAGCTGGAGCAGCGTATGGTATCTGCTCTCTGCGTTTGCCGTGATTAGCTATACCGGCAATCCCATTTACGTGGTCTTCGCCGCCGTCGGCTCATGGCTGGGAGCCTATGGAGCCGTCACCTGGCTGGGCGCAGCAGGGAAGCCGCACTCGTAGCCGGATGTGGTAACTTTTGCTGGGGAAATGGACATGACACAAACCGTTGCAAAGTACAGCAAGTGGAACGACGTCGCGATAGAAAATCTGAGCCCGCTCATCGGACGGCAGATGGTGGTAGGCACAAACGTGATGGTGGCCCGTGTGCTTCTCAAGAAGGGCGCCAGGGTGCCGCTGCACAGCCATCATAACGAGCAGGTCACTTATATTCTCGAAGGCGCATTACTTTTCTACATTGATAACCAGGAGATCACCGTCTCCGCCGGCGAGGTGCTCTGCATCCCCCCCAACATGCCGCACGAGGCCCTTGCGCTGGAGGACACGGTTGACCTCGACGTGTTTAATCCACCCCGCCAGGATTGGCTTGATGGATCGGATGCCTACCTGCGACAAGGAGCCCGCTAGTGGATCTTGGATTAAAGGACCGCAATGTGATTGTTGCTGCTGCCAGCGATGGGATCGCGCGGGCGGCGGCAGAGAAGTTCGCCGCCGAAGGCGCCCGCGTAGCCATTTGCTCCCGCGATGCAAAGAAGCTGAACGCGGCGGCAGCGCAGATTCGTGAACACTCGAACGCCCCGGTATTGGCCGAGCCGCTGGATGTAACCGATGAGAAGGCCGTCGATGCCTTTGTGACGCATGTGGCGCAGCAGTTCGGGGGCGTGGATGTATGCGTGACCAACGCTGGCGGGCCTCCGGCAAAGATGTTCTTCGCCACCACGACGGAGGAGTGGCATCGCGCTTTGGAAATGAACTTTATGAGCACGATCCACTTTGCGCGCGCGGTTTTGCCCTGGATGCAGAAAAACCATTGGGGCAGGCTGGTGACGATTACGTCGATGACGGTGCGTCAGCCGGTCCCTGATCTGATTTACTCGAACGCTGTGCGGGCCGGCGTTGTTGGACTGGTCAAAAGCCTGTCTAACGAATTCGGCAAAGACGGAATTACCGTGAACAACGTGGGCCCTGGCTTTACCGCGACCGAGCGGCTGAAGCAACTCATCACCAAGCGCTCGCAGGAGGGGGGCGTGAGTCCGGCGGACTTCGAAGCTCGCCTGGGAGCAGAAGCCTCCCTGAAGCGCATCGGGCGGCCGGAGGAAATAGCCGACGCCATCGTCTGGTTGGCTTCGGAGCGGGCTTCGTTTATTACCGGCCAAACCTTGCTGGTAGATGGCGGATGGTTCAAAGGACTCTAGAAAACAGAGGGTGGAAGGAACCTTTGGGCGCTTCCCCGCCACCCATCGAAGGGTCGGATAGTCAAATCTCACCTGCAGTCGTGTCCCGTTAAGGTAATCTTTTGAACTCTAAAGTAAAACTAGCCATTCCTATAACCATCTTGCTTCTCGGCACAAGCCCGCCATGGCTACGCGCGCAGGCCGGACCTGACACGACGCTTGGCTACCAGCAGACCTACGACCGTATGCTGCGTCAGATACGTCTCATCCCGATCTTCGATGATCACGGTCATCCTGGATTTGCCGACGACACCGACGTGGACGCAATGGCCTCCTCTCCATCGCACCCGCCACTCAGGCTGCTTCCCGATAACCCAGAGCTCATCGAGGCTGCGAAAAATCTGTTCAGTTATCCCTACTCCGACAACACGCCGGAGCATTTGAAGTGGCTCATTGCCAAGAAAGCAGAGATGCGCCAAAGCTATCCGGGCAATCAGTACTTTGATCGGATCCTCGACCAGTTGAACGTGGAAACAATGATGGCCAACCGCGTGGCCATGCCGGCTTACCTCAATCCCAAACGTTTCCACTGGGTCTTTTTCGTCGACTCGTTTCTCTTCCCACTCGACAACAGCGAACTGAGCGCGCGCAACATAGACGAGGGTGTCTATGTTCCACTCCAGGAAAAGCTGATGAAACGCGAACTTGCCCAGGCCGGGCTAACGACTTTGCCGGCAACGTTTCCAGCATACCTGGCTTTTGTCAGCAAGATTTTGGAGCAGAATCGCGCCCACGGCGGAGTTGCTATCAAGTTCGAAATTGCTTATTTCCGCACCTTGCATTTCGATGACCCGCCCGAAAATGCGGCAGCGAGCATATACAACCGATACGTCTCCGGCGGCAAGCCGTCTGCGGCAGAGCACACGATATTCGAAGATTTCATGTTTCGCTATCTGCTGCGAGAAGCGGGCCGGTTACATCTCGCTGTCCAGATACACACAGCCGTAGGTACCGGCGACTTTTATAACGTGAGTGGCGGTAGTGTCTTGAACCTGGAAAACGTGCTGCGCGACCCCCGCTATAGCAATGTGAACTTCGTTCTATTGCACGGTGGTTATCCATTCCAGGACCAGGCGATTTGGCTTGCCGCGCGTGAGAATGTCTACCTTGACTCCTCGTTGATGGGCCTGTATTTGTATCCTGCGGATTTAGCCGAGGTGCTGCGCCGCTGGTTGCTGCTTTATCCGGACAAGGTGGTCTTCGGCTCGGATGCATTCCCGTTCAATGAAGCCATCGGAGCGGAAGAGAGCGATTGGCTCGCCATTGAGTCGGCGCGTAAGGCGCTCGCCGCCGCGCTTGCGCGGATGATCCTTAACGGGGAAGTGAGCGAGCAGCGGGCACTCGCATTTGCGCACGGCTATCTTCACGACAATGCAGCACGTATCTATCCGGCACCCTTACCATGGAAACACGACTAATTTTGAACGCCTGGATCATGAGTCACGTGCTGCGCTCAACCCCCCCGCGATTTCCCCGCCGGCCTCCGGACACGGCCGTACCTGAGCCAGTGACCTCCGGACATGGCCCGATGTCGTAATTCCATAAATTTCCCCAAAAATCTCTCCTAACCGCACTCTGTGGCCCGGTGTCTAATGTCCGCATGGACAAGAACGACCAGGCGGCAATCGGAGCGGTTCTGGCAGGAGACAAAGACGCTTATGGTGCCCTGGTCGTGGGCCATAGCGCCAGGCTGTTCCGGGTGGCATTTCGCATTACCGGGAACGAAGCCGATGCCGAAGATGTGGTCCAGGAGGCGTTCCTGCGGGGGTATCGAAAGCTGGAAAGTTTTGAGTCGCGATCGGATTTTGGAACCTGGATTTATCGCATCGCGGTCCGCTGCGCGTTGAATAAGATCAGCGGCCAACGAATGGATGAAAACAGCAGAGTGGGAGAAGAGTCGAACCGGCAGCAACATGAAGTCCAGTTGGCAGATTGGGCCGCGGGTCCGGAACGGCTAGTGCTTAGCGGAGAAATCGGCGCCATGCAGGAGATGGCGATGTCGAGCCTGACACCCACGGAGCGGACAGCCTTTGTCCTGCGACACATAGAAGACTGCACCAGCGAAGAGATTGCAAGTGCACTGGGTATAGAGCCAAACGCGGCGAAGCAAGCTGTATTTCGCGCGGTACAAAAGCTGCGCCGCCGATTGGCGATTTTAAGGGTGAAGATATGAATCATTTGAGTGAAGAAGAACTGATCGCGCACGCCTACGCGGAGGACGACAGCAATGCTGTGCAGCAACATCTTTTGGCGTGCGCGGAATGTGCGAAGGCCTATAGCGCTCTGGGCAGCGATCTGGCCGATATAAAGTTTGCTGAAGCCCCGCCTCGCGACTCAGCCTATGGTCATCGTGTCTGGGAATCGCTTGCGGGCTCGCTACCTGCGTACGAACCGCGCAAGAGTTGGTTCCGCCGTGGACTGTGGCCAGCTTTAAGTTATGCCGCTGCTGGGATTGCTCTGGTTGTCTGTGCCTTCCTCGGCGGCCGGCTTTGGGAGCACAGGCATGCGCAGACCATCGCGCAAAACCATGTCCAGCAACATGAACCAACCGTCCAGCAGCCACCCCAACGCATCGTGGTGGTCGTTCTGAGCGATCATCTGGATCGTTCAGAACGGTTGCTAGTGGAACTGAAGCATGCCGAAGGCGGCAGCGTGGCCTTCCCGCTGCGTGACGAAGCGCGCAGCCTTTTGGAGGCAAACCAAATCTGCCGTAAAAACGCGAAGCAGGATGACGACCGAGCACTGTCAACAGCGCTCGATCGATTAGATCGTCTGCTGGTTGAGCTGGCGAACCAGCCCGACGGTTTGAACAGTCAAACCATCAGCAGATTGCAAGACGAAATGAACGTCGACGGGCTGCTATTTGAGGTGCGTGTATTGCGTTCGCGACAGGCGGCCTCAAGCACGCATCCGAAAGGGGACACGATATGAAATCCAGTCTTTCTTATTTCGCTCTGTTAGGAGTAATGCTGTGCGGATCGGTCGCCCCCGCCGCCTGGGGGCAGAGTTTCGCCGGAAGCGGAGAGCCAGCTGAATTCGATGGGACTCCAGCTTCGTTAAGCACTCCCGAGAACAATCTCTATAACGACGGAATGCGCGCCATCAATGACAGCCACTGGGCAAATGCGGAAGCCCTCTTCACCATGGTTGCCAACCAACACAGCGACCACTCCGACGGTGCTCTCTATTGGAAGTCCTATGCGGAGAAGAAACAAGGACACACAAAAGTTGCGCTCGAGACCTGTGCCGCCCTGACCCACCAGTACCCGGCCAGCAGCTGGAACCATGACTGTACCGCATTGAGCATCGAGATTGGCGCAGAGGATGGCAAACCCGTCGAGCCCAACGCATTAAAAGACGACGACCTGAGATTGCTGGCGCTCAATGTCCTGATGCAGAAGGATGAGACCCAGGCTCTGGCGCAGATCCAGGAGATTCTTGATGGCGACTTTTCTGAGAGGCTGAAGAAGGAAGCACTCTTTATTCTCGGACATCATTATTCCGACGAGACCTACGCCCAGATTGTCCGCATCAGCTATGTGGAAGGCGATGTACGCATTGCCCGCGGTGAGGACAATGAAAAGCCCGCGGGTGCTGTCTGGGAGAAAGCAGTTGCCAATCTTCCGCTCGAAACAGGCTTCAGCCTGGTGACCGGCGAAGGGCGCGCAGAGATCGAGTTTGAGGACGATTCGACGCTGTATTTGGCAGAAAATTCCGTCCTTACCTTCAACGATCTACACACCACCAGCGGCGCGCCCTACACCGAGCTCGGTCTGCTTGCCGGAACTGTTTCGCTGAATGTGTTCCCCAATATCACCGGAGAACAATTCACCCTGAGGACCCCCACCGATACTTTCACCGCCAAGTATCTCTCTGCCTGGAACGTACGTATCAGTAGCTATCTCGATGGCGACGCCGAAACCGAAGTGAGCGGCAGACTCGTACCGGTCTCCGGACCGGCGCCGACAATGGGAGCGAAAGGCCAGACGCAGTATCTTCGTGATGGACACCTCGTTGATTACGCCGGACCTAAGGAGGATGCAGGCGCATTT